>CAJOKZ010000001.1 GCA_905235335.1 uncultured Succiniclasticum sp.
ATTCGTAATATTAATAATTCCAGAGATTTATAAATGTTGTAATTGTGTATCCTGCTTTTACAAGTTTTTATGCGTCTCAGAATTTGCGTCACAGTTGATCTGAGAGGATGTTGGGCAATGCGATTTATTAAAAAGACATTAGCAGTAACAACAATTTTGTTATCCTGTTTTTCTTTTTCAACAGCTTTTGCAGATTTCGCGGTAGGCGATCGCGGTGAGGAAGTTGTTGAAATTCAAAAACAGCTTGCGGTGCTCCAGTATAATGTGGGCTCCATTGACGGAGTCTTTGGGCCTGCCACCGAACAGGCGGTAAAGAACTTCCAGGCAGCAAAAGGCCTTAATGCAGACGGCATTGTAAATGATGGTACATACCGTAGTCTTATGAACAAGGAAATGCCACAGGATCGTTACGGAAACCATGCGATAACCCGTACAATTCTGCGTGCGGCGTACAGCATGCTTGGTGTACCATATGTATTTGGCGGGATGTCTCCCGGCGGCTTTGACTGTTCCGGTTTTGTCTGCTATGTATTTGGAAAAGCAGGAATTTCTCTTCCGCGTATGGCCGACCTTCAGTATGACGCGGTAACCCGCATCAATACTTCTAATCTAAGAACAGGGGATCTTGTATTTTTCCAGACCTATGCCCCTGGCGCATCGCATGTAGGCATCTATGTAGGAGACGGTAAGTTCATACATGCTTCCTGCAGCAAGGGAATTTCCGTAGCAGAAGTCTTTACCGGATACTGGGGTGCAAGATATATCGGAGCCGGTCGGGTATATAATTAATTTTATCGGTTTTGATCAATAGTTGCAATTTAGTAACAGACAAATCATTCTATGGTTTGTCTGTTTTTATATGTCTCTTTTGCGACATTTTTGTAAATCTTTTGTGAGATGAAATGTTCTGCTGTTCCACAGAAGCTCTTTATATTGTATAATAATATACGAAGATTGAACGCAAAAGCAGAAAGTGCGGACATTTTCCCGCATTATAGTTTCTTTCAATGTTGTTTCTCAATCGTGTCGTTGTATAACATATCTGCTTTATTGTTAAAATCCAATTTATATTTTATATGAGGAGAAAATACCATGTCTAAAATTTTAATTGCCGATGACGAATCCCATATCCGGGAAATCCTGCGGGTATATTTTGCCAAAGAAGGCTTTGAGGTGATCGAAGCGGATAATGGCCAGCAGGCGTTGTTAAAGGTGGAAAAAGACTCTCCCGATATCGTCCTGTTGGATATCATGATGCCTGTCATGGACGGCATCACCGCTTGTGAAGAGATCCGCCGGAAATATGACATCCCCATCATCATGCTGACCGCAAAAGATGAAGACGATGACAGGATCCTGGGATTGGAAAAAGGCGCAGATGATTACATCACGAAACCGTTCAACCCACGCGAGGTGGTTGCCCGCGTGAAAGCCGTTCTGCGCAGATCCGGCGGTTTCCAGAAGCTGAATGACAAACGGAAGATTGCCTTCGACGGGCTTTCTATTGACCGGGACCGGATGCAGGCCATTGCCTGGGGAAAGCCGCTTACCCTTACTACGAAAGAGTTTGAGCTGCTGTATTTCCTTGCTTCCTCTCCCGGCAAGGTGTACTCCCGCAACCAGTTGCTGGAATCAATCTGGGGATACACATATTTCGGAGATACCCGTACAGTAGATACCCACATCAAACGCATACGCCAAAAGCTGGCAATTCCCAAGAATTCCAGCTGGGATATTGACACGGTTTGGGGCGTAGGGTATAAATTCGAGCTTAAGAATAAGGTGCCTGCAAAAAAATAGCGGTTAGAGGTGCAGCGTGAATAAATCATTGAGTACCCGGCTGATGTACAGCTTCATGACCATTATAGTAATCGTGGTGGTCGGTATTACAGCCGGTACTTCCTATTTAATTGCAGATTACTTTTTTAAAATCAAAGAAGACGAACTTTCCCAAAAAGGTCATGAGATGGCCGATACCGTCGAATATTTCGTCACTACGGATAATAACCGATACATGCTGATGCGCTATCTGATCGCAGTTGACCGGCTGGTCGGTGCCCGTATCTGGCTGTTCGACAATGACTATAACCTGTTGGCCGCTTCCAATATAGCGGCCGATGTGGATGCCGCAGGAAAGGCAAATGTTTCCGGCAGTGATAAGATTGTCACGGATAAACCGGATGTATCCATCCCCGCTGACCGTATCCCGGTATATGAATATACCACAAGGCTGGCGGAAGAAATCAAAAACGGGCAGGTATCGCGCAATGTCAATAAGATCCTGAAAGATATTTATCGTGGAGTCAGTGTCCGCTCCCAGATCTATCATCCGTATTTTAAGCAGCAGGTTATCCTGGTCG
Source organism: uncultured Succiniclasticum sp. (assembly GCA_905235335.1). Lineage (GTDB taxonomy): Bacteria > Bacillota > Negativicutes > Acidaminococcales > Acidaminococcaceae > Succiniclasticum. The sequence goes on from CAJOKZ010000001.1 coordinate 2,361, forward strand.
GTGTTCCCTATGGAGAGAAGGACCATCCCAGGGGAGCTATCCTGATGGCGGAGCCTCTCAGCGGTTTTGGCGGCTTTCTCCGTAACGTATATATCTTTACCATCATCGTAGGTATCCTGGCATTGCTGGTCAGTCTGCTCATGGTGCGGCGGCTGTCCAGGCAGGTGGTCAAACCCCTGGTTTCCATGAAAGACGCGACCATCGCAATCGCAGGCGGGAATTATTCCCGTAAAGTGGAAGTGCAGGGGGAAGATGAGGTTGCCGAATTAGGAAATGCCATCAACCACCTGAGTACAGAACTGAGTAACTATTTGGGAAAACTAGCACGGATGGAAAAGATCCGCAGGGACTTTGTGGCCAATGTTTCCCATGAATTGCGGACCCCCATCACGATCATCCGGGGCTATAATGATATTGTCAGCGACAGTCTTGATAGTCAGGATTCCAATAAACGTTACTGCGACCTGATTGCCAGCGAAACCCAACGTCTTGAGCGGCTGGTCCGGGGACTACTGGATATCAGCCGGCTCCAATCCGCTGACAAACTAAAAGTTTCCGATACCCAGCCACTTCCCATGGCGGAAATTATCCGCAACGTGGCAGAAAAGCTGAAGGTAAAGGCCGAACCGAAAAAGATCACGCTGGCCCTTCATCTGGAAGAAGACGTGTATATACTCGGAAACGGGGATCAGATCGTCCAGCTGGTTCTGCTGCTGGGAGATAATGCCATCAAATATTCGCCGGAAGGAAGTTATGTCCGGTATGAGACGAAGCGGCTGCCCGGCGGATCCTTTGAGATGAGCGTAGTAGATAACGGTCCAGGCATTTCAGAGGAGGATATTCCGTTTATCTTTGAACGATTCTACAAGGTGGACAAGTCGCATGCCCAAAGTTCCTCCCAAGGTACGGGGCTGGGGCTGGCAATCGCCAAGGAGATCGTACGTATGCACGGTGCCAGCATAGAGGTATTTTCCCAGGTAGGGACAGGCACAAGGTTCGTAGTTACATTTCCCGCTGAAGCTGTTGCCGGAGATGAAATATAGTTATGATATTCAATATATTGAATCCAGAGTACCGGTATTCCAAATTGACGGAAATTACACCGGAATGGGTGCTTAAATCCGGATACACCGCGTTGCTGGTAGATATTGACAACACGCTGCTGGCCAGAAACTGCAACATCATATCAGAAACACACATTCGCTGGCTGACTGCGTTCAGGCGTCAAGGTATCCCCCTGGCTCTTACTTCTAACAATGGAGGCCGGCGGACGGCGGCAATCCGTAAACAGCTCGAACAAAACGGACTGGATATCCAGATTTTCTCCTGGGCGGGTAAACCATTTCCCAGGGCATTTTCCGGAGCCATACGGCTGCTGGAAGGCCCGAATGTCGCAAAACAGGCATCACCATGGAAAAACACCATTAATCCGGTTCAGTACAAAGACAGCGTTACAGATCCTGTTCAAAGCCAAAACAACACTGCCGAACTACAGGAAAAAGGGACTAAGTCCCCTGTAACCGGCGGTAAGGACAATCATACGGCTGTGATTTTGGCAATTGGCGACCAACTGTTCACCGATGTGCTGGGAGCTCATCTTTACGGACTTCCGGCAGCTTGGGTACGACCCCTTTCAAAAAATGATTTTATCGGCACTAAACTGCTGCGGATACTGGAATCCCTAGTAGCGGGATATCTGCAACAAAATGGGATGCTGCCGGAAGAAGATATAGAAAGCAGGGATAAAACATGAAAATTGCTTTAGTGCAAATGGAAATCCGGGAAAAAAACTGTAAGGGAAATACGGAGCATGGACTCGCCCTTTTGGAAGAAGCCGCAGAAAAAAGTGATCTTGTTATTTTACCTGAAATCTGGACCACCGGTTATTCACTGGGACATTTGAAAGAGGAAGCAGTCACAATGGACGGACCCTTGGTCCGGAAATTATGCGATATCGCTCGGAATAACCAATGTTCCCTGTTGCCAGGATCCCTGCCAATTAGGAAGGACGGACTGGTATATAACATGCTGCTGGCCATCAATAAAAAAGGGAATATCGTGCATGCTTATGGAAAAGCCCATCTTTTCGGCATGTTTGATGAAGAAAAGTTTTTTGCCCCGGGTAAATCCTTTGACGTATATGATCTGGACGGTATCTGCTGCGGGTCCACCATCTGTTATGACCTTCGATTTCCGGAATTTTACCGGTATCTGGCATTGCAGGGAGCCCAGCTGATCGTCTGCCCGGCAGAGTGGCCTTCCCGGCGTGGCGACGGATTTGATCTGTTGTCCAGGGCCAGGGCTTTTGAAAACCATGTGTATGTAGCGGCTGTCAACTGTGTTGGATCTTTCAAGGGAGATCCCTTTTACGGCCATTCCCGCATAATTGATCCATTAAGCCGCATTCTTGCCGAAGGCGGAAACTGCGAGGAAATCATTTACGCAGACATTGATCTAAACATGGTCGGTGAAGTCCGCAAAAATTTAAATGCGTTGCAGGATATTCGTTTTAAAATTACAGAACCCGCTTTGTAAATCTGCCGGTACATGACAGAATTTAGTAAAAAGAAAGACGAAAAAGATGAAAAAGATAATTATTTCAGTGATTATTCCTACACTGTTTCTTGTGCAAATATCTTTTGATGCCTTTGCCGCAAAGGCAGTGCCCAAGGATATAAAGTATTTATTGGGAATGTATTACGGAAATGCTTCCGCATTTCTTGTCAGGGAAAACGCCGGAAATTTGGAAATTGTGTATCATTCGGATGCAGACGACAGGGATTTCAGCATGTCTAATATTTTCCCCCTGAAAAAAGTCCGCTTTGATTCTTATACTTTGAACGAAGAAGGCCCTTTGCTTTCTGCAGAAGCCGCTGTCCATTTTGAGCGTGACGCAGAAGGTAATGGCACCGTTTGCAAAATCGGCGGAAAACGTTTCACGCGTAATTTTTTTCCCGGCGAAGGGAATAAACTCTTCCGAGTCGAACCAAGCGGTGACTTTCAGAAACTGAACGAAGAGGCAAGGACGGCCCCGGTACCGTCCAAATTGCAGCAGGGCCAAACGGCCAAACTGGTTGCAATAAAAAAGGTAATTCCCACAGTAAAGTTCGACCTGCGGTACACCAGCTCAGACAACATTTTCGGAGTTCCTTTGTATAATGTGAATGAAGCATTTGCGGATCAAGACACAGCCAGCGCGCTCAAAAAGGTCTCTGACAGGCTGGCGGGACAAGGCTACGGGCTTATCGTCTGGGAAGGTTACCGTCCCTGGTATGTCTCAAAGCTCGCCTCGGATTTGCTCACCAAAGAAAGGAAAGGGATGCTTCCCTTGCCGGAGAAGGGAGAGGACCGGAATACAGGACGTACGGTTGATGTAAGCTTGTACGAGCTTGCCAGCGGAGAACCCGTGACCATGATCAGCGATTTTGACGAAGTATCGGTTCGCCAGTATCCCGGTTTTACTGGCGGAACAGAACAGCAGCGCAGCCTGAGGAAACTCCTTTCGGACACCATGAAAGAAGAAGGCTTTGTACAGGGGAAGGAAGAATGGTGGCATTTTTCCTATGGAAATACTGACGGATGGCAGCATCTGAATATCCCCTATGACCAGATCCGATAAACAATCATCCTACCCGTGTTAACGCTTGACAAAAAAATGAATGATGTTACAGTTATAAAGTGTGCATATAAAATATAAAAGGAGAGAAGCGATCATGACAGTATATGACTGCGCCAATGAACTGGCCAGAGAAATGCGTGCAACAAGGGAGTTTTCGGTTTTAAAGGAAGCAAAGGAAAGACTGTCCGCAGAACCGGACACCAAAGCCCTTGTCAATAAATTTATGCAGTTGGGGCAGGAGATCGAAATCGCCCGGTATCAGAAAAAGGAACTGCCGGCCGGAAAAGAAGCAGAGTTCAACGATATGATGCGCACGCTTACGCTGAATCCGCTGGCTGTTAATTATTTAAACGCTTTCCAGCGCTTCCAGCTTATGTTCCAGGATGTTTCCAAAACGATTACGGATGTTGTAAAGGAAGTCGCTGAATAAAATGGACAATCAGAAGATCGCCAACCTTTTAGAAACTACAGTCAGGGGACAGATCCGGATTGATGAACCGATGTCCTGTCATACGTCCTTCCATATCGGTGGTCCTGCCGATGTACTGGTCATTCCTGAAGACGTAGAGGATATTCGCGCGCTCCTGAAAACCGCCCGTGATAACAACATTCCCCTTACAGTTTTGGGCAACGGTTCCAACGTACTGGTAAGGGACAAAGGGATCCGCGGTATCGTCATGAAGATGGGCAATGCTTTAAAGTACCGTAAAAAAGATGGGCGGGCATTTTCATTTGGAAGCGGCATATCCCTGGCACAGTGTTGCCGCATCATTGCGGAAGAGGGGCTGACAGGCATGGAGTTTGCCTCCGGCATACCGGGAAGCCTTGGCGGCGCGGTTTATATGAACGCGGGAGCGTATGACGGCGAGATGAAAAATATCGTGCGGTCTGTTCTTGTAATGAACCGATCCGGACAGATAAAGACTCTGCAGAACGAAGATCTGGATTTCAGCTATCGTCATTCAGCGCTACAGGGTGCCGATTATATTGTCATAGAGGTCTGTATCCAGGCAGAAACCGGGAATAAAAAGGAAATTTTTGAAAAGATGGAAGATTTCAATCGGCGGCGTATCAGCAAACAGCCGCTTGAACTACCCAGTGCCGGCAGCACATTCAAACGACCGGAGGGTCATTTTGCCGGATACCTGATCGAGCAGTGCGGATTAAAAGGGTTCCGGATCGGCGGGGCAGAGGTTTCTCCCAAACATGCCGGCTTTATTGTGAATGCAGGTCAAGCAACGGCAGCCGATGTCTTGCAATTAATCGAACACGTTCAGACGAGTGTCTGGAACGAATACGGTGTTAAATTAGAACCGGAAATTCTGGTTCTGGGAGAGAAATGACAAACATATACGATATTATCAATGACCTGTACGTTGATGATGAAGGATGGAATCAGGTCCTGCGCCGGGATTATGCAGAGCAATTCATGCGTACGGAAGCGTTCCGTGGCGCATCGGACGATGACCTCCTGGAAATCTGGGGGCAGGTCATGTACCTGTTGATTTATTGCGGCAATACATCCTACAAGATTGGGGATCTGACCGCCGAAGATTTGATTTATTGTATCAGCTGGTGCCAAAGGAATATCGCTGATTTTGAGCTGAGCCACGATACTGTGGAACTATTCCTGTCTGTAATCGGACGCCTTCTGATATTTTTAAAACGAAAAAAAGCAATTTCCCATGATGACGCCGCCGAAAAATGTAAAGCAAAACTTCTGGGAAACGGTAAAAATTTAAAACTTTTCAGTGAAGACGGATCCCTTCCGGAAGAATATGAAAAGTACCGTATCAACCAGGAGCCGGATCTGGATACAAAGGTTTTCATGCAGTTAGGACAAAAGCTGTCCGATTTGTTCTGCATGATGCGAGACTATTTTAATGATGAAGAATTTCGGTTTGAACGACGGAGAGCCTGCATCTCCTATTTTGGATCGGATTTGATACCGGACGGATCCAAAAATCCAGAACTGGAAGCCTCTTTCTGGGAATATTTCCTTTTCGATTTTCATTTATCTGACACCAACCAGCGCCCTGTAGAAGCATTTTATGAGTATTACAGGAACCATCCTGATCCTTATTTCAAAAAAGACAATAAAGCGCTGACCAGACTGCTTGAAACGATGCAGAAAGTCCGTTTGATGGTCTTTATGATTGAGGGAGACGATGGAAACAGCTGGTATCGCTGCAGGGATTTCTTTACAGGTAGTATTTATGAATTATCCTTGCCCCTGGATGACAGGACGGATACAACAGACCTGATCTGCATTGGCCATGTTTTTGAAGATGGCAACCTGATTACCGAATACCTGTGGAGCATCTGTGTAAGGCCGCTGGCGCGCAAAGCTCTTTTAAAACGCTTTTCATCCTTTCTGGACTGGTACAGGGTTTCTGAACCTGATGCCGACTGGGAAGACTTCTGTATCCATAATACAGCGCTGATCACCCAGATGATCGGATCGGCCGGTGTACAGGATACGGTTATGGAACCCTTTCGCTGGTCGACAAACGTAAGAAATTACAAACCATCCGAGGTAAAAGAGGACAATCCGGTTCATCAGTTTATCATCAGACTAAGCAAACTTCTCCATCTTTCCTGGAAAGACCGTAGAAACCTGGTCCAAATGTGGAGTGATTTTTATACACTCACACCGGTATCCTTCTGCAGCAACGATGAATATGTTGTCTGGGCATTGGCAGTTTTGGGAAATTATATGACCCTGACTGAGACATTCCTGTTAGATATCGTATCTTATGCGGAAAAAACCAAAATTGAGGGATCCCGCATCCATGACAGAATGCAAATTATTCGTGCCGTTTTGAAATTGGAGCCTTTTGATCCGCGCTACTGTAATGAAAGCGCCTTGCTAAACATGATGTTTTCGTAAGGGGGGAATCGAAGTGATATGTGAATTTTGCCAACATGAATTTGATGACAGCCTTACAGAATGTCCATATTGTCATAAACAGGTTGATTTCGAGCCGAAAAGCCTGACGCGGGAAGAAAGGGACAGTTTTTCTGGCACAACAATTGAAATAGATGGTTCAGGACGGAATGATGAAACTGACATGAACGGACAGTATCAGGAAAAAGGAAGCTTTCATGATACGGACCGGGACTATGAAAACAGTGAAGAGTCTCCCGGCATTAAGATATACCGGCTTGGGGGCGGCCTGCTAACCTGGATTATCTTTGCGCTCATCGTCCTGGGTATTATCTTCTTTGTGCTGCCGGCATTTCTGTTTGTTGGATTAATCGGCACCGCCGCATTTTTCATCATTCTTTTCCTGTCAAAGTTGTTCCAATAGCATGGCAGGGAACCATAAAATAGCAAAACCGTAAACAATAAAATCTGTTACATTGTATAAATGAGTCCAAATATCATCGAACTCTTTCTAACTTGTAAAAGATTGACTCTCAAGGCGATAGTTAATTTGTTTTTTATGAAGGAGAAAATATATTATGAAAAACCGTTTGTGTGAATTATTGGGGATCAGATATCCTATTATCCAGGGCGGTATGGCCTGGAGCAGCGATGGAACGCTGGCGGCGGCGGTGTCCAATGCCGGAGGCGCAGGCATCATCGGCAGCGGCGGCCGTACTACCGAATGGGTGGCAGAAGAAATAGCAAAAGCCAAAGAGCTTACGGATAAACCCTTTGGCGTGAATCTTATGCTGATGGCACCCAATGTGAATGAAATTGCTGAAGTGATATGCCGGGAGAAAGTGGCTTTTATTACTACCGGCGCCGGAAATCCGGTGCCGTGGATCAGCAGGATGCACGAAGCCGGTGTAAAGGTGATCCCGGTAGTCCCCAATGTCAAGCTGGCAAAACGAATCGCCGCTTCCGGTGCCGATGCCATGGTAATTGAGGGCATGGAAGGGGGTGGCCACATCGGCAAGATGACATGCATGGCCCTTCTTTCCAATGTGCTGAGGGAAAAATATCCGATTCCTGTTCTCGCAGCAGGAGGAATTTCCGATGGCCGGGCAATGGCTGCCGCATTACTGATGGGGGCGGATGGCGTACAGATGGGAACCCGGTTCCTGTTGACCACGGAATGCCCTGTACATGAGCGGACAAAAGAAATGATCGTTAAGGCTACAGATACGGACTGTGTAGTTACAGGATATTCGAGAAATCTGGGCGTACGCTGCCTTGAAAATACCTTTACCCGCAAATACCTCGCTGCAGAGACCAGCGGCGCTCCAGATAAAACGCTGATGGAAATGGGAACTGGAACAGCCCGTTTGGGTATGATGGAAGGGGACATTGAAAACGGAAGCGTCATGGCAGGGGAAAGCCTGAATGTATTAAATGAAGTGCTTCCTTGCAGGGACGTCATTGAGAAAATCGTGACAGACGCCAATACCGCTCTTTCGGCTGCAGCCTGCATCAGGCTGTAAAGTAAATTTCCAGAAGGAACCGTGACGGTACGAACGTATCGGACCGGGATACGCTTTTATACATATGCAGATACGCATTAAAAAGATACGGCCATCGCTGACTCATTCTGCGTCAGCGATGGCCGTGACAGTTGGATACTAAATATCAGGGTTTCGCCTGCGGTTTAAACACAGCAGCTGCCTGTGGACTTCCGGACCCGGAATGTGTTTTCGCAGTTCCTGTCTGTTTTGCCGTCGGTTTCTTTATTTCCTTATTTGCCGATGAGGTGTTACCGCCAGTTTCCGCATTTTCCCGGGCTGCTTCCCCGGATTTGTTTTTTCCCGGAATCTTTAGGTGTTCGTCATCCGGTGTGAAAACCTGTACCTTTGCTTCCTTGCGGCCAAATTCCAGTGCTTTTTTATAGGATTCCATAAAAATATCCACATGGCGGTTTTTGCTTGGATGCATGCGGTCCTGAACGTAGTACTTATGGCCGTCATAAATTATGACGCTCCCCAGCGGGACAAAATTGGCGGCGCAGGTATATCCTTCCCTGGCTTTTGCACCGCTGGCTGTAGTACGTGATCCTGTCTCGTGAGGCGTGTAGGCTGACATAGATACGGTGGTCCAGAAAACAGCAGTCAGTGAAATAAAACGGTAAAATGAATTCATAATCATACTCCGATTCAATAATCAATGCAGAACAGAACCGGCGGTTCATGTTCTTTCAACCATCAGCAAACACCGGCAGCCATAAAATCAATAGGGAAGGGCGCTACGGAAATCTTCTAAAACAAGCGTTCCTGCAGCAGAAGTTTTTCCTTCATGACTTTGTACTCCGTCGAAAAATAGGATGTCATCTGGGATTCCCGGAAATCGGTGCCGAAAGCTCTTCTGCTCAGGCTCAGTATCGGCGGAGCCTGGATACGCTTGGCTACCGCAAGACCGGTAAACAGGGAGTACCAGTACTCAAGATCCTGACAAAAAGCCTTATGACTCGGAAAGATGCGGGCCACGGTACCATCCACGCATCCCAGGAATTTTTCAAGGCTGTGGTTCATATAATGCCTTATTATTTCTGCAGGAGAAGCCTTGTCCCAGTTTTCCACAAAAGATCGCAGCAAATAGTCGTGATATTCGTAAATCAACGGATCCCCGCCAGTTCCCACGGTCTGCTCTTCTGAAAGTTCCGCGCTGGGACGAATGGAGAATATCTTTTCCGGAATCACTTCTGTTTTGAACACCTTTTCGTTTATATACCGACCCAGGGCATAGACTTGATATTTCCATAAATCGCCAAGAGGACAAAACAATCCAATGAGGTCGCCGTAAAACGTCCCGTATCCAACCGCGATCTCTGCTTTGTTGGCATTACAGCTTACACCGCCTTTAAATGCGGCGGAAAAGCCTGCCAAAATCCTGGAACCACGATCCCGCGCCTGGATATTTTCATAAATCAGTCCGTTTAATTCCACCTTGAAATCGCGATTGGAAGAGTAATTGTGAATCGGGGTATAAAGCTGTTCCACTGTATTGGACACACTTTCGTTGATCGGTACAATGGTGTAGCAGCATTTCAGGTTTTCCGCCAGCTGCTGGGCCAGATTCTTGGTCAGCTCCGAATTATAGCGGCTGGGCATATTCACCAAAAGGACCTGCTGTGGTCCCAGAATATCCGTAAAAAGTGCTGCCGCAACTGCAGAATCAATGCCTCCGGAAGCGCCAAGGACCATTCGGCGGATTCCGGTTTGTTTAAGAAACTGTTCTGTTCCGTAACGGATGGTCCTATAGACGATTTCTGCCTCGTCATCCTCAGTGACAATCATCTCATCTTCTGCTGAGCGTGCCCGAATTTTTTCGTTCTCCCTGTCCCAGGAAAATATCAGCAACTTTTCTTCAAACATGGGTGCTGCTGCCTTTACCATGCCGTCCGGACCGTAGACACAGCTCTGCCCGTCGAATGCAAAGATATTTTTTCCTGTATTTTGGACGCCGGTCTGGTTACAGTAGACCAGCGGCAGATGAAGGTCTTTGGCCTGCTGGCCGAAAATCCGGTGACGCTTTTGGTTTTTTTCCAGCGTAAACGGAGAACTTGAAATATTGCATAAAATTTCTGCGCCGTCTTGCTTTAGCAGGGCCGGTACGGATACCGGATAGTTTTCAGTCCAGCCGTCCTCGCAGATCAAAATGCCTATCCTGTATTCTTTCCCCTGAATGGTAACGGGAACCGGACCCCATCCGTTTTTCAGGGAGATCCTCCTGTCCTTCATAAGGGTTTCCTGTCCGGAAAAATATCTGGGATCATCAAACTGGCGATAGGAGGGCAGCATTGTTTTGGCGACAAAATCGAGCCCCTGTCCGGTAGGGATCAGTTTCCCGTCCCGGGCAACAAAGGCGGCGTTGTATTTGCGCACATGCCCGTCCCGGTTTTTCCTTCTCCAGTCCACCGCCACATTCCCGAATACCACGGTGATTCCCTGGGAAGCTCCGATGATCTGTTGACCGAAAGTCTCGCAGTCCTTCAGGAAGTCACTCTGTTCCCACAAGTCACCGACAAGATACCCCGGAACCGCCAGTTCAGGCAGCAGTAAAAGGTCAACGTCCTCATTCCGTGCGCGGCTGATCATGCGCAATATATTTTGGGTGTTCAGGTCTGGACGTCCCGATATAATTTCCAGTTGTCCGCAGGCAATTTTTATCGCCATCTGCACAGCCTTCTTTCTGTTATGATCTATTAAATTTATTTGGCCCGGTTTCTATACCCGTTATCCGTTTCTTTTAAATTATAGCAGAGATATTTGCGTTTTTCCATATTTTAGTTTACTATATATAATCGCAGGAGGATATAATTTGATGAAATATCTTTATGGGAATCAGACAAGATATCCTTTTGAAAATCACAGGAGACATCTTCCATGAAAAAGACAAAAAAAACTAATGCTGCACGCATACTTGATGAACTTCATATCCAATATGAACTGAAGACCTATCCTGTGGACGAGGATCATCTGGATGCGGTCCATGTTGCAAAAGAGGTCGGAATGCCTCCGGATCAGGTATTCAAAACGCTCTGCGTGCGAGGGGATAAAACCGGTGTGCTTTTTGCTGTTATTCCCGGAAACGGGGAGCTGGACCTTAAAAAACTGGCCAGGGAAAGCGGAAACAAGCGGTGTGAAATGGTCCATCTGAAAGAGGTCCTTCCGCTGACGGGATACATTCGAGGCGGCTGCTCACCGTTGGGAGCAAAAAAGGATTATCCGGTATATATTGATGAAACATGTAACCGGTTTTCCGTTATTGCCATCAGCGCAGGCATGCGGGGTATGCAGATACTGGCCGCTCCGGAAGATCTTATCAGGGCAGCCCGGGCGACAGCTGTTTCCCTGACCGCCGTATAAAACCGAACGTGTACAACCTAAATCATGTTGTTAGACAAGGAGAATCAATCATGTTATTTGTAAGTACGAGAGGGCAAGCCGGAAAGGTATCTTCTGCCCATGCGATCAAGAACGGTCTTGCTGCTGACGGAGGACTTTTTGTACCACAGAGTTTTCCTGAGCTTTCTTTAGATGAAATCCTGAGCATGCATACGCTGCCTTATGACCAAAGCGCCGTCAGAATACTGGGGCTTTTCCTGACGGATTACACGGTTTCGGAACTGGCGGAAAGCGCAGCATTGGCGTATTCACCGGAAAAATTCGGCGCTGACCCGGCGCCGCTGCGCAGAGTGGCAGAAAATACCGACGTGCTGGAATTATGGCACGGGCCCACCATGGCATTTAAGGATATTGCACTGCAGATTTTGCCACATCTTATGACCAGGGCGCAGGCCAAAACCGGGGCGGATACACGGATTGTTATCCTGGCTGCTACTTCCGGTGACACGGGAAAAGCCGCGCTGGAAGGATTTGCGGATGTTCCCGGAACAGAGATCGTCGTATTTTACCCGGATGACGGTGTTAGCCAGATCCAAAAACTGCAGATGATAACCCAGAAAGGAAAAAACACCCGTGTCTTTGGGATAAAAGGAAATTTCGATGATGCCCAGCGGGGTGTCAAGGAAATTTTCAGTAATACGGAACTGGAAAAGGAGATTGGGGAATACGGATGGGTATTCTCTTCTGCCAACTCCATCAACTGGGGTAGACTGGCGCCCCAGATTACCTATTATTTCAAGGCTTATGCGGATGCGGTAGCCAATAATCGTATCAGCCCGGGTGAAAAAGTCATCTTTTCTGTTCCCACCGGCAATTTTGGTGATATTCTGGCAGGCTATTACGCTAAAAAGATGGGCCTTCCTGTGGAACGCTTCATCTGCGCTTCCAATTCCAACAACGTCCTGACAGATTTTATCAATACAGGTCTGTACAATAAAGTCAGAACACTGAACAAGACCATATCCCCGTCAATGGATATTTTGGTATCCAGCAATCTGGAGCGTCTGTTGTTTGATTTGGCTGACAAGGACGCGGAACAGGTGTCGGAATGGATGAACCAGCTAAACGGGGAAGGAATCTATAAAGTCCCCCGGGAACTGGTTGAAAAGGTGCAGGATACATTTTTTGCCGCCTGGGTCGATGAGGAAGAAACCATCGAAACCATTGGAAAGGTTTATAACGACCATGAATACATTTTGGATCCTCACACAGCGGTAGCTTGGAGGGCGGCAATAAAATACCGTCTGCTGACCAGCGACAACAGATATATTATCGTCCTGTCCACGGCCAGCCCTTATAAATTCTGCAGTTCAGTCCTGAAAGGGATGGGCAGGGCAGAAGGGCTGGAGGAAAGCAATCCCTTTGACGCGGTCCGCAGACTTTCGGAAAATACCGGAATGCCAGTACCGAAGCAGGTTACAGCTTTGGCTGAAGCCCCGGTATTGCATAAGGAAGTAATCGATGCAGACAAAATGGCCCTGAATATCAAGAACGCCCTTGGAATTCCAGTGGAAAATTTTTAAAAAAAACTTGCCCGTTCACATTGACTGTGATATAATTCTTCAAGTGTTCAATACACACGCAGTTGGATGGGACCTGTCTGCGAGAGCAGTAAACCCGTATATTGAAGAAAACTGCGGAGGAAAAAACAGGAGGAAAGAAAATGAGTAGCATTATTTCAATGAAGCAACTGCTGGAAGCGGGTGTACATTTCGGACATCAGACCCGCCGCTGGAACCCCAAGATGGCGAAGTATATCTTCACCGAACGCAACGGTATCTACATCATTGATCTGCAGAAGACCGTTAAAAAAGTTGATGAAGCATATAACTTCATCCGCGAGACTGCACAGAACGGAGGGACTGTGCTGTTTGTAGGCACCAAGAAACAGGCACAGGAAGCCATACGGGAAGAAGCCCTTCGTTGCAACCAGTTCTATGTGAACGAACGCTGGCTGGGCGGTATGATGACCAACTTTAAGACCATCCAGAAACGGGTTGCCCGCCTGCGTCAGCTGGAAAAGATGGAAGAAGACGGAACATTTGATGTTCTGCCCAAAAAGGAAGTCTTGGGCCTTCGCCATGAAATGGAAAAACTGAACAAGAACCTGGGCGGTATCAAGGACATGAAAAAACTGCCCGCAGCCCTGTTTGTGGTCGACCCCCGCAAAGAACATATCGCCGTGCTGGAAGCACGCAAATTAAATATTCCTATCGTTGCTACCGTTGATACCAACTGCGATCCTGACGAAGTGGATTTCGTGATTCCTGCCAATGACGATGCAATCCGTGCTGTCCGCCTGCTGGCAAGCAAGATGGCAGATGCGGTGCTGGAAGGCCGTCAGGGACAACAGACTGCAGAAGCTGAAGTTCCGGCAGAACCGGCTGAAACTGAGGCTGAATAATTTTAAACCATGGTTTGGGAGCCACGGACAACCGGAACATGAACTGAAAAGGGAACCCGCAGCGGTTCCCTTTATTTAAACTACGGATATATTATATTCAAACATCAATAATACAGGAGGGTTTATTCTATGGCACAGATTACCGCTGCAATTGTAAAAGAACTGCGCGAACGTACCGGTGCGGGAATGATGGACTGCAAAAAAGCACTGGTTGCTACGGATGGCGATATGGAGAAAGCAATTGACTTCCTGCGTGAAAAGGGTCTTTCCCAAGCTGCCAAAAAGGCAGGCCGTGTTGCCGCGGAAGGAGCCGTTGTGGCAAATGTATCTGAAGACGGTAAAGTCGGTGTAATTCTCGAGGTCAACTGCGAAACAGACTTTGTCGGACAGAACGAAAACTTCCAAACGCTGGCAAAATCCATTGCCGCTCACATTGTAAAAACCAATCCGGCTGACGTAGATGTCCTGCTGGCTTCCGAAATGGATGGAAAGATTGTCAAGGACATCGTTACGGATGCAATCGCCAAAATCGGTGAAAATATTTCCGTCCGCCGTTTTGTTCGTTTCGAAAGCGCGGAAGGCAAAGCTTACACCTATATCCATGCAGGCGGCAAGATCGGCGTCCTGGTAGATATGAAGGGCGGCGACGCAGAACTTGGAAAAGATATCGCAATGCAGGTTGCAGCCGCGAATCCCCAGTATCTGGACCGTACCCAGGTTCCTGCCTCTGAACTGGAACATGAAAAAGAGATTCTGACGGAACAGGCCCGTAACGAAGGAAAACCGGAAAAGATCATTGAAAAGATGGTTCTGGGACGTATCAACAAATATTATAAAGATGTCTGCCTGGTAGACCAGGAATTTATTCGGGACGGCGACCTTACCATCACGAAACTGCTGAAATCCAAAAACGCGGAAGTTGCCCGTTTCGCCCGCTTCCAACTGGGAGAAGGCATCGAAAAGAAAAAGGAAAACTTTGCCGAGGAAGTTGCAGCATTCATTAACAAATAAAAAAACTTACAAAAAGACTGCATGGTTCGTGCAGTCTTTTTTTATAAGAGCATCCTGCATGGGACCTTTTCCAAAAGTCGGCAATTTTTCACAAATTCCTTGTTATTTCTTGTGTTCTGCTATTTTTCAAAACCACTGGATGTGGTATAATAGCAAGAAGAATATCATCTGCAACAACAGTAACTGGCAGGGAAAAGCTGCCGGGTTCAATGTATTTGTTTTTCCATCTTAAACTATGTTGATCAGAGAATAAACAGGAGGATGTCAGCGTGACAAACGAAAAAAAATACAAACGCATTGTGTTAAAGTTAAGCGGCGAAGCCCTTGCAGGGGAAAAAGGGTTCGGGATTGACCCGAATGTGGTAAATTCCATTGCAAAGCAGATCAAGGACGTGTTGGACTGCGGCATTGAGATTGCTGTCGTAAATGGCGGCGGCAATATCTGGCGGGGACTCTCCGGCGCTAACAAAGGGATGGATCGGGCGACAGCAGATTATATGGGCATGCTGGCAACGGTCATCAACTCCCTGGCTTTACAGGATGCCCTGGAACAAATAGACGTTCCCACCAGGGTACAGACAGCCATTGAAATGCGGCAGATCGCGGAGCCGTATATCCGCCGCAGAGCCGTGCGCCATCTGGAAAAGGAACGTGTCGTTATCTTTGCCGCCGGGACCGGCAATCCGTATTTTTCGACGGACACAACAGCCGCCCTTCGTGCCGCTGAAATTGAAGCCGATGCCATCCTGATGGGGAAGAACGGGGTAGACGGCGTCTACGACGCGGATCCCGCCACTCATCCCGAAGCATCAAAATTTGACTATCTGGATTACATCGATGTAATCAACAAGCACCTGAGCGTTATGGATACTACGGCAATCAGCTTATGTATGGATAATAAGATACCCATTGTCGTTTTTAATATTGAAACACAGGGAAATATATTAAAAGCCGCATTGGGAACAGTTACCGGTACGACGGTGGGAGGTAGAAAGTAATGGCAACAATTGAGGAGATGCTCACATCTAACGAAGAAAAAATGAAGAAAACGATTTCCTACCTGCGGGAAGATCTGGCGGGGCTTCGCGCCGGCAGGGCCACCCCTGCGCTCCTGAACAAGATCACAGTAGATTATTATGGTACGCCTACACCGGTGAATCAGGTAGCCAACATCGGGGTCCCGGAACCCCGTATGATCGTGATCACGCCCTGGGAAAAGAACATGATCAAGCCCATCGCAAAGGCAATCATGACCTCCGACCTGGGTCTGAATCCCAACACGGACGGTTCCGTGATCCGACTGAACCTGCCACAGCTTACAGAAGACCGCCGGAAAGATTTAGTCAAAACGGCCCGGAAACGGACGGAAGAAGCCCGCGTCAGCGTGCGCAGCCTGCGCCGTGATATCATTGAAGGCATAAAAAAAGCAGAAAAGGCAAAACAGGTCACGGAAGATGACTCCAAGGAAGGCCAGGATAAAGCGCAAAAACTGACCGACAAGATGATGAAGGAAATCGATAAGGTCATTGAAGCAAAAGAAAAAGAGATCATGGAAGTGTAAGAAATGCCGGATGTATTGGCACTGACCCTGGATGATGCGGTTCACATCTTACAAGAAGAAGGCTGGAAGTACCAGGTAAACCATACCCCTTCCATGTACCGGCCGCAAGATACAGAAAATGGCCTCATGGAGGAGTATGTTGTCAGACAGCGAGAGCTGTCCGGCCATATAATGCTTTTGAGTACAATGTTGAAGAGGAGAAAGGAGGTGCTCATGCATGGCTTTTAAAATCGATACAGACGCTTGCGTAGGATGCGGCACTTGTGCCGGTACCTGTCCCGTTGGCGCACCGAAAGAAGATGGCAACGGCAAATACCAGATCACTGCCGAGGAATGTGTAGAATGCGGCGCTTGCGCGGCAAACTGCCCGGTCGGTGCAATTTCCCAGGAATAATTTTTCTAACTCCCCTTCTGTTTCGACAGGAGGGGAGGCCCATTTTCTTTTATTAAAAGGTAACGAACATGTTCAACACTTTGTTTTCAAAACCCGTCCGTCCAATGCCGTCCGTTGTGGAAATGGATATCCAATCCCTGGATATGGACAAAATCCCGCAACATATCGCAATCATCATGGACGGGAACGGGCGCTGGGCAAAAGCGCAGGGTAAAGTCCGTACACAGGGCCACAAGGCGGGTGCGGAAACTCTCAAGACTATCGTAAAAGCTGCAGATAAGCTGGGGATCAAAGCCATCACAGCCTATGCCTTTTCTACTGAAAACTGGAAACGGCCTGTTACAGAAGTCCATTTTATCATGGAACTGTTAAGCCGGTACCTGACCTCGGAGATACAGGAGTTCAGGGAAAACAACGTACAGGTGCGGTTCATGGGCTCGCGGGAAGGACTTCCTGACATAGTGAGCCGGAAGATGGATCACGCCATCAAAGAAACAGAAAACGACACCGGTATTATATTAAATCTGGCAATTAATTACGGGGGACAGGCCGAAATCCTGCATGCGGTACGATCTATCGCGCGGCAGGTCGCGGATGGAACACTGAATGTCGAGGATATTGATGCCTCCGTATTTGAAGATAACCTGTATTCCAAAGGACTTCCGTCACCTGATCTGATGATCCGGACGGGAGGGGACCTGCGGGTAAGCAACTTTTTACTGTGGCAGATTGCCTATTCCGAAATTTGGACGACCCCCGTATTTTGGCCTGATTTTACCCCTGCCATGCTTGTAGAGGCAATCCGGGTGTATCAGAAACGGGAACGTCGGTTTGGCGGACTCATTCAAAAATAACGAAGAGGTTTGATCATCTTGTTTAAACGTATCGCTACGGCAATCGTCGGAATCCCGGTCGCTGTTTTTCTTGTGACCTGCGGGGGAACACCTTTCATTGCCGCCGTTACCATCCTGATGCTGGCTGCCTGGAGAGAATATGCCAGAATGGCTGCTGCAAAAGGATTCCAGACATATATAGCAACGTCCTGTTTGCCGTCTCTGCTGCTGATGATCGCCGCAGGAGCCGGAAAAACGGAGTATTTTGTGCCGATCCTCGTCTTTTCGATCCTCGGCATTCTACTGGAAGGCCTATTCCGGCATTGTAATTGCGGCGAAACGGACTGGCACCTGCATACGGCCTGTTCTCTGATGGCAGTATTGTACGTAGGACTTTTATTTTCCCATATCCCCCTGCTAAGGAACTACGGAACGGAAAGCATCCGTTTCTTTAACATAAATTTCGCAAAAGGCGAGATTTCTTTGTGGATGGTACTGCTGGGCACCTGGGCCAGCGATACCTTTGCATATTTCTTCGGTATGGCGCTGGGAAAACACCGTCTTTGCTCCGTAAGCCCGAAAAAATCCGTGGAGGGCGCTATTGCCGGATTTTTCTTTGCTGTTGCGGTAACGGGAAGCATTGCTTACCAGGGGCTTGGCGCCGGCTTTATGCCGTCATTGCTATTAGGCCTGTCCGTTGCTTTCTTCGCGCCGGTTGGCGACCTGGTGGAATCGATACTGAAGCGTTCCTATGAAATTAAGGATTCCGGGAATTTCTTTCCCGGCCACGGCGGTGTATTGGACCGTTTTGACAGCCTTATTTTTGCTGTTCCTGCTGTTTATTACATAATGAAATTCTTAAGCATTTAAATACCGTTATTACAGTCACTGCCGCATGCATGCAGTGAACTGTAATACAGGAGTTCCCTATGAAACACATTTCCATACTTGGCAGCACCGGTTCCATCGGAAGGCAGACGCTGGAAGTCGCTGCCGCCAATCCGGACGAACTGAAGGTCCGTGTACTGGCAGCCCATCAAAATGTCCCGGTGATGCTGTCACAAATCGAACAGTTCCAGCCCGATTTCGTAGTCCTGACCGACAAGGCGGCTGCAGCTGAACTGAAAAAACAATATAAGGGAAAATCGGAAATCCTGAGCGGACAGGAAGGGCTCCTTGCCGCAGCCACCTATGAAAAGGCGGATACCGTTTTAGGCGCTATGGTGGGGTATGCGGGGCTTCGTCCGATATTGGCAGCCATTGCAGCCGGCAAGGACATAGCACTGGCAAATAAAGAAACACTTGTCGCAGCAGGCCACCTTGTCATGAAGGCGGTACGGGAGAGCCGGGTTAACCTGTTGCCGGTAGACAGCGAACACAGCGCTGTATTTCAATCGCTGCGCGGAGGATATCATCCCTGTCTGTCTTTCGTTGAAGACAGCAACCGCAACAGCGAAGTAAAACGGCTGATCCTGACTGCTTCGGGCGGCCCGTTCCGCGGAAAAACAAAAGAAGAACTGAAAAATGTTACCCTTGTGCAATGCCTGCGTCATCCAAACTGGAACATGGGAAAAAAAGTAACAATTGACAGTTCCACCCTGGCCAATAAAGGACTGGAAGTAATGGAAGCCCATTGGTTGTTCAATTTGCCCTATGACCAGATCGATGTGGTCATACATCCTCAAAGCATCGTCCACTCCCTCGTGGAATTTAAGGATGGGGCCGTTATAGCGCAACTGGGAATCCCGGACATGAAACTTCCCATCCAGTACGCGTTATCCTACCCAAAGCGATACGACTGCTGTTTCGGCCAGCTGGATCTGGTCCGCTGTGGGATGCTGACGTTTGAAGAACCGGACAGAGAGGCATTTCCTTCCCTGCAGATCGCAATTGACTGCGGAAGGGCAGGAGGAAGCCTTCCCTGTGCATTCAATGCGGCCAATGAAGAATGCGTGACCGCTTTTATCGAAGGAAAGATTTCGTATTCTGATATCCCGGATATCGTAAAACGTGTAACGGATTCCCATCACTCCATCCCAGATCCCGGTCTGGACGATATTGAAGAGACGGACAGGCTCATCCGCATACGAACAATAGATTTAATCAACCGGAAATAACAGGAGATTTTGTTTTGCTTACGATTTTAGCTTGTATTTTTGTTTTTGGCATACTGGTCACAGTTCATGAACTGGGACATTTCCTCACGGCAAAACTGACGGGGATGAAGGTGGAAGAGTTTTCCATCGGTTTCGGCCCGAAGATTTTTCAGTGCCAGGAAGGGGAAACCTTGTATTCACTGCGGATGATCCCCCTTGGAGGTTATAATAAAATAGCAGGTATGGATCCGGAAGATCCCGATGATCCGGAAAGGGGGTTCAATTCCAAACCGGTCTCGTCCCGCATGCTGGTCATTTTGGCCGGATCCCTGATGAACTTTATCCTGCCTGTGCTCATTTTTTTCGGTCTCTTTCTCGCATATGGAGTAGAAGTACCGGAAGAAAAACCTGTGGTCGGGCAGGTCATAGAAGGATATCCGGCTTTTAAAAGCGGGGTAAAGGAAGGAGACCGCATCCTTTCCATTGACGGAAAAACAGTAGAAAACTGGCTGGACATACGGAATGGGATTGCAGCTTCCGGAACCAGGAGCGTACCCATTGAAATCCAAAGAGGAAGTGAAAAAATTACCATCAGCGTAACCCCCGGAGTAAATCCCGAAACGGGGAAACCTTTCATCGGGGTAGTCTCTTCCCTGAAGAAGGTACATCTGTCGCCGTACCAGTCCGCAGCTGCCTCTTTGACAGCCACGAAGAACATTATCAAAAATATGTACACATCCCTGTATCATATGGTAGCAGGGAGAGCAAAAGCTGAAATTTCCGGGCCTGTGGGCGTGGCCAAGATGGCAGGGCAGGTGGCCCACAAAGGATTTGATATGCTGCTGCAGTTTACGGCCATGCTGAGCCTGAATCTTGCCATTATCAACCTGCTTCCGCTGCCAGCGCTGGACGGCGGTCATTTCCTGATCCTGCTGATTGAGGCGGTAACCGGCCACAAACTCGGAAAAGAAGCCATGATGAACATTCAGAAGATCGGGGTGGCCATGATCCTGGCCATTACAATCTTTGCCACTTTTAAAGATTTGACGCGGTAAGGTTCCAAACAGACCGGGGACACGGAAACTGCCGGTTGACCGCCGGAGCTTCACATAGATTTTCCGAATCATCATTTTCTAGAATAGATTAAGAAGGTGGTTCCATGGAACGAAGGAAGACACGACAGATTTTTATCGGACGGGTACCGGTAGGCGGCGACGCGCCGGTCACTGTACAGTCCATGACAAATACCCGTACACAGGATGCCGGGGCAACGCTGGCCCAGATCCGGGAACTGGCGGAAGCCGGATGTGACATCGTGCGGTGCGCCGTTCCGGACACAGAAGCGGCTAAAGCTTTGGATCGAATCGTAATGGAAAGCCCCGTCCCTGTCATCGCGGATATCCATTTCGATTACCGTCTGGCCCTGCAGGCGATCGCCTCCGGCGTACACGGTCTTCGGCTGAATCCGGGCAATATCGGCGGGACTGACAGGGTAAGGGCAGTGGTGGAGGCAGCCAAACCCAAAAATATCCCCATACGGATCGGTGTCAACGCAGGCTCCCTTCCGAAAGACCTGTTGGAAAAATACGGGCATCCCACTGCAGACGCACTGGTGGAGGCGGCTTGGCGGCATATCCGCATCCTGGAAGACATGGATTACCGTAATATTAAAGTTTCACTGAAATGTCACGACGTGCCGCTTACGCTGAGGGCATACCGGCTTCTGGCTGCCCAGTGCGATTATCCGCTCCACGTTGGAATTACCGAGGCTGGAACCGTGAACTCCGGAATCATCAAATCAGCAGTGGGTATCGGCGCGCTTCTGGCAGAAGGTATCGGTGATACAATCCGGGTCTCCCTTACCGGCAATCCGGTCAATGAAGTGAAGGCCGGTTTTGAAATACTGAAATCCCTTGGTCTGCGCGCCTATGGCCCTACACTGATCAGCTGTCCGACTTGCGGCCGCACCAGCATCAACCTGGAAAAGCTGGCAAATATGGTTGAGGAACGGCTGGCAGCCATAAATGCACCGATCACCGTGGCGGTAATGGGATGCATTGTGAACGGCCCGGGGGAAGCCAGGGAAGCCGATGTAGGGATTGCCGGCGGTATTGGGGAAGGACTTGTTTTCCGGAAAGGAAAGGTTATCAGGAAAGTTCCCGAAGACCGTCTTGTGGATGAGCTGTTTGCGGAAATCAACAAAATTTTAGAGGAGAAATATGCCGATCCTCCGCATTCCATACAGCACAACAAATGACCTTGGAGAGGGTCGCTAAAAACTACTACTCTATAAAACAAGGAAGAATACGTAAATGTTAGTCAGCAAATTATATGCACCCACCTTGCGCGAAGTACCCGCAGAAGCAGAGATCCCCAGCCATAAACTGATGCTGCGGGCAGGCTATATGCGTAAATCAGCCACCGGAATGTACACCTACCTGCCGCTGGCGCAGCGGGTCCTTCAGAAAATAGAGACGATCATCCGTGAAGAACTGAACGCCATCAATTCCCAGGAGATACTCATGCCAATCGTCCAGCCTGCCGAAATCTGGCAGCAAAGCGGCCGCTGGGATGTATACGGGGCCGAGATGTGGCGGCTGAAAGACCGGCACGGACATGATTACTGCCTGGGGCCGACCCATGAAGAAATGATCACCACGCTGGCACATATGGATGTGAACTCCTACCGGCAGCTTCCTCTTTCCCTCTACCAGATCCAGGATAAATTCCGGGATGAACGGCGTCCCCGGTTCGGCCTTATGCGGAGCCGTGAATTCATCATGAAGGACGCCTACACTTTCGATAAAGATGAGGAAGGCCTGAACAAATCCTATCAGGATATGTATGATGCTTACAGCAATATCTTTACCCGTTGCGGACTTACTTTCCGGCCGGTAGAAGCTGACAGCGGAGCCATCGGGGGGAGCGGCTCCCATGAATTCATGGTCCTGGCGGATTCCGGGGAAGCCGAGATCAGCTACTGCACACAGTGCGATTATGCGGCAGACACGGAAAAAGCGGAACTGAATCTTCTGAACGCCCCGGCCGAAGAATCCCTGCCGATAGAAAAAGTTTCCACCCCCGATTGCAAGACCATCGCAGACGTATGTGCCTTCCTGCAGGCGCCTTTTGAAAAATCCATAAAAGCCGTGGCATACCAGAGCGAAAAAGGACTGATTCTTTGCTTTGTCCGCGGCGACCATGAAGTGAATGAAATCAAGGTGATCAATACATGCGGGGTCAACAGCCTGGAAATGGCTCCAGCCGAACTGCTGGCAGCCGCCGGCACCACCGGCGGGTACATGGGACCCTGTGGCATCGATCCGGATAAAGCGATCGTCGTCTGCGACCAGAGCGTGATGGAGATGCATAACTTCTGCTGCGGGGCAAACGAGGAAGGTTATCATTTCATCAACGTCAATCCCGGACGGGACTTTACCCCCGCCTATGTCGCAGATATCCGCCTGATGCAGGAAGGGGATCCCTGCCCCCATTGCGGCGGAAAAATCGCAAAAGCACGCGGCATCGAGGTAGGGCAGGTATTTAAACTGTTTACGAAATACAGCGAAAAGCTGAACGCCACATATCTAGATGAAAACGGGAAAGCCCGGCCTATGTATATGGGATGTTACGGCATCGGCGTAGGCCGCACCATGGCGGCTGCAGTCGAGCAGAACAACGACAAGGACGGGATCATTTGGCCTGTTGAGATCGCTCCGTATCACGTCATTGTCGTGCCGATCAACATTAAGGATGAAACCGTAAAAGAAAAAGCCTTCTCCGTTTATAACACACTGAAAAAAGCGGGAATCGAAGTCATCCTGGATGACCGGGACGAACGTCCCGGTGTCAAGTTTAAGGACGCAGACCTGATAGGGTATCCCATCCGCGTAGTTATCGGAAAAAAGGCGCTGGATAATGGGGAAATTGAAGTTAAGATACGGAAAACAGCTGTTATGAAAATGCTGCCGGCTGATGACTATGTATCTTCTATCGAGAAAATCATAGAGGATTTAAAAAGCAGTGAACAGCATTGAGCAGTTCGTGAAACGAGGTGAAGATGTTGGAAGAATGGTTCACTAATTACCTAAACCCCATTGAGTACCGAATCCTGATACGGCTGTTATTATCGGTCATATTGGGCTCTGTTGTCGGTTTTGAACGCGGAACCAGCGGCAACCGCCCTGCTGGATTTCGTACCCATATCCTGGTCTGTACCGGGTCTGCCTTGGTGATGATCGTTTCTTTGTACGGGTTTGACGGGTATGACGAGATACCTTTCGAATACCTGAAGGGACGTGATCCGGCCCGCATTGCCGCACAGGTCGTCTGCGGTATCGGATTCCTGGGCGCAGGAACGATTTTACATGAAGGTGCCAACATCCGCGGTCTTACGACGGCTGCCAGTTTATGGATGATGTCCGCTATCGGCCTTGCAACTGGTGCAGGCCTGTATTTTACCAGTGTTGCGGCAACTATTATTACATTCATCACACTAAGCGCCTTTCATTCAATTGAAAAACATTACGCAGCAAACAGCAATAAAACTGACAATAAATATTTTCGCATTGAAACCTCTGATGCTCCGGGTATTATTACCCAGATCACCTCTTTCCTTTCGTCCAAAGGGATTAAAGTAAAAACGATAAACGTATCAAACAAGATGACAAAAAACAAGTTGGTCATTGAACTCTACCTAAAAACCGTAAATGAATCGGACATGGGGCTGCTGGTGGATGGGTTACAGCATATCGAAGGCGTCAAGTCCATCGAAACCATTGGTTGAAATACATTGAATTTCAGGAAGGGGGCTGTGCATAACAGCCCCTTTATTTTAAGGCCGGACCAGACATCCGGAATCCTGTCAAATGAGGAACATCTATGAATCTGTCTTATTACCTGGAACCAGACCATAATAAAATGCAGGCTTTTTTTCGTACTGTCCCTGTCTCCGACAGTGAAGTACGGGAACTGGAGCAGATCCGGATCCGGGAGATCCGCGTCTGCGAGGAGGAATCGGCCTGGGAACTGTCATATCTGTCTCTGGCGCCTGCAGCTCCCGCACTGCTTGGTAAACTCACTGAACGAATCCGTTCTGAATTCCATCTGAAAAAAGTGGAATGGAAATGGGAGCCGGAAAACACACAGGGAACGGAATTTTTCTCTATTCCGCAAACTATGCCATCCGATGCCCCCGTACCAGAATCAGCCGGCCCCGCTGTGGGAGCAGACACCGTTCCTGCAGCGCCGGAAAATGTACCTTATGTTTTAGAGGCAGAAACATATTTTCCTGATACCGCTACGGATGAAACGCCTCTTCCGGAGGAACCGGAAGAGGAAAGCAACGGGGATTCTGACATAACAGAAGATGAAAGTTACCGGCAGGCATATAATGCCCTGTATGGGAAAAAATTTGCAGACGGATGCCTGTTCGGAAAACCGTTTAAAGCGGGCAGGATCATCCCGTTGAACGAATTGACGGAAGCCAGTCATCATATCATAATACAGGGCCGTGTAGCCCTGCAGCGCGACAAGGATGACAAACTCGTCGCCTTTACCGACAGGGAGGTCCGCGGGCGTAACGCCACAAGACTGCTTGTAATGTTCAATGTAGTAGATGCGGACGGCGGAATTTATGTCAAGCTTTTCTTTGACGACCCGGCGGAAGGCAGGGAATTTGAAACGCAACTGAAGCCAGGTGTGGTCCTGCAGATCCTTGGACATGCGGAACCCGACCAATATAACCACGATGCCATGACCATGACGCCGACGGCCATTCAGAAGGTTCAGACAAAACAGCGGGAGGACAATGCGCCGGTAAAACGTGTGGAACTGCATTGCCACACTAAAATGAGCAAACTGGACGCGATCACTTCCATAAAGGATCTCATAAAGACGGCGGTACGTTTCGGGCATAAAGCGCTGGCCATTACGGATCACGGGGTGATACAGGCTTTTCCGTTCTGTGCAGATGAAGTTGAAGAATCAGGCAGTGACCTGAAGCTCATTTATGGCTGCGAAGGGTATCTTACCAGTAATGAAAACGGTGATATCCTGAAGGAAGGCCGTCCGCATCCAGACAAGATCCGGTCAAATCATATCATCATCCTTGCTAAAAATGACATCGGTCTCCGAAATCTTTATCAGCTGGTGACCCTGTCACACCTGAACTACCTGAACGGTACCGGTGTCCGGGCCCGTCCACTGATTCCCCGCAGCCTGCTGGAAGAGATGCGGGAGGGGCTTTTGTTAGGCAGCGCCTGCGAAATAGGGGAACTGTATCAGGCTGTCGAACAGGGAAAAACCGAGGAAGAACTGCTGAAAATCGCCGATTTTTATGATTATCTGGAGATCCAGCCACTGGGCAACAACGCTTTTTTGGAAAGGGAAGGGCGTTTCACCCACGCACAGCTAATCGAAAACAACAAGCTGATTTACAAGCTGGCAAAAAAACTGGGAAAGCCCTGCGTCGCGACCTGCGATGCTCATTTCCTGAACCCGGAGGATGCCAAAATCCGCGCCATCCTGCAATACAGCCAGGGATATAACGATGCGGATATGCAGGCCCCGTTGTATTTTCGCACCACGGAAGAGATGCTGGCTGAGTTTTCATACTTTGATGAAGACACGGCATATGAAATCTGCGTGACCAATCCGAACCGGATCGCGGACCAAATCAGCCGCATCAAGCCGGTACCGGACAGGGATCAGTTATATTCGCCCGTTCTGCCGGGTGCAGAAGATGAGATCCGCAATTTAAGTTATGAAAAAGCTCACCGGTTTTACGGGGATATACTGCCAAAAATCGTAGAGGACCGTCTGACGATGGAACTGGATGCCATCATCAACAACGGCTATGCAGTTTTGTACGACATCGCCCACAAACTGGTCAAACATTCCATGGACGAAGGATACCTGGTAGGTTCCCGCGGTTCCGTAGGCTCCAGCTTTGTGGCCTGTATGACGGATATTACCGAGGTCAACCCGCTGGTTCCCCATTACCGCTGTCCCCGGTGCAGGCATACGGAATTTTTTGAGAACAACGAGTATGCCAGCGGTTTTGATATGCCCCCGAAAAAATGCCCGGAATGCGGCACGGATATGATGCGCGACGGTCATAACATCCCCTTTGCCGTCTTCATGGGATTCCACGGTGACAAAGTACCGGATATCGACCTGAATTTTTCTGATGAATACCAGCACCGGGCCCATAAATACACGGAAGAATTATTCGGGCGCGACAACGTCTGCCGCGCCGGCACCATCGCCACGGTAGCACCGAAAACAGCCTGGTCCTACGCTAAAAAATATTTTGAGGAACATAACATCCCGGCCCATCCGGCTTATGTGGAAAGCTTTATTGCCGGGCTGAACGGCGTGAAACGCACGACCGGCCAACATCCCGCCGGCATCATGGTTATCCCAAGAGATATGGATATCCATTACATCACACCGATGAGCCATCCTGCCGACGACAAAGGATCCGGCATCATAACGACCCACTATGATTATCACTCCATCAACGACCGGCTGGTCAAGCTTGATATTCTGGGACATGTTGACCCCACCATGATCAAACGTCTGGAGGAATTCACCGGCATCCGGGCTACCGAAATCCCTGTGGGGGATCCGGATACCATGGCCATATTTTCCTCCACCGATGTACTGGGCGTCACGCCGGAGCAGATCGGCACCAGTGTGGGGACCCTGGGAATCCCTGAGTGCGGAACACGCTTCACCCTGGACATGATCAGCCAGCTGAAGCCGAAGCTTTTCAGCGATATTGTCCGGGTTTCCGGTTATTCCCATGGCACCAATGTATGGATCGGCAACGCGAAAGACCTGATAGATTCGGGACATCCGGTGGAAGAAACGATCTCCACCCGTGACGATGTGATGACGTCCCTGATTGCAAAGGGAGTCGATCCGGCGATCGCCTTTAAGACCATGGAGTATGTCCGGAAAGGTAAAGCGGCGAAAAAGGGCTTGGAGCCTGCCATGCGGGAAGCCATGGAAAAGGCCCGCATACCGGAATGGTATATGAAATCCTGTGAAACGGTGCAGTACCTGTTCCCTAAAGCCCATGCGGTCGCCTATGTGCTGAACGCGTATCGGATCGCCTATTGCAAGGTCCATTATCCCCAGGCCTATTATGCGGCATATTTTTCACAGCGGGCCGACGTCGATGCAGCCATTATCGCCAAAGGGGGAGAATATATCCGCCAGTTCATCAGGAATATTGACCTTCAGGGGCGGGAAGCGAAAGCCGTTGATAAAGATACCGTGATCTACCTGCAGCTCGTCCTCGAAATGCTGGGCAGGGGTTTTATCTTTTATCCCATCGACCTGTACAAGTCCCATGCAGTACAGTTCCGTCCGGAAGGAAAAAATGGGGTCCGCATCCCCCTGTGCAGCCTGCCGGGAGTCGGAAAAGGCGTTGCCCGGACACTTTCCCTGACCGTAAAAGCCAATCCCAGGGAATTTATTTCCCAGGAGGATCTGCTGTCCTGCTGCAGAATGACGGAGCAGGCGGTTGCGGATAAAGCGTCACGGGGCGCGGAACTGCTGCCGGAAGAAGAGGGATTGGGCCACGTGGGACAGACTGCGCTGGACGCCCTTGCGGCATATGGGGCCCTCGGTGACCTGCCGGCCAGTAACCAGATGGAACTGTTCTGATGTGCGGGGTTCGTTACAAAGGCGTAAAGCAACCTTTTCTTTCAGCTCAAATACCTGATCCGTGTAATTCAGACTGCAAATTGTCGGAAAATCCCAACGTTTTTCCTGAAATTTTGTAATATTTTTGACAAAATCCGTCAAAAAAGCCTTTTCAAATATTTTTATTAATGATATAATATGAAAAGAAAATTTATGAAGTACTTAGAAAGAGTGGGTGCAAAACCCGCTCTTTCGTTATATTGGAATATTTTAAACGACATCGTGTCGGAACCATTTTAACAGGGAGTGAATATATGAAACGTGAAGAAATCGAGACCTTTATAACAGAACTGACAGCCCCGTTGCTGGAGGGCACAGGGATCTGCCTGGTAGATGTGGAATACGTACGGGAAAAAGATTGGTATCTCCGCATCTTCATCGACAAACCGGGAGGCATTGAAATCGACGACTGCCAGTTCGTCAGTGAAAAGCTGGCGGGACTGCTGGATGAAAAAGATCCTATAAAAGAAAAATATTATCTGGAAGTGTCTTCACCGGGAATTGACCGGCCTTTAAAAAAGGACAGCGATTTTGAAGCAAATTACGGAAAGAAAGTGGATATCCGTTTCTTTTCGCCCTGGGAGGGCACAAAAGAGCTGACCGGGACCCTTGTGTCCCATACCGGAAAAGAACTGACGGTAAAACGGATCAACAAGGGCAGGGAAGAAAAAGAACCGATTACAATAGAGCGCGCCCTGATCGCAATGGTCAGACCGCATGTCGACTTTTAAGGAGGAAAAGGAAAAGTGAATTCTGAGTTCGTTCAGGCAATTGAAGCATTGGGAAAAGAAAAAGGAATCAATCCTGAAATTTTATTTGAGGCGGTAGAAGAAGCGGTAGTAAGCGCATACAAAAAAAATTACGACAGTTCCCAGACCGTCCGGGTCGAACTGGCAAAAGGATCCGGTGAATTCCACGTATTCGAACAGCGCAAGGTCGTGGACCAGGTCGTGCGGGAACACGATGAAATCTCCGTGGAAGAAGCACGAAAGCTGAATCCGGACTACATCGAAGGAGACATTGTGGAACTGGAAGTGTTCCCCAAAAATTTCAGCCGGGTCGCCGTGCAAAATGCCAAACAGATCATTATGCAGCGCATCCGGGAAGCAGAACGGAACATGGTCTACGATAAATTTTCCGAACGGGAGGACGACATTGTAAACGGCAGTATCCAACGGGTTGAACGTGGGACCGTCTACGTGGACCTGGGTGCGACGGAAGGCCTTCTGATGTCCAACGAACAGGTGCCGGGAGAACGTTACATTCCCCACGACCGCATGAAATTTTATATCGTGGAAGTCAAAAAAACAGGAAAGGGACCGCAGATACTGCTGTCCCGCACACACCCGGGCCTTTTGAAACGTCTTTTTGAACTGGAGGTTCCCGAGATCCACGATGGTATCGTCGAACTGAAATCCATTGCCCGGGAAGCCGGCATGCGCTCCAAAATCGCCGTGTTCTCCAACGATGAGAAAGTGGATCCGGTAGGCTCCTGTGTAGGACATAAAGGCATGCGGGTACAAAATATCGTCAATGAACTGCGCGGCGAAAAGATCGATATCATCAAATACAATCCGGATCCGGCACAATATGTTGCCAACGCCTTGTCCCCCGCCCAGGTGGTGGACGCGGTGGCCAGCGAGTCTGAAAAGATCTGCCGTGTAGTTGTTCCAGATTACCAGCTGTCGCTGGCCATTGGTAAAGAAGGGCAGAACGCCCGCCTTGCCGCCAAACTGACAAACTGGAAGATAGACATAAAGCCGGAGTCTCAGGCCGAAAATGAAGACCCGGTTCGGGAAGGGAGCGGTGAAGAGGCGTGAAAGTAAAAAAAATTCCGCAGCGTAAATGCGTAGGCTGCGGAGAGATGAAGTCCAAAAAGGAACTGATCCGCATCGTACGTTCCCCGGAAGGGGACATATCCCTGGATCCGACCGGCAAAAAAGCGGGCCGCGGCGCCTATATCTGTCCTGACAAAGAATGTATTACCAAGGCATATAAAGGACACCGACTGGAAAAAGCCCTGGAAAAACAGGTCAATGACAGCGTATACAAAAAGCTTTTGGAGGAATTGGACCATGGCTGAAAAGGATGTGGCAGGCGTCCTTGGACTGGCTCAGAAAGCCGGTAAGCTTGCTTCCGGGGACCTGGTCGTAAAAGAAGCGCTGGCAGGCGGAAAGGCGAAACTTCTTATCATCGCCGAAGACGCTGCGCCAAAGACCGAGAAGGAATTGCGTTTTCTTGCGGAAAAAGCGGACGTACCGGTTACGCAGTATATGAAACGCGCTGCCCTCGGTGACTGCATCGGAAAAGCGCCAAGGGCTGCAGCAGCCGTACTAGACAAAGGATTCGCCGGACTGATTTTGAAAAAGATGAATGTGTGATATATGCCTGGAGGTTTTGAATGGGGAAGAAACGTATATTTGAAATAGCAAAAGAATATGGGGTTAAAAGTACTGAAATCTTAAAGCTGCTGGCGAAACATAATATCAGCAAATCAAATTTCAGCAACGCGGACGACAGCGATCTCGCAATAATAAAGGCTGAATATGCCGGCAAACAGAACACGGGGGCCCCGCAAAAGCCGCAGGGATCGGGAACTGCAGCAAAGCCGCAGAGTACATCGGCTCCGCAAAAGCCCCAGGGCCAGGGAGGTGCGCAAAAGCCCAAGCCCGCCGCAAGTCCGGCACCCGCAAAAAGCAAACCGGAAAAGACGGAACGTCCTTCCATGATCGTAAAACCTGTCATCATGACAGTTGAAACCAATGCGGAAGGGAAGAGCACGATTACCCATAATGCATTGCAAAAAGACAAAGCGGCAAGGCCTGTTTCCGCAGATAACCGGCAGGAAGCGGCTTCTGCGGTCCGCAATACGGAAACGCAGCCGATGACGAATGACGGAAAAAATAAATATCGCAATGCACCTAACCATATAAACGCAAAGAATGAGAAAGGGGATACCGCTGCTACCAATACCCGCACTGCCGCACAAACGCCGGCCGCTCCCGCACAGCCCGGTACATCTGCCGCTGCTGCCTCTGTCCAAAATCGGAATCAGCAGCCCCGTCCAACGGTACAGGGTCCTGGACCCCGTCCCGCACAGGGGCAGAACCGGGATTTCAACCGCCAGGGCAGTGGCTTTAACCGCAACACCCAGGGCCAAGGGCAGGGGCAGAACCGGAACTTCAACCGCCAGGGCGGCGGCTTTAACCGCAACACCCAGGGCCAAGGACAGGGGCAGAATCGGGACTTCAACCGTCAAGGCGGCGGCTTTAACCGCAACGCCCAGGGCCAGGGCCAAGGGCAGAATCGGGACTTCAACCGTCAGGGCGGCGGCTTTAACCGCAACACCCAGGGTCAGGGCCAGGGGCAAAATCGGGACTTCAACCGTCAGGGCGGCGGTTTCAACAAAGACCGGATGGACAAAGACGGAGCCCCGGGAAATAAATTTGGAGGCAACCGTCAGGGAAATCGGAACACTCCTGCCAAAAAGGCGGCAGGCGCTTTTGAAGATATCCCGCGTGGCAAAGAAAGCCGTGAAAAATATAATAAAAAACACGAAAAACAGGTCAAGGGTTCCTATGCAACCCGGGACAGCCGTCCCATGCGCAGTGCCGACCATATGCGTACCGGCAAGCATCTGAAGGGCAAACCGGGAACCGGGTCCCGTCCGGAACAGCATACCGCCGCAGTCGCAAGGCCTTCCAGCGTACAGATTGCCGAGTCCATCAATGTGCAAGAATTCGCAAAGCTTATCAAGCGGGAAGTTGCGGAAGTAATCAAATGCCTGTTCCTGTTAGGGGAAATGGTAACGATTAACCAGGATATCGATTTTGATACCGCTACCCTGGTGGGCACGGAATTTGGCGTTGACGTGCAGGCCCTCCCGCCGGAAGAAGATCCCACGGAAATTCCGGAAATCGAGGACAATCCGGAAGACCAGGTAATTCGCCCGCCTGTCGTTACTGTCATGGGCCACGTCGACCACGGCAAAACCTCCCTGCTGGATGCCATCCGCAAAACACATGTCACAGCCCGGGAAGCCGGCGGCATCACCCAGCATATCGGCGCTTATACAGTCAATACAAACGGAAAGAAGATCACATTCCTGGATACACCGGGCCATGAAGCCTTCACCGCCATGCGCGCAAGGGGCGCCCAGTGTACCGATATTTCCGTGCTGGTAGTCGCGGCGGATGACGGTGTCATGCCGCAGACCGTGGAAGCGATCAACCACTCCAAAGCTGCCGGGGTCCCCATCATCGTTGCCATTAACAAAATGGATAAACCGGCCGCCAATCCGGAACATGTAAAACAGCAGCTTTCTGAGATGGAACTGATCCCGGAAGACTGGGGCGGGGATACCATCATGGTTCCCGTATCCGCCCATTCCCACCAGGGTATTGACGACCTGCTGGAAATGATCCTGCTGGTGGCGGAAGTCAAAGAATTGAAAGCCAATCCAAAACTGCCGGCCCATGGCACGATTGTAGAAGCAAAACTGGACAAGGGCCGCGGCCCTGTCGCTACCGTATTGGTACAGCGCGGTACGCTGACCATCGGCGACTACATCATTGCCGGCACCGCACACGGACGTGTCCGCGCCCTGATCAACGACCGGGGTGAAAAGGTCCGCAAGGCCGGTCCGTCCACGCCTGTAGAAGTGCTCGGCCTCAACGAGGTGCCCCAGGCCGGCGATATCCTGGATACCGCCGATGAAAAGACGGCCCGCAGCGTAGCGGAAAAACGTATTGCGAAAGCCAAGGCGGAACAGCAGAAGGCAGCCAAAGTTTCGCTGGATGATATCTTCAGCCGCATCAAGGAAGGCGAGCTGAAAGAACTAAATATCGTGGTCAAGGCGGACGTACAGGGTTCCGTGGAAGCCCTTTGCTCCTCCTTAATAAAGATACAGAACGAAGAGGTCAAGGTGACGGTCGTCCATTCCGGCGTCGGCGCCATCAACGAATCGGACGTCATGCTGGCCTCTGCGGCCAACGCTCTGATCATCGGGTTCAACGTGCGTCCGGATGCCAACGCCCGCAAGGTCGCAGAAAATGAAAAGGTCGATATTCGTCCGTACCGTGTCATCTACGACGCAATCAATGACGTGGAAGCCGCTATCAAAGGTATGCTTGCCCCGAAATTTGAGGAAGAGATCATCGGCCGCGTAGAAGTCCGTCAGGTCATCACCATCTCCAAGATGATCATTGCCGGCTGTTATGTGTCGGAAGGAAAAGTGACCAATCATTCCAAGATCCGCGTGATCCGCGACGGTATCGTCATCGCCGAGGATGAGGTCGAGTCACTGCGCCGCTTCAAGGACGATGTGAAAGAAGTTGCATCCGGTTACGAATGCGGCATTACCCTTGCGAAATTCCACGATATCAAGGAAGCGGACCAGTTTGAAGTGTATACCATGAAGGAAGTAACTCCTGAATAAGAATTTTTTTACAGGTGATATATGACAAGATTACGAGTTGAAAAAGTACAGGAGGCCATCCAGCGCGAAATTTCAAATATGCTGCTGCTGGATATCAAGGATCCCCGCATAAAATCAGTGACCGTTACGGGTGTGGCGCTGACCGATGATATGAGCCAGGCCAAAGTCTATGTCAGCCTGTACGGCACCCCGGAAGAACAAAAAGAGGCATGGCAGGCGCTGACCAAAGCCAAGGGCTTCCTACGGACAGAGATTGCCAAGCGTATCCGCCTGCGCTTTGCGCCGGACCTGGTCCTGGAACAGGATACCTCCTGGGAATACGGTGCCCATATAGAAAAATTATTGCGGCAGATCAAAGAAGACGAAGGAAAGAAAAATGAGCAAGAAGTGCACCCTGACTGAAACTGCAGAATTGCTGAAAGCAGCGGGAAACGTGGTAATCGTCAGCCATGTGAGCCCTGACGGGGATACCCTCGGTTCCTCCCTGGCCCTTGCACATGCGCTGCGTATGCTGGGAAAGGGTGTCGTACTGAATGTGGATGACGAAATTCCATCCGTTTTTTCATTCCTGCCGGGCATCCGGGAATACCGGCGGTTTTCCCCGGAAGAATCCGTACAGGCCGACCTGACTGTCGTAATCGACGCCAGTTCCGCCGACCGGGCAGGGAATGCGCTGCAGGTCGTAAAATCGCCGGCTGTCCTGAACATCGATCATCATAAAACGAACACCCGGTTTGCGGATTATCTGTATCTGGATTCTGACGCCGCGGCAACGGCCGAGATCATATACAGCCTGCTGCAGGAACTGGGAATCCGGCTGAACCGGGAGATCGCAACCTGCATTTACGAAGGCCTTTATACGGACACCGGTTCTTTCAAATATTCCAACACAAGTTCCCGGACATTGTCCATGGCAGCCACACTTCTGGAATACGGCGTCAATCCCAGCCTGATCTCCGACAATATGGAAGTCAAATCCCGGAACCAGGTAGAGATGCTTGCCAAGGTACTGGAAACCCTGACCTTTTTAAAAGATGGGAAAATTGCATATGTGGAAGTTGCGCCGGAACTGTACGATTATAATGTCGATACGGATACCTTTGTTTCTTATCCCCGTTACATCGAAGGCGTAGAAGTCGCGCTGCTGTTCAAGCAGGTGGAAGAAAACCTGACCCGTGTCAGTTTCCGATCCAAGCAAATGGATGTAGCAAAGATTGCCCTGTCGTTTAACGGCGGCGGGCACCAAAAAGCATCCGGATGCAGCATCCACGCGCCGCTGAAAGAAGCGGAAGCCATCGTGCTGCCTGTCGTGG
This sequence comes from uncultured Succiniclasticum sp., assembly GCA_905235335.1. GTDB lineage: Bacteria > Bacillota > Negativicutes > Acidaminococcales > Acidaminococcaceae > Succiniclasticum. The sequence goes on from CAJOKZ010000001.1 coordinate 37,571, forward strand.
AGGGATTGTTCCCATGACGGACGGCATCATAAACGTGCTGAAACCCCCGGGCATGACATCCCATGACATAACAGCCCGGTTGCGGCGCATCTACGGGGAAAAGAAAGCCGGCCACTCCGGAACGCTGGATCCGGACGCGGCAGGGGTGCTTCCCGTATTTATGGGGAAAGCCACGCGGCTGCTGGAATATGTCGACGGCGGGACCAAACGGTACCGGGCAGTGGGCATCCTGGGGATCCGGACGGATACGGGGGATGACAGCGGCCAGGTACTGGAAAGAAAACCGGCCGAGATTTCAGCCCTCCAACTGGAACAGGCGCTGCTGAACTTCCACGGGAAAATCTCACAGGTGCCTCCCATGTATTCGGCCCTGAAAGTCGGCGGAAAAAAACTGTACGAATATGCGAGACAAGGCATTGTGCTGGAACGGGCTGCCCGTCCCGTCGAAATTTTCACACTTGTCCCCGTATATTTCCGACCGCCGTATTTCTGTCTTGATATCGAATGCTCCAAAGGCACCTACATCCGGACGCTGCTGGAAGATATCGCCGCTTCCATGGGCACCTGCGCCTGCCTGCGGTTCCTGCTCCGGACAAAAGCAGGAGATTTCCGCATCGGGGATTCCCATACGCTGGATGAGATCGCAGCGGATCCGGAATCCGTCCTTATGCCTCCGGAAACAGCCGTGTCCGGCATACCGAAGGCCGAAGTCAATGAACGCCAGGCTTTCCGGATCACCAATGGCGTAAAAACAACAATTAAGGGACTTGCTCCCGGAAGATACAGGTTATATTGTCAGGAGAAATTTTTGGGAATGGCCTCTGTCGAAGATGAAATCGTCAGTCCTGAAAAAATCCTGTTTCAAATCCGGGAAACGGAAGAATGACCCGGTATCCTCCTGACGCATACCGGATATACGAAATCATGGAAATAGTCAAGCATTTTAATCTGGATAAAGAAGAAACCGAAAAATACCGCACGCGGCCCTGCGTAATCGCAATGGGAACCTTTGACGGGCTCCACCGGGGCCACAGGGATGTTATTGATTCGGCCGCGGCCTACGCCCGGAGCCATCAGCTCCGTCTGGCGGTTTTTACTTTCAGCAATCATCCGTACGCTGCCATCCGCCCTTCAGCCACCCCTCAGTCGCTGATATCGCCGGAAGAAAAGGTGCGGCTGCTGAAACGCTGGGGCGTGGATCTGCTGATCGATATTCCCTTTGACAGACAGCTGTCACTGTTATCCCCGGAAGAGTTTCTGGAAAAATTGAAGCAGTTCCATTTTACATGTCTTGTCTGTGGAGCGAATTTTTCCTACGGGTTCCAGAGTACCGGCAATACGGAAACGCTGAAATCCGCCAGCGGGGAACAAGGGTTTTCCCTGATCGTCAGACCGCTTTTAAAATATAAGGATGAAGTCATCAGCAGCACGCGGATCCGCCGGGCCATCGCCGACGGCAACCTGCGTGACGCGGAACACATGCTGGGGCGTTTCTGTTCCGTACAGGGGATCGTCCACAAAGGATTTCAACGGGGCAGGAGCATCGGGTTCCCCACGGCGAACCTGTATGTCAGCCGGAGCGGGACGGCCTTGCCGCCGTCGGGCGTCTACGCGCTGCAGGTCCGCGATGGGGAAAAAATGTACAACGGTGTCGGCAACCTGGGCCTGAATCCCACCTTTGACGATGTGATACGGGAAGTGCTGGAAGTCCATCTATTCAACTGCAGCGAAAATCTGTACGGTCATATCCTGGAAGCTTCTTTTTGCCGTTTCCTGCGTTGCGAAGAGAGGTTCCCGTCCATAGACGAACTGAAGGCGCAGCTGGAGAAGGACAAAGCGGAAGCCCTTGCATGGTTCGCCGCCCAGAACAACGAACAGTAACGGGAAAACTCCTGTCACGGGAAACATTCTGTCACCAGCCAATGCAGCCGTAAAAATAATTTTGAAAAAGAATTGCATTATGGCAATTTCTATGCTACAATACATCAGTATCCTAACCGGGGCTACGAAGAGCGCTTCTCCAACGCCTGCCTGGTTCCGGCCGGACAATATATTTTTAATGGAGGTTTTTACCATGTTAAGCACAGAAGAAAAACAGGCGATCATCAAAGAAAATGCCCGCCACGAAGGCGACACAGGGTCTCCGGAAGTACAGATCGCGGTTCTTACCACCCGCATCGCTGCCCTGACCGAACATCTGAAGACCAACAAGAAGGATCATCACTCCCGCCGCGGCCTGCTGAAAATGGTTGGTCAGCGCCGTGGTCTGCTCAATTATTTACAGAAAAAAGATATCGAACGGTATCGTGCGATCATCGCAAAGCTGAAACTCCGCAAGTAACCGTAGCAGACACAGGACCCGCCGGAAGGGCGGGTCTTTTTTTGCGTTTTTACAATGTACATTTGTGTTTTTCAAAAAAATTATGTATAATATAGCAAGACGTCACACGGAGGGTTTATGGATACCAGCTGGGAAGGGAAGATCAGTTCCGTAAAAAAGCATAGCGCCGCGCAGGCCGCCGGCATTCTGCCCGGCGAATCCCTCTGCGCGATCAACCGGATGCCGCTGCGCGATATCCTGGACGTAAGCTTTGCGGCGGCGGATACGGAACTGGAGCTGACGATTCGCGGAACCGACGGCAAGGTGCGCTGTCTGCAGATTCAAAAAGAAATTGATGAGGAACTGGGGCTTTCCTTTGAAAGCGCTGTGTTTGACAAGGTTCGCCTCTGCCATAACCACTGTGTATTCTGTTTTGTGGACCGGATGATCCCCGGACTGCGCCGGGGTCTGTATGTCCGTGATGATGACTACCGGCTTTCCTTCCTGTACGGCAACTTTGTAACACTGACAAACCTGACGGAAGAAGATTTCAGCCGTATCATACAAAACCATATGTCACCCCTGTATGTTTCCGTCCATGCGACGGATCCCGGCGTGCGCCGGGCCATGATGAAAAACAGCCGCTCCGGCGATATCATGGAAAAACTGCAGCGCCTTTTTGACGCAGGCATCCACATCCATGCGCAGATCGTCTGCTGTCCCGGCTGGAACGACGGCGCGGTGCTGGAAAAATCATACCGTGACCTTGTGGCCCTGTCCGATTATGTAGAGGATATGGCCATCGTTCCCGTAGGGATCACCAAAAATAAGGAAGGGCTTCCGGACCTGCGGCTCTTTTCCCCGGAAGAAGCAGCCGGCATCGTGGAAACCGCCACTGGCTGGCAACAGGAATGCCGCCGCCGGCTGGGCCGGTCCTTTGTCTATCTGGGCGACGAGTTTTATGTGCTGGCCGGCGTTGAAATGCCGCCGGCTGACTGGTATGACGGATTTCCACAGCTGGAAAACGGCATCGGTCTGACGCGGAATTTCCTTACGGAATGGAAAACAGCAGCACGGCGCCACAGCGCCGGCATACAGCCTGAACACACGGATTATGTAATCCCGGTGGGCATATCGGCCGGCAAACTGCTCCGGCCGGTCATGGAACAGTTTAACCGGTGTTATCACACAAAAAACCAGTTTGTTCCCATCACCAATAATTTTTTCGGCCACACCATAAACGTGACCGGGCTGCTGGCAGGATCCGATATCCTTGCGCAGCTTCCGGGAAACAGGCCCGTTATCCTGCCGGCAGTAGTCCTGAACCAGGATAACCTCTTCCTGGATGATATGTCCTTACAGGAATTTGTCAATCAGAGCGGCCGGAACGTGAAAATCGCAAAAGGAGCAGCAGAACTGTATCATCTCCTGCTGTCACAGCCGCTGCCCCGCAACGGGACGGAAGCCAGAAATTCCGTTCCCGAAAAAACGCTGCCGCCGGCCGGCAACAACACGGAATATGTTCCGCAATTCAGCGGAACCGCTGAGTAACCCTTTGTACGCTCTCCGATGATTATGTGAGCGGATCCGTCAAAAATTCCTGACGCGGTAACAAAAACGATGAGTAAACGAGGAAAGCTTCCATGAAAGAATTTGGCATGCTGCATGTATATACAGGAACCGGAAAAGGAAAAACATCCGCGGCCCTTGGGCTGGCCCTGCGTGCTGCGGGACATGGGGCGAAGGTCACCATGATCTGCTTCATGAAAGGCGACCCCACCTACGGGGAAGCGCAGGCCTTCCGTTTTATTCCCGGTTTTACCATCCGGCAGATGGGCAGGGACAGCTTCGTCAATTTCCGGGATCCCGACCCCATCGATGTGCAAATGGCGCAGGAAGCCTGGGAAGAAGGAAAACGCATCCTGCTGGAGAAGGAAGCGGATGTGCTGATCCTGGACGAGATCAACCTGGCGATGGCCAAACATCTGATAGACACGGAGGAGGTCGTGTCCTTCCTTCACAGCCACCGGGGCCGGACCGAAGTCGTCTGCACCGGCCGCGAGGCGCCGCAGGCGCTGATCGAGGAAGCCGACCTGGTTACCGACATGCAGGAAATAAAGCATTATTTTACATTAAAAAACATTCCCATACGGGATGGTATCGATCATTAAAGAACCAACGTCCGGCTGCGCTGCCGTACAGACAGGCGGGCCGCCGTTCTTTAGGAAAGTCTGAGGAAAACAATTACTATGGCTAAACCCATTGTTGCCATTGTAGGCAGGCCGAACGTAGGAAAATCCACTTTGTTCAACGTGCTGGCCAATGAACGCATCTCCATCGTCGAAGATACGCCCGGCGTAACCCGGGACCGGCTGTACGCCACATCGGAATGGCTTGACCAGGAATTCGTGATCATCGATACGGGCGGTATTGAAATCGCCAATACCGACAAAATCGCGGTTTCCATCCGGGAGCAGGCACAGATCGCCATCCGGGAAGCCGATGTGATCGTGTTCGTCTGCGATGCCCGCACCGGCATTACCGATGAAGATTCCGAAATCGCCCGGCTGTTACGGAAATCCCAAAAACCAATCATACTGGTGGTAAATAAAGCCGATTCCTTCAAACAGGAGATGGAAATCTTTGAATTTTACAACCTGGGTCTGGGGGAACCGATCCCCATTTCCGCCGCGAACCGCCTCGGTTTAGGCGATATGCTTGACAGCCTGATGGAAAAGGTACGGCAGACCGTACCCCAACTGGATGAAGACGACGAAGATGAGATCAAGGTCGCCCTTATCGGCCGCCCCAATGTGGGGAAATCCTCCATCTTTAACGCGCTGGTAGGAGAGAACCGGTCGATCGTCAGCGATCTGGCCGGTACCACCCGGGACGCTATTGATACACCGGTGGTGAAAGACGGGCAGCGGTTCCTGTTTATCGACACGGCCGGAATGCGGCGCAAAGGCAAGATCGAAGAACTGATCGAAAAATACAGCATCATCAGGTCCCTGCGGGCTGTCGACCGGTCTGACGTAGTACTGATGGTGATAGACGCCGTGGACGGGATTACCGAACAGGATAAGAAAATTGTCGGCTATGCCCATGACGGGGGAAAAGGCATCATCCTTGTCGTCAACAAATGGGATCTGTATAAAAAGGATAATGATTCCACCCTGCGGTATACGGAAGAACTGCGGAAAGAGCTGGTATTCCTGCAATACGCTCCCGTAGTGTATGTTTCCGCCGTCACCATGCAACGCATCCACCGGCTGCCGGAGGTCATCAAATATGTGGCGGAGCAGAACGCCATGCGCATCTCCACTTCGGTCATCAACCAGATCATTGAAGACGCATGTGCCGTAAACCCGCCTCCCACGGACAAGGGGAAACAGTTAAAAATTTATTTTGTCACACAGGTCAAGATCAAACCGCCCACCTTCGTCCTGTTTGTCAATAACCCGGAAATCATGCATTTCTCTTATCAGCGGTACCTGGAGAATAAACTGCGGGAATCCTTCGGTTTCGAAGGAACACCAATCCAGATGATCATCCGCGCCAAAAACGAGGAAGAAGAATAAGCCAGGCGCCTTACAAGAAGCCTGTGCCCCGGCCTGCAAGCCGGACCGTTCGAATATCGGAACAATTGACGGCAGAATAAAAAATGGTATGCGGTCACACATACCATAAGGGGTCTTACGGATGAACTTTTTAACAGGTATCGGCGGGTTTCTGCTGGGATATATATTCGGATCCGTTCCCAGCGGGCTATGGTTGGTACAAGCCTTTCATGGCATTGATATACGCAAATACGGCAGCGGAAACATCGGGACGACCAATGTGTTTCGTACCGTGGGGAAGAAAACGGCCGCAGTCGTACTGCTCTGCGATATGCTTAAAGGAGTGGCCGCACTTGCCCTTATATCGCAGTTTACGGCAGATCCGTACAGCATCGCGGTCACGGCCTTAGGCGCGCTGCTGGGGCATACTTACTCCCTGTTCCTGGGGTTCCGGGGCGGGAAGGGCGTCGCCACGGGACTGGGCCTGTTTCTCTATATGCTGCCTTGGGGAGCGGCAGCCGGGCTGGTGATCTGGATCCTCATCGTGCTGGCCACCCGCTATGTTTCCCTGGGTTCGGTCATTGCCGCCGTCGTGGCCGCCGCTACGGGATGGTATCTGGGATATCCGGTACCTTACGCGGTGTTTGGCACGCTGGCCTGCCTGTTTGTTATCATCCGACACAAGGATAATATCCGACGGCTGCTGGACGGCACGGAAAGCAAAATCAAACCCGGGCATCTGGACAGCCAATAAGATACCGCCTCCCAATTTCAAATTTTATAACGTAAGGAACCGCTGATCCATTTATCCGCGCTTCTATAAAAATGTTTATTTTATTATTAAAGATAAGGAGTGAAACATATGGCGAATCACAAAAAATCTGCAGACGTACCGGCAGATATTGGCATTAACCAAAAAACCACGTTTTATCTTGTCAAAGAAGATATTTTGCCGGAAGCGATAAAAAAGACCATCAAGGTTAAGGAAATATTGAAGCTCGGCAAGGCAAAGACCATCAACGAAGCGGTGGAACGCATGAACCTCAGCCGCAGCGCCTATTATAAATATAAAGATTTTGTGTTTCCGTTTTATGAAGCCAGCAAAGATAAGATCATCACCCTGTCACTGCTGCTGGAACACAAGCCCGGCGTCCTTTCCAAGGTGTTGAATTCCATTGCCACCGACTCCGGCAGCATCATGACCATCAATCAGGGCATCCCGCTGCAGGGCGTAGCCAACACCACGATCTCCATCGAAACCAAAAACATGACGGTAGATATGGAAGCGCTGCTTGACAAGCTGCGCATGATCGACGGGGTAAAACGGCTGGAAGTACTGGGACAGGTATAAGGAACACATTATCCAATCATTTCTATTTTAAATTTATGGGGGAGAAGCAAAGTATGGAAAAATCTGTTAAGATCGCTCTTCTGGGCTGTGGAACCGTCGGCGGCGGCGTCATCATCGTCCTGAACGAAAACAGGGAAGACATCGCCAAAAAGGCCGGCTGCGCCATTGAGGTAAAAACCGTTCTGGTTCGTGACAAGAAAAACCTGAAACCGGAGATCAAAAAATACAATGTGGGATATACGGACAACCTGGACGACATCCTGAACGACCCGGAAATTGAAATCGTCGTGGAGCTGATCGGTCGTGTCCATCCGGCAAAAGAATACATAGAAGCCGCCATCAGCCACGGGAAACACGTGGTCACAGCCAACAAGGACGTGCTGGCGGATTACGGGAAATCGCTGTTTGCCCTTGCCGCGGAAAAGAAAACAGACTTCCAGTTTGAGGGTGCGGTCGGGGGCGGCATCCCGATCATCCGGCCCCTGCGCGCCTGTCTGGCCGCCAACAAAATTTCCAGCATCATGGGTATCATCAACGGCACTACCAACTACATGCTGACAAAAATGAGCCAGGAAGGCCTGTCCTATGCCCAGGCGCTGGCAGAAGCCCAGGCCAAAGGCTACGCGGAGTCCGATCCCACCGCAGATGTGGAAGGCATCGACGCCGCCCGGAAGATCGCCGTGCTGGCGTCCCTGGCCTTTAACACTCCGCTGACGCTGAAAGACGTCCATGTGGAAGGCATCGACAACATCGATGCCTGCGATATCGAATACGCCCGGGATCTTGGGTATGTAGTGAAACTGCTGGGTGTGGCGAAAAACGATCCGGAAAACGGCATTTCCGCCAACGTATACCCGGTGATGCTGCCGAAAAATCATCCGCTGGCCAGCGTGAATGATGTATATAACGCCATCTATGTCAACGGGGACGCCGTAGGAGACGCCATGTTCCTGGGCCGCGGAGCGGGAAGGCTGCCTACCGCCAGCGCTGTCTGCGGGGATATCATCGATATTGTCCGCAATATCCGTAATCATGCCTGCGGGCGAATTGGGGGAAACCTGTTCGAGAAAAAGAAGATGTGCCCGCCGGACAAGGAAATGGCACCCTGCTATTTCCGTCTGCAGGTAGCAGACCGTCCCGGCGTACTGGCCGCCATCGCTTCCACCTTTGCCGCGCAGCAGATGAGCATCGCCTCCGTCATCCAGAAGAATGTCATGGATAACGGCACGGCAGAGCTTGTCATCATCACCAACAAAGTCAGCAGGCTGAGCCTTGACCTTTCCCTGCGGACCCTGCAGGTGCTGCCGGTAGTAAATGAAGTCTGCAGCGTAATGCGTGTCGAAGACCCGGCCCTGCCGTAAGCAGGGAATGGCACTTCATTTATCCCCGCGCCTGTCGGGGATTTTGCGAAACCGTTTCCAGCCGCCTCGGGTTCCGGGCATCGGAACGCGCTTCGAAGGAATTTCCAACCAACTATGTGTAGATAGAACGTGTAGATAGAACGAGGATATCTATGAAAAAATCCGTTACCATCCGTGTCCCTGCCACGTCCGCCAACTGCGGTCCGGGATTTGACAGTCTGGGGCTGGCCCTGACCCTGTACAACGAATTTTCCTATACCATCTCCGATGAAGAGTTTGGCTTTTCGTTGGATGTGGAAGGGGAAGGAAAAGACGCCTTCCATGCGTCCGGCCACAACATGGCCTTCGCTTCCTTTTTGCAGGTGTGGAACCGGCTGACAAACCGGCAGCGGGTCGGAATACATGTGAAAATGTGGAACCAGGTTCCCAAAAGCCGGGGGCTTGGCAGCAGTTCCACCGCCATTGTCGCAGGCGTCACCGCCGCCAGTATCCTGAGCGGCGCCAATCTGTCAAAGGATGAACTCCTGCAGGAAGCAAACCGGATGGAAGGTCATCCGGACAACGTGGCCCCCGCCATATATGGGGGATACACCGTCAGCTTTCAGGAAGAAGGCATTGCCCATACCTTGGCCATGATACCGAAAATGCCGCTGCAGTTCATTGCCGTCGTGCCGGATATGCAGCTTTCCACCCATCTTGCCAGGGAAGCGATCCCCGCGATGATCGCCCATCAGGACGCCGTCTTCAACGCGTCCCGGACAGCCCTGCTTACGGCTGCGCTGCTGGAAAACAATCCGCAGCTGCTGCAATATGCCCTGGAAGACAAACTCCACCAGCCGTACCGCGCCAGGCTGATCCCCGGCCTGCCCGAAGTGTTTGCGGCAGGGGAGGCGGCCGGAGCTTATAAATGCATCATCAGCGGATCCGGATCCACGCTGTTGGCCTATGCGTCACCGGAAAATGACGGGGACGCAATCGGCCGGGCAATGACAGAGGCCTTTGCCCGGTGCGGCCAGCATGCCCGTTACCATATACTGCAGCTGGATACGGCCGGAACCGTGATACTGGACGCGGAACTGTAAGAAAGAAGCCCATGGGGCAACAAACCATTTTCAGAAATTCAGGGCTTACGCATGGCAGCCTGCCGGGCCGGCGGCACAACGAAGAAGGCGCCGGCATATAAAAAATCCCGGAACGCTGTGAAAAGTGGTTGACAGAAACATTTTTCTATACTAAAATATCCTATGTATTCGGGGCGTGGCTCAGCTTGGTAGAGCGCTTCCTTGGGGTGGAAGAGGTCGCTAGTTCGAATCTAGTCGCTCCGACCAATTTAAAAGTATCGGGAATCCGCACAGTGAGCGGGTTCCCGAATTTTTTTTGGGGGAGTTTTAATCGCGATACAATCCCGATAAAAATAGCGATGCACCAGGTAGATGCACTGTCAAAGTATGATGCTTTCATGTGTTCAGGTCAATGCAACGGCTGGGATTTAGTTGCCAACCCCTGGTCGGTATACGGGATATATGAAGAGGATGGATCGTTTTTCTATCACAATAAGCTGACAAAAATAATACAGGTTTTGGAAAGCAGCTGGGAGGATCTGCCAAATATCGGAGGAAAGGGTTCGGACGGACATCTTTTAGGGGTATTTTACAGAGGATGTGAAGTGATCGTAGATACTTTCCGCGGTCTTGACATTTCTAAATCCCATATTGAAAACTGTATGAAAAATTAGTAAAATAAAATCAGCAAGGCAGATTTGGAAAAAGTAATGATTTGAATTTTCAGGAAGGAGCATTCATTATTATATGGAATCAAGATTTAAAAAGAAATCGCAGATCATTGATATAGGCATTACAGCAGTGGCATTGATACTTTCGGTAGGGGTTATGCTCTATGGGATAAGTCATTTTGGGCTTAAAGAGGCATGGCCGGAATTGGTGCTTAACCTGTTTTATATCGCCTGTATCATAATGATGGCGATGTATTTCTTCAAGCGTCTCGACAGTCAGCGTTTCAACTACTGGAGCTCGATATGTGTAGGTATCACTGTACTTTTGCGGGACATTCTCTTTCCGCCTCCACTTGAGAATTACCCGATCCGTTTAATATGTCTTACTCTCTCGGTGGTGCTGCTCCTTATGCTTACCTTCTTCTATGCCCGCAAAGATTGGAAGAGCTATACCAAGCGTAACCTGTGGCTTCTGTTTATCATTGATATGTCAATTGCAGGACTCTACAACTACGTTATTTATATCAATCCCATTAATGAATATACCAACTATCTTCTCACGGAAATCTGGATCCGGCCAACTATCATCTACGGACTGGTAGCCTGCTTCGTATCAGGCAAAGAAGAGGATGCGAATAAAACAGCATAAAGGGGATAATTCATGATAAATACAGAAAATAACATACAAAAGTTTCTGACTAAAAAATCATTATTGGATCATCGCTTAAATAAAGAAGTTCTGGAAGATGGGATCGCCTATATTCCCTGCCATGTAGAGAATATGGAAGATATCATAAGTAAATACGGCATCAGGGATTGTGAGAGCCTTAATTCTGAGTTTACGGATTATTTATTGAGTTTTATTGAGTGTATTCCGATAAAGTATCCCATCGTTCTGGAGATATACGGACCGAAATTTACAGAGGAGGAAAAAAAGATCATTGTTGACACAATCGCCGAAGACGGAGATTATAAACTCGGTAAAACCATACAGGAGAACAGACATCATCGGCTCGTTTTTGGGGAAATGGTGATAGGCACAGTGGTTTCGGGCATACTTCTTGCATTGATAGGAGAATACCTTGGGGATATACCCCAGGAGTTTTTTTATGTGATATTCTGGCTGTTCGCGGATTCTTTAGTCAGGTATATCTTTATCGAAAGAGGAAACTACCGGAATCACAGAATCGGTGCAGGGAGAATTGCAAGCATGAAGGTTGAGTTTATAGAAGATGAAGACTGTCAGACAAAAGCATCGCTGCAATGATTCGCGCATCAATACGATCTGTTTTGGTCTTCCGAGGGTCACTAAAACTACTACTTTATAATACAAGGAGAATAATAAAATGAGTGTTGAGAATAATACAGCGGGTATTTCCAGTGACGAGGACGTTGTAAAAAAGGAAGCAGAGAGAATACAGGCGCTGTATGGTGAGAACAAAAAGATCCCTTACGGCGGACATTGCTCCCGACGGCAAGGCGCATGAGTGGCCGATCTACGACCTGAAGGACAGATATGTGATGGTCTTCGATGAGTTTGATATCCACCCGGAGAAGGAGGCTGAGAGA
>CAJOKZ010000002.1:0-903 GCA_905235335.1 uncultured Succiniclasticum sp.
CTGTCCAAAAGCCCCCTACACAGTCCCTCGAAATCGAAGTTCTGCTTACTTTTACGGAGTATGTTGGCTGCACCGTTCACATCCGCATTGGCGATTCTGCCATCGGAAAACTGATACAAGCCACGATAGATACGATTCCCGCTGAAGGTTCCTGTATACGGATGTTCGGGGTTGTAGACAGGAATATCGTCCAAATCCAAGCAACTTGCCTTTGACGTATAGGATTCTTCTTGCTCGACATACCGCATACCGTAACGCTCGCAAAGCCTCTCCAATGTTTCACGCAAATTGCCGAAACTGATTTGTGTGAACTGATTTTGCCAAGATTCATGCTGCGCTTGAAGTCACCATTGTAGCCACAGACTATGGTTCCGATATGGTGTTCCATACAGTAGTCAATGATGTAGCGAGCAACTTTGCGGATATAGTCCTGCGCCCGATTATTGCGTTTTCTTGCCAGGGCATAGAGCCTGTGCGTTTTCTTCTGTTTTTGCTTATCAGCAATTCCTTGATAGTATGCTTTCTGTTTGTTCCAATACTGGTTAATTGATTTGAGTTTACGCCCGTCCATAATGAACGCCGTCCCAGTGTTGGTGACGCATGTTGCCAAATTTTCAAGTCCGATGTCGATAGCAAGAACATGGTCGGCGGAACTATCCTGAGGTTCTTCTTTCTGAAGATAGCAATACTGGATTTTAAAGTATCTCCCGTTGTATATTGGACAGATACGGACTTCCTTAATCGTTTTGTCTTTCAGCCTATCAGGAAAAGGTATCTTGACCTGGCTGCCACTATGCAGTTTGGAGAATTCTCGGCTCATGGGTATGGTCAGGAATCCGTCCTTGATATTTATGGCATTGGTAGAGAGAATCAGGTTGAACATACCACCTTTCTCGCGATAGC
>CAJOKZ010000002.1:938-70941 GCA_905235335.1 uncultured Succiniclasticum sp.
TTGCCTTCTTGATGAGGTTGAAGAATGACTTAAAGCTGCGGTCAGCAACTTTCAATGTCTGCTGAGATACGCCAGCCTGCAAAAGCCCGTAGTTCTCATTTTCCTTGCAGACATGGTAATTCTCCTCATATCTCAGAAACTTCTTCTCCCGAAAGTAGTATTGTCTGATGTTGTAGAGAGCCACGTTGTAGAGATTATTGCTGTACTGGCACATTTCTCGTAACATAGCGTATGCTTCTTTGGAAAGACCTCTGATGACATTTGATTGCGTTAGATACATCTTGACACCCCTTTTTGCTATATCATGATTATATAGTAAGGGTTTTAGTTTCGCAAGATGAGTTGCAGAATTTTGTGCTTTTCGCGGACATTGAACCCGCAAAAAGCACCGCCATTCATCTCCCGCCTAATAGGAAGGAGTCTTCTGGCGATGTACGATAAAAAAAACGATCAACCACCCTGCTCCGTCACCTTACGGAACAGGCACACACGGGCTGATCGACCGGCAGCTTGCAAACAGTACCGGATTAAATTGGAGGCGGCGCCTGGATTTGAACACAGGGAATGATAGTCTTGCGGACTATTGCCTTAAACGCTTGGCTACGCCGCCGCAACGGTACCTGAAATTTTGGGGATTTAATAAACCCCTAATTTCATACCGAAATAGTATAATATATCTTGGAATTTGTCAAGAGGCTATTTTATTTTTATGGTCAGGGCCTCGTTTTCTTTTGCCGCGTCCTGGAACACGGTGAGCATCGTCTTCCCGTATTCGCCCAGATATTCCTTTTTCTGGATCGACGCCGGCACCACGATGACCGTTTCTTCCCCGATCTCTCCCAGACAATCGTAGAGCGCGTCCAGGTTTTTGCCGTAATAGTCCGGAAGGCGCAGTGCTTTTTTCAGATAGTTGTGCGCTTTCTTTTTTCCTTTAAATTCGTTTATGTCCAGCGTAATTTCCATAGCGTTACCTCCCCTCAGTACATCCTGACAAAATCGCGGTAGTGGGATCCGGAATAATAAATCAGACCATCATTGGAATAGCAGATACGTTTGGCGTTCCGGTTGCCCCTTATATAGTCGATGTCGCATTCTTTCCAGGTACGACCCTGTTTGTCCGGAAGCACCTTTTCATAGTTGCCGAACCGGTCGCCGCCGATGCTTTTGCCGGGCGCTACCTTATCCAGCGAGCCGCTTGTCTTCCATCCCAGTTTCGTGGCCTGGGCCTTGGTGATGTAATTGGGCGGCAGCGTTTTGTAAACGTGGATGTAAGCAGCCACATGGTCCTTGTCGGTATAGGCCTTTCCTTTCTCCACCTGCACCTTCGCGCCGGACGCGGATGCAGCGGTCTGGGCGCTGCCGGAGGATCCTGTTTTTATATTGGGAGAAACCTGCGGACCCGACTGTTTCTCCTGCTCTTTGGCCGTTGCCTTTCCGTCATTCAGCGATGCGCTGCTGGATCCCTTCACTGCGGTATCCGCAACTTTCGCCTGCTGCCCGGCGGCATTCGCCCCTTTCTTTTCATTGCTGCAGCCCAATACAAGGCTCAGCGTCATGACGATGGCCAGTACAATGGCAAAAATCTTTTTCATCCCGAATCATTCCCCCTTCTGTGTTTTTGTAAAATCTTATGATGCAGGTCGGTTGTTCTTATAATTTCAGTTTTCCCACGGTATGTTGGATGACAGGGCGTACCGCCGTTTCCTGTTCCCCTTTAAATACAAAGCCCAGCTCGATCACATTCCCGTCTTTCACAAAGGTGTAACTTTCGTTCCGGCTTCCGTTGACTTCATACGTTGCCTTGACGCAGACCGCGCCGTTCACCTCGGTAAAAACGCCCCGGTATCCGGTTGCGGCATCCTTGGTATCCGCAGCCAGTTTCCGGCAAAGCCCTTCCAGCACCGCCTCCTTTTCCTGTGCTGTCAGACCCGAAAGGCTTGCCGGCATGAAACCGTACGGTTCCTTCGGGGACGCCACCAGTCCGATCATGATGCTTTCGTTACCGTAGATCTCCATGGATTTTTCCAGTTCGGTGGGATCCTTCAGATTGATGCAGGAGGCAGGCACCTCTGTTTCAAAGGAAGTGTCGCGGATCCGGATCTTCTTCCATACCTGTTCAATCCGCACGCTCTGCATCCATTCCGGGATTTGTCCGTTGTACCGGGGATATGTTTTTTCGTACATCATGTACATGACCACAAACATTCGGTTCTGTGTCACAAAGACATATTCATCCCGCACCAGCCGCTGCTTTCCGTCAGTCGTAAGCGTAGAGGATACAACGTGGATGGCTTTCTGCCCGTTGATATCCTCTTCCTTGCAGAGGCTGATCTTTTTGTCGTTGGCGCTATCCTTTACGCTGCTCTTCACCATGCGAATAAAATCGTTGCGAAACTCATCCACCTGGAAGGGCATCAGCGGGCCATTGTTATCGATCGCCGACGCGTCGATGGCAAGACGCAGCCCTGTTTCTGTGTTCTCGCCCCGCAGCACCGCCACCGGGTTCACCCCGACAGGATACATCGTCAGCTCGCCGGGCACATAGACACGAAACCCGTCCTTGTCGTCCCGGAACTCCACCACGTCCGGTCTTCCTTCCACAGGCACTGTGACAGGATAGGATTTTTCTTCCGACGCAACGGGGCCCGATTTCTCAGTTTCCGGAGAAACGGCTGCTTTCCCCTCTCCCGGGCCGGGCTGCGCCGGCTCGATTTTTACCAAAGCCGGGCCGGCAGGCCGGGGTACCGCTTCCGCCCAGGCCGGGGTACCGCAAACGGTCATCCCCAGAATTAAAATCGCCGAGCATAATAAAAAACCGATAAGCTCTTTCTTTTTCAACTTGATACCTGCTTTCCGCATGGGGGTGCCTGAAGCCTTCTCCTGCCGAAAGAAGCCGGCTTCGCATCCCCGCCTGCCATTGAATCATAATCAAAACCTGTGTCAAAATTATGGTATTTCAGAAAACGCCGGTAACGGAACCATTCTTTCTTCGCGTGCGTGACCGTTGATCCGGTTACACAGCATCCCGTTTCCTGAAATCCGCTGTCCAGTTTCCGTTCCGGCAAAAACTTTATTATTATATTGTGGTAACTATGGTAATGAAATGATATAATATAAAATACATAGTCAGTATATCACAAATCGCGTATTATCGCTAAGCGATTCATAAGTTTATCCGTAAAATCCGTAAACCGGATTCAACAACCCATAAGAAGGAGCGTCAAAACATGAAGAAACGGCTTTCTTTAGTCAATAGATATCTTGCGACAGCGGCCCTTGCCGTCCTGCTGTCATCCCCGGTATCGGCGGAAACGGTCAATCCGGAAACCGCCGGCCAGTCCGGCCTATCCCCCAAGGTGGTCACGGCCCCTTCACCGGCAGCAGAAACAACAGCTTCGGAAACCGGTGCCGGCCAGAAGGCCGTAGCAGCCGATGCATCCTCCCCCGCTTCGCCGTCAGTCAATACGGCAGCCACTTCCGCGCCAGACGGTGGAGATAACCCGGATATCAAGGATCATTCCGCTGAGTTCAAACCCATCGTTAACGAATTCCTGAAGGAAGGCGAAGGCATCCCCGGCAGCGAGGTGCCCTATTACAGTGAACGGGACCTTACCCGAAAGGAATGGAATGCCATCAGCAGTGTTGAAAAAGATATACGGATCCTCCAGCGGGAACGGCAAAAGTTCTTCAAAGACCGTACGAAAGAGAAAGGCAATAAAAAAAGTGACTTCGACAAAGCCTTTCGCGGCCGCCAAAAATACAGCATAAAATTTGATCCGGATGATTATACGAAAAAGACTATGGACGCCAACGGCGAGCCGGTTGCTTTTCGTGCGTATGAACACCTTGTCTATGTGGAAAAACCTTACGAACCGGAATATCAGATGCTGAGCATCTACATTCCCGAAGGGTATTTCAGGGGGGAAACGATCAACGGCTTTACCGCAAAAACTGCCCCCATCTTCATGCCTAACGGCGTAGGCGGGTATATGCCCGGAAAAATCATCGAACCGATGGAAGAGTCACGGCATGGCGGGGCCAATTCCGTGTTATATGCGCTAAGCAACGGATATGTGGTGGTCTCCCCCGCTATCCGCGGCCGTTCCCTGCACAGCAACGGCTACGATACCGGCAAAGCCCCGGCTTTGATCACTGACTACAAGGCGGCCGTGCGTTTCGTGCGGCACAACCGGAAGAACGGCCGGATTCCCGCCGGGGACACGGAAAAGATCATCGCCAGCGGCACCAGCGCAGGCGGCGCTTTGTCAGCCCTGTTAGGCGCCACCGGAAATGCCGCAGAATATGTTCCTTTCCTGAAAGAAATAGGGGCAGCCAAAGAACGGGATGATATCTTCGCGGCCATGGCCTACTGCCCCGTCACCAATCTGGAAAATGCGGACATGGCCTACGAATGGATGTTCCATGACGCTGACAGGTATTATAACGCAACACCGGCAAGCGGTGACGGCCCGTCCGCGGACAAACCGGACGCGCCTTCCGATACCGCGCGGCAAGGACGACGTGGCAAGGTTCCTGCAGATACGGCAGGCACCCTGATCACCCCGGAACAAAAAGAAATATCCACCGAACTGAGGGAAAAATTTTCCGAATACCTGAATAATCTCGGGCTGCACGATTCCATGAGCAACCTTATGAATCTGACTCCGGACGGGGATGGGCTTTTCCGGGAATACGTCGAATCCCTGTATCTGGAATCCGCCCAGGATGCCATCGACTCCGGGGAAGACCTGAAAAAGGTTCCCTGGCTCACCATCTCCGAAGGACAGGCCGTACATATGGACTTTCCGAAATATATAAACGCCGTAAAACGGCTAAAGGGAGTCCCTGCCTTTGATGCCTTTGACATGTCCACAGGCGAAAACAACGAATTCGGCACGGTTGATATCCCGAACCGGCATTTTACCCGGTATGCAATGGAACACAGCCGGTTTGTGACAGTCCCCACACTGGAGGAAGAGGCGGAAAAAAAGAAGGAAAAAGATACAGCCAACCGCCTCGCCGATCCGCTTATGAAACGGTGGCTGCAAAAAGCAAATCTGGAAGAACAGATGGAAAAGGATAAACTGGACTGGTCCCAGTATATGGCGGACTGGCAGACCGTCCGGATGATGAATCCCATGCGTTTTATCGGTCTTGAAAATGTGAAAACGGCCCCCAACTGGCGCATCCGCCACGGCTCCCTGGACAGGGATACGGCAGTAGCGATTCCGGCCATGCTGGCGCTGCGGCTGAAAAATACCGGGAAGACCGTTGACTTTAAGGTTCCCTGGGGATATGGCCATGACGGGGATTACGATTTGCCGGATTTATTCGCTTGGACCGACCGTGTCGCAAAACTGAAAGACAAGACAGATGAAATGATAAAAGCGGGAATACTCCTGCCGGATGGAACAAAGCCGGAACCTGCCGTCCGGGATCAAGTCCCGGAAACGGAGACGAATGCCGATCCTGTTATGCAGCCAAAATCCGAATCCAATGAGTTAACAACGGAAACGAATGCACAGCCGGATGTCGCCTCTCCGGAAGTAATCGGCGATGTTAAAACATCTGATGACGAAAAGCCGTATTAAATCAGAACCCCGAACAGGTTTCGGACTCCCGAAACAGAAATTAATAGGCTTATCCCCTTCTTTCAGGTTCTTTTTTATCTGACAAAACTTTCCACACTGCACACATTAAAACAGCAGCAGATTACAGATTCCGTAGTCTGCTGCTGTTTGTTATTGTATTCCTTTTTTAATTTTCCCGACTTTACTTAACGCTCCCCGCCTCTTTCTTCAGCTCCGGAGGCGTGATCGGCTCATTGTCGATAACGCGAACCACAAGCAGGGTAATGGTGCAGATGATCCATTCAAAATAAATGGGATGCGGCAGTACCCGGATCGACGGGAACATCTGCCAGGCCAGAAGGCCAATCATGCCGACCAGCGTGGTATAGAACGCCGTATTGCGGCGGCACAGGCCTGGCGCGAACATCGTAGCCAAAAATACCAGCGTAAAGGCGGTAGTCAGGCTCAGTCCCGTCATCATCATCTTCACGATACCCACCGCGTTAAAGGCCATCCACAGGGTTACCAGGCCCACGGCAAAGATGATCATGCGGCTGGCTTTCATATATTTCTCCGGCGTGATATCCGGATTGAAGAAACGTTTGTAAATATCCTGGGAGATCAATGTCCCTGCCCCAAGCAGGATGGTACAGGCCGTAGATACGTCCGCCGCCCAGAGGGCTGCCAGCGTGATACCGGAAGAAAACGGATCCAGGCTCATGATGATCTTCGGCAGGGCCAGGGTCGGATTGATATCCGGATACTGGGCTTTCGCCGCCATGCCCAACACGGCGGAAAGGAAGCCGATGGGGAAAATGATCAGGCCGCCGAGGACGAACCCGTTCCGCGCGGCGCTCTCGGATTTTGCGCTGGTAGCGATCTGCACCGGTGCACCAGTGACGGTCTGCGTCATCATAACGATGATCCATCCGATCAGCATGGCCATGGTCAGGCCGCCGAAGGGATCCGCCCAGTCAAAGGGCATCGGGGGCAGCTTCGCGACGATGCCGGCCATGCCGCCGTCACGGAGCAGCACCTTCACCATACAGAAGATGATGCCGAAGTAGATGATAAAGACACTCAACACACTGGAAAGGCCTGACGACCACATGCCACCAATGACCGTAATGCCGATAAACACGACCGCGCTGGTGATCATGCCGGTACGCATGGTGAAGATATCCGGCATCAGCGTGGACAGGATGGAACCGCCTGCCACATACTGCAGGGACGTGATGCACGACAGGACGATGGCCAGCGCGATAACGCTGATGATGCGCGCTTTTTTGTCGTAACACCGTTCAAAGAGCTCAGGCACCGTGGTGCATTCCAGCTTACGGTACCGGCCCGCGGCCACAAGGCCCATAAAGATAGCGCCGATAGACCAGGCGCCGTTATACCAACCGGCCGACAAGCCGATTCGGGTCGCGCTTTCCGCCACACCTACCGTGGACGCCGCGCCTACTGCCATACCGGTAACGCTGATCCCGATCAATACCGCGCTGAACTTGCGCCCGGCGAACTGGTATTCCGTAGCGCTTGTTTCCGCCCGGTGCTTCACATAAAACGAGATAGCGAACAACAACGCCACATACAAAACTACGATAACCAACTGAACTGACATCTTACACAACCTCTCCTGTTTTCCGCGGGACCTTTGCAAACCCGTTCCGGAAACATTTATTTTGCCCATATACTATAATGAACAAACGTCCTTTGCAAAAAGACATATTATTGCAATGAAACATTTCATCATTCAGTATATGGTGCTATTTTATCACAAGATTTAAAAGAAGTAAAATAAATAAATTAAAATCATACGGATTTTTTTATATTCCCCTGTAACCACTATGCAGTTTCCGCGCATTAACGCGGAAGTTTCAGAAAAACACCTTGTAACATCCGCCGCATTTATGCTAAAATTTAATATAAGTTTTTATATTGTGCAGCCGTCCTGCACCAAAGAAAGGGAGATAAACATGAAAGAATACAAGCCTTTTAAATCCGGCAAAGTCCGCGAATTATACGATCTGGGCGACAGTCTGGTCATGGTATGCACCGACCGCATCTCCGCCTTTGATGTGATCCTGAAGGACCCCGTTCCCGAAAAGGGCGCAATCCTGAACAAGATGTCCCGGTTCTGGTTTGATTTCACCCGGGATATCGTTCCGAACCATATGATCTCCATCGACACCAAAGATATGCCTGAATTTTTCCAGACCCCGGAATTCGAGGGCCGCAGCATGAAGACGCAAAAACTGGAGATGCTTCCGGTAGAGTGTATCGTTCGCGGTTACATCACCGGCAGCGGCTGGGAAAGCTATAAAAAAGAGGGGAATATCTGCGGCATCCAGCTGCCGGAAGGCCTGCAGGAATGCCAGAAGCTGCCCGAACCTTTATTCACCCCCTCTACCAAAGCGCCCATCGGCGAACACGATATGAACATCTCCATGGAAGAAGGAGCCGTATGGGTTGACAAATTCTTCCCCGGCAAGGGCAAGGAATACATGGAAAAGATGCGCGACCTGACCCTGGCACTGTACAAAAAGTGTGCCGATTACGCACTGGAACGGGGCATCATCATCGCCGACACCAAGTTCGAATTCGGCCTGGATAAAGAAGGCAACGTGGTGCTGGGCGACGAAATGCTGACCCCGGACAACAGTCGGTTCTGGCCGCTGGAAGGCTATGAAGCGGGAAAATCCCAACCTTCTTATGACAAGCAATTCGTCCGCGACTATCTGAAAGCCAACAACGCGGAAAGCCTTTCGCCGGAAGTGCTGGAAAAAACCGTGGAAAAATATAAGGAAGCTTATGAACTGCTTACCGGCAAAAAGTTCGCATAAGCTGTACTGCAATGTAAGTTATACTGTAACAACAGAATCCTGAAAAGCTAAAAGCGGCGCATGCGCGCCGCTTTTTTTACTGTTTATATTTAAGAAAATAAGACAAACTTTTTTAGAAAACAAGACAACCCTTTTTTACTTGATCAACGCATGCCATTCCTGCAGGGACAGCACTTCACTGTTGCCGTGTTTATTCATCTGGCTGATGCCTTCCGCCGCCGCTTTGGCTGCCACCATGGTGGTGATATAGGTTACGCGGTGCTTGATGGCCCCTTTGCGCAGATAGCTATCGTCATGGGCCGCCGTTTTGCCTGCCGGCGTGTTGACGATGAGCTGGATCTTGCCGTTGATGATCAAGTCCTCAATGTTGGGCTGGCCTTCGTAGATCTTATTGACTCTTTCCACCGGAATGCCTGCCTCTTCAATCAGTTTCGCCGTTCCTTCGGTGGCGATGACCTTGAAGCCGTCTTCGTGGAACGCTTTCGCCACAGCCACCGCCTCGGCCTTGTCGGCGTCGCTGATGGACAGCAGCACCGTCCCTTTTAGCGGCAGTTCGGCCTTTGCGCCTTCCTGCGCCTTGAAGTAGGCCTCGCCTACCGTCTCGGCCAGACCCAGCACCTCGCCGGTGGAACGCATCTCCGGCCCCAAAATCGGATCCACTTCCGGGAACATGTTAAAGGGGAACACCGCTTCTTTTACGCCGTAGTACGGGATGTGCTGCTCTTTCAGTGCCGGCACAGGAGACGGACGGCCCGTCAGTTTCCCCGTAATGATATCGGTGGCCAGAGGCACCATACGGATACCGCAGACCTTGGATACCAGCGGGACGGTGCGGGATGCCCTGGGATTGGCTTCCAGTACAAACACTTTGCCGTCTTCGATGGCATACTGCATATTCATGAGACCCACCACGTTCATCTCCACCGCGATCCTGCGGGTGTATTCCTTGATGGTCTTCAGGTTTTCTTCCGTAATCTGGCGGCTGGGCAGGATACAGGCGCTGTCGCCGGAATGGATGCCCGCCAGCTCGATATGTTCCATGACCGCGGGTACAAAGGCGTCCCTGCCGTCAGAGATGGCGTCTGCCTCGCACTCCAGCGCATTGTGCAGGAAACGGTCGATGAGGATCGGCCGGTCCGGCGTCACACCGATGGCCGCCGCCATGTAGTCTTTCATCTGTTCGTCGTCGTGGACGACCTCCATACCGCGCCCACCCAACACAAAGGATGGCCGCACCATAACAGGATAGCCGATCTTATGAGCCAGGTCCAGCGCTTCTTCCACCGTGCTGGCCATGCCGGACTCAGCCATGGGGATGCCCAACTTTTCCATGACCATGCGGAACTGGTCCCGGTCTTCCGCCAGGTCTATGACCTCCGGCGTGGTGCCCAGAATGTTCACGCCTTCTTCTTTCAGTTTGGCCGCCAGGTTCAGCGGGGTCTGCCCGCCGAACTGGGCAATGACGCCCACCGGTTTTTCTTTGTAATAGATGCTCAGCACATCTTCCAGAGTCAGCGGCTCAAAATACAGCTTGTCGGACGTATCGTAGTCAGTGGACACGGTTTCCGGGTTGCAATTGACGATGATCGTCTCAAAGCCCAGCTTTTTCAGGGATATGGCCGCGTGGACACAGCAGTAGTCAAACTCGATGCCCTGCCCGATCCGGTTCGGACCCCCGCCCAGGATCATGATCTTCTTTTTATCAGAAACCGGGTTCGCGTCCGGCGCGTTGTAAGTGGAATAGAAGTAGGCGCTGTCCGGCGTGCCGCTGACGTGCACACCGTGCCATGTCTCTACTACGCCCAGCTTTTCCCGGGCATGGCGGATATCGTCCTCGGATACATCCAAAATCTCACTGAGATATTTATCAGAGAAGCCGTCCTTCTTAGCCTGTACCAGCGCTTCCGGAGCCGGGACACTACCCTTGTATTTCAGCAGAGCCTCCTCTTCTTCCACCAGTTCTTTCATCTGCTGTATGAAGTATTCCTTGACCGAAGTGATTTCGTAGATCTCCTCCACTGTCGCACCCTTGCGCAATGCTTCGTACATCTGGAAGTGGCGCTCGGAGGACGGGGTACGCAGCAGCGTCAGCAGTTCCTCTTTGGAAAGCTGGTCGAAATTCTTTACATGGCCCAGGCCGTACCGCCCTTTTTCCAGGGAACGGATGGCCTTCTGCAAGGCTTCCTTATAATTTTTCCCGATGCTCATGACTTCGCCCACGGCACGCATCTGAGTGCCCAGCTTGTCATCCACGCCCCTGAATTTCTCAAAGGCCCAGCGGGAGAATTTCACAACGATATAATCCCCGTCCGGGACGTATTTGTCAAGTGTACCGTACTTGCCGCAGGGCAGATCCTTCAGCGTCAGGCCGCTGGCCAGTTTTGCGGAGACCAGGGCAATGGGGAAACCCGTTGCCTTGGATGCCAGCGCGGAAGAACGGGATGTGCGGGGATTGATCTCAATGACGATCACCCGCCCGTCTTTCGGGTTGCGGGCAAACTGCACATTGGTACCGCCGATGACGCCGATATGTTCCACGATCCGGTACGCCTGACGCTGCAGCTCCTGCTGCACATCCTCGGGGATGGTCAGCATGGGGGCGGTACAGAAGGAATCGCCCGTATGCACGCCCACCGGATCCACGTTTTCAATAAAGCAGACCGTGATCATGTTGTTGTCTTTATCCCGGACCACTTCCAGTTCCAGCTCTTCCCAACCTAAAATAGATTCCTCCACCAGCACCTGATGGATGATACTGGCCTGCAGGCCCCGGGCGCAGACGGTCTTCAGTTCTTCTTTATTATATACCAGGCCGCCGCCGGCGCCGCCCATGGTATAGGCCGGACGCAATACCACCGGGTAACCTAACCTGTCCGCAATGGCCAGCGCCTCTTCCACGCTGTAAGATACCTCGCTGCGGGCCATGCCGATGCCCAGCTTGTTCATGGTCTCCTTGAACTCAATGCGGTCTTCGCCCCGCTCGATGGCGTCCACCTGCACGCCGATTACCTTTACGTTATATTTATCCAGTACGCCGGCCTTGTACAGCTCCGCGCAAAGATTCAGGCCTGACTGCCCGCCCAGGTTCGGCAGCAGGGCGTCCGGACGCTCTTTCGCGATAATCTGCTCCACCCGGTCCACGTTCAGCGGCTCGATATAGGTTTTATCCGCCATCTCCGGGTCTGTCATGATCGTCGCCGGATTGGAATTCACCAGCACGATCTCATATCCCAGGCTCCGCAGCGCCTTACAGGCCTGGGTGCCGGAGTAGTCAAATTCACAGGCCTGCCCGATGACGATGGGGCCGGACCCGATGATCATTACTTTATGGATGTCTGTTCTCTGTGCCATAGTGCTTCTCCCCTAACCAAAATTCAGGAAACCCTGATCAGAAACGCTTGTGTGATTGCCGAAAGAATCCGGCGAATGGCGGAAAACCAATGTGAATACAGCGCCGCGCCGCATCAGAAACCATGGACGAAGCCATTCGCAAAAATCCCGGCATAGGTGAAAACGGGCCGATCAGCGGTTCCTTACAACACTCTATCGTATATTTTACCACACTTCACCCGGAAAATCACAACTTAAATTGAATTTTTTGCAAAGAAAAAGCGCGGTATATACAGCCGCGCTTTTGTCCTCTAACCAGAGTGCCTTATCCTTCTTTACATTTTGTCAGGGCCACCGTCCCGGACCGGGTGATCTCTACGATCTTGATGTGTCTGAGGTTCTCCAGGAAGATCTGGGCGCGCTCAGGCGTATCGCAGATCTGAATCGTCATCATGTTGTTGGCCATATCAATGATGGTCGCATTCATGACGGAGCAGTTGTCGATGATGTCCCGGCGGTTCTCCCGGCTGTACTTGACTTTGATCAGCATCAGTTCGCGGCATACCGCTTCCTGTTCGTCAAAGGTCTTGACCTTGATCACGTCGATCTTTTTATTAAGTTGTTTTTCGATCTGCTCCTGCGTATGGTCATCCCCCGTGCTGACGATGGTCATGTTGGAGATGGCATTGTCTTCCGTCTCGCCTACCGCCAGGGAATCAATGTTGAAGCAGCGCCGCCAGAACAGGCCGGATACCTTACAGAGCACGCCGGACTGGTTTTTTACCAATACATTATAAATTCGTTTCATCTTATGCCACCTCGTTCGGATCTACATCACACTGGAGCAGGACGGATTCATTCCCCGCGAGAAACTCCCCAATGGTCTCTTTCATCTTTGCTTCGTCGTTCAGGCGGAGGAATTTCATGCCGTAGGCCGCCGCAATGGACTCCAGTTCCGGGCTGCCGGTCAGATCAATGACAGAGAATCTGTCCTTGTAGGTAAAGTGCTGGTACTGGCGCACCAGGCCAAGCACATTGTTCCGAAGCACCACGATCTTCACGGGAATGTTGTACTGCCGCATAGTTCCCAGTTCCATCATGCACATCTGGAACCCCCCGTCGCCGCACACCGCGATTACCTGCCTGCCGGGATCAGCCACTTTGGCCCCCATCGCCGCAGGGACGGAATATCCCATGCAACCCATGCCGCCGGTGGTGAAGAACCGGCCTTCACGGATGATGCAGTTGGCGCAGGACCAAAGCTGGTTCTGCCCTACGTCCGCAACATACACCGCGTCCTTTTGCATCGCATCGGAAAGCGCGCGGATAAAATGGGTCGGGTCTACGGTGCCCGGCGTCATCACCAGATCGGCTTTGGCCTTCTTAGCCGCTTCCCCTTCTTCACGATAGCCGGCGAGGCAATCAAGCCACTCCTGGGTGGCCGGATGGATCTCTTCTTTATTCAAGGCTGTAAATACATGCTTCAGGTCGCCTACCAGCGGTATGGTCGGGCCGGCATTCTTGCCAATCTCTGCCGGGTCTACGTCGATGTGCACCAGGATCTTGTTGAGGCTGATCTCATCCGGACGGGTAATGGAACGGTCCGCCACACGGGCGCCCGCCATCAGGATCATATCCGCCTGGTTCATAGCCCGGTTTCCGTAGGCCTGCCCATTGTTGCCCACCATGCCAAAGAACAGGGGATGCTCCGTAGGCATGGTGCCCAGTCCCATCATGGTGGATACCACCGGGATGCGGTGGTTTTCCGCGAAGGCGCGGATCGTTTCCGCCGCGCCGCTGAGGTGCGCGCCGCCGCCGGTGCAGATCAGGGGGCGTTTCGCCCTTTTCAGTTCCTGCACGACCTTTTCGATCTGCTTTGCGTTCCCCTTTACCGTAGGTTTATAGGACGGCATGGAAACGGTTTCCGGATATTCCAGCTTTGCTATTTTCTGGTTTTGTATATCAATCGGGAAATCGATCAGCACCGGTCCTTTACGCCCTGTGTTGGCAATAAAGAAGGCCTCCTTGACGATCTGGGGTACATCCTCCGCCCTGCGCACGATATAACTGTACTTCACAAACGATTCCACCGCGCCGGATATATCCGCTTCCTGGAACACATCGCTTCCCATCAGGCGGCTGTCTACCTGTCCGGTAATGACCACCAGCGGGATGCTGTCCGCATAGGCGGTGGCAATTCCCGTGATTACGTTGGTAGCGCCGGGACCGCTGGTAACAGCCACCACGCCCACTTTTCCGGTCAGCCGCGCATAGCCGCTGGCCGCATGGGCCGCATGCTGCTCGTGACGCACCAGTATCGTTTTGATGCCCGTGTTCAGGATGCTGTCATAAAAAGGACAGATGGCTACCCCCGGATATCCGAATACATACTCCACTTTCTCCATTTCCAGACACTTTACAATTGCGTCCGCTCCGTTCATGTTCTGTCTCTCCCTCATTTCAACTCTGATTTGTCAGCTGCCCGTAAAAACGCGCGACCCTTCCCGGTAACCGGAAAAACGGTTTCAAAAAACTTCCCGCACAAAGCGCAGCATATTAAAAATATAATATCATAAAACAGCATTTTTTACACGAAAATTAATATATTTTGAAAATTTCACAAAATTTTTCCCGATTTTTGTAACACATTTAATAGTTTTTATGATTTTTTCCTGCAAAAATCTCAAAGAAGCGCTGATACAACTCGCTGTGAAACGAGATGAATCAGCGCTTCTATACGAATCGGACAGGCCTTCTCCCCGTATTCAGAAGAAACCGGAAATTCCATTTCACTCAAGTGTCTGCCGCACGATCCGTTTCATATTTTCCCCTGTCAGCGCTCCCTGCACCCGGCCGAACAAATATCCGTCGCGGTCGATCATATAGGTGGTCGGAATCGCCCGGATTCCGTAAGCACTGAACAACTCCCCACGCGTATCCATCAGCACCGGGTAGGTATAGCCGTTTTTCTCCATGAAGTCACGGATTCCGTCTTCATCCTTCTCGTTCCCCAGTCCCGGTGAGGCAACGCCTAATACGATGACGGCGTCCTTCCCTTCCGTCGGCGAATCTTCGTATAGCTTCTGGATATCAGGCATCTCGGCCCGGCAGGGCGGGCACCAGGTGGCCCAGAAATTCAGGAAGATGACTTTCCCCTTATAAGCAGAAAGTGTATGCGTCTTACCATATTGATCCTTCAGTTCAAAAGGGATGGCAGCGACACGGTCTTCGGCTCCCTTCTGTCCGGGGGCCGTCCCCTTCCCGGCGGGATTCGCGATCCCTGCTTTCCCGGATGCTGCGACACCCTGCTGCCCTGCCGCTTCGATGCCGGACTGCAGCTGCCCGCTCCCGAGCAGGATGCCCATAAGTATCATCAGGACACCGCCTGCTTTTACCGTATAGTTCATGATTTTTTTATGCTGCTTCAGCAGACGCAGCGCCGTTCCGGAAAAAAGCCCCAGCAGGATAAATGGTACTACAAAGCCCAAGGTGTAAAACAAAATCATCACCATTCCTTTCTGCGGTTCAGCCGCCGTCAGGATCAGTACGCTGGCAAGCGCCGGCCCCACACAGGGGGTCCAGGCAAAACTGAACACAAAACCCAGCAGCAGGGCGGTCATGGGGGAAGCAGCCAGGGATTCCGGTGCAAAGGGAAGCCGTCTTTCCTTCGCCAAAAATCCCGATGCTCCCAACAAGCCCAGCTGGTAAAGGCCGAACAGGATCATGACGACGGCACCCCCGCGCATAATCACCGTCTGCCGGGAAACCAGAGCGCTGCCCGCCGCGGACGCACCTGCCCCCAACAGGAAAAATGCCCCGCTGATCCCGAGGACAAAACACAGTGTATTCAATAAAATCCTGCCGCGGTTAAAACCCAGGGTACCGTCAGCCAGCCGTTCCCCGGTCCCGCCGGAGAGATAGCCCAGATAGACGGGCAGAAGCGGCAGCACACAGGGCGAAAAGAAACTAAGTATCCCCTGCAGGAACACAGCGGCAAAAGAAAGATCCGGATTCATAGACGCCCCTTAAATACTGAAACGAATTTATATGAGTTAAAGCAAATCAAACAGAAATAAAAATGCAAGTCCCGCCAGAAAGCTGACTGCATTGGTGAACACAAGGGTCCTGAAAAGCTTTTTCCTGTCCCCTTTTATAAAGTAACAGCACAGACAGAATTCCAGCAGCACAACGGCAACTTCCCCGATCGCCATGGCCAGATTGTAATCATCGCCCACCGTTTCCAAAAAACCGTTCAGCATCAGGTTGCTCACAAGATTCACACCGGCAAAATACAGCAACTGCTTTTTTTCCCGGTAGCCACACAGGAAAAACAAAGGCACTTCGATCACAATGGTCCAGAAGGCCAACAGCAGCATGCCACTGTCTGTCCCAACCAAATCACCCAATATTTCCTGCCCCGGTAAAACAGGGGAAATAATTGCCACGTCAAAAAGCATGATGGTCTCCAATCTTTCGAAAACATTACCATCCAGAACCGTCGGGCTGCAGATTCCCATGATCCGCGAATATCAGTTTTTGAATGTAACGCCGCCAAGATACCGTTACGCCGGTTTCCCCACCTGTTTTTGCAACAGGTATCCGGCTGCCGCCAGGCACAGGAACTGCAGCACGGCCATGGCCTGGGGCGCAATAAAAAAGCCGTGGAAATACACTCCCGGCAACAAACAGCCTGCCGCAAGGCCGAACATAAGCCCAGGATATTTCGGGTTGCACCAGTGGGCCAGCCGCAGGGTCAAAGGCATGGTCATGTTAAAGGCCAGCACCAGCAGTACAGAGGCCGCCAGGCCGGATCGCTGCAACGCCACAAAACATAGTAAAAAAATAATCAGGATTGTGCTTTTATATCCCGCCCTGTCGCAAAGAATCCCCCCCAACGCCTTGCCTGCCGCAAAAACACAGGGAAAAAGCATAACATACGGACTGTAGGCAGTTCCGCTGCCCAGGCCGCGTAATACCACGCATCCCAGTAACAAGACAAGGCTGGCCGCAACAGCGCCTGTAGTCCCGCGTCCTTCCACACCGTTCTCCGCGGTTCCCTTGCCTGAAATACCAGCAGGGCGGTTGCTTCCGGCTGATGCGTCATCCGCCCGGAACAGCCGCCACGTCGCTGCCAGCGACAGCGCGGTGCAGGCAGCCGCAAAGGGATATACGCCAACCATACAGTTCAGCCCCAAAGCCAGGCCGATCGCCCCGCTAGAAACGAAAATGCCTAGTTCTTTGTAGGTTTCATAACGGCGAAGCACATAACCTCCCGCCGCCGCATGGAACACGCTGTTCCCTATTCCCAGCAGCACAGCCTGCACCCCGATGCCAAAGTCCGAAACCGTTCCCGCCGCCAGTGCGGCAGCAGCAAAGAGGAAACTGCTGCGAAGCAGGTTGGGCCTGCGGTCAAACAGACTGCCCGTAAGCCACTGCGTTCCGAAAGCAAACGCATTGTACAACCCGAAATAATACAGGATCGGTTCCATGAAAGGCTGGTTTACAGCATATTCGGCAAGCGCTGCCCCGCATATACCGTCCACCATAAAATGAAGCAGCGTCAAAAGTGTTAACACGTCCGTTCCCCGCTTTGAACACGCCGGTCCGCAAAAAACCGACACTTCTTTTTTACGCACAGCGGCTCCTTTACATTTATTTCAGCACATAACCGCCGTCCGTTTTTTCCAACCGATAAGCATGGAATACCACTTTCGTTTTTCCCTGTCTGTTGTACAGCTTGGGGCCAAATATGGTTTCCGTATAGGCATACAGACTGAATTGCACATTAATCAGCAGCTTCGTTTCTTCCCCGCTTTCCCGCAGGTCCAGGAAAAATTCCTTTTCCTCTGTTTCCTTCTCAAAATCCGTATTGCAGAATATATCGGAAACGAACCGTTCCTTCGTTTTGCTATTTTCGACCGTATAATGCCAGTCGCAGGGACCCGGCAGCGTTACCTTCAGCAGGAATGAATTTTCCCCCGCCCCTTTCTCCAAGGCAAATCCGGGCTCCCTTTTTTCATATACCCGAATTACCTGTCTGTCAGGCCGGGGCCGGGGTCCGCCGTAGGGGTTCGGCACATCCGCGTACGCTGTGGATACAAAGGCCAGCAAGGTCAGCAAAAGACTAAGATACGTGATTAACTTTTTCATACTCCCTCCTTTAGCCGCTGCTCTGCAGTCGCCCAGTCACGGGAATTGCCGGAGCCGCGGTCCCATTGCCCGACTTGTTACTGCGCTTCCCGCCTTAAAATCTCCGCCAGCACTTCGATACCGGCACAGATATCTTCATTCTCCGCAAATTCCGCCGGGTTATGGCTGATGCCTCCTTTACAGGGAACGAACAGCATCGTTGTCGGGCAGATGGCGGTCATATGCATGGCGTCGTGTCCTGCGCCGCTGTTCATATGCAGGAAGGATTTCTTCTGCTCCCGGCAGATCTCTTCCGACTGGGCGGCCAGCCGTGCATCCAGCGCCACCGGTGTATCCGAGGTCAGCATCTCCTCCTCTATCGTTACACCATCCGCCCGCGCCGTACCCTGTGCAGCCTGGCGGATTTCCGTCAGTGTCCTCCGGATGCTGTCCGGTTCCACGCCACGGACGTCGACCCAGAGGGTAACCTTCCCCGGAACAACATTGATGGAACCGGGATCCACATCCACAATGCCAACCGTTCCCACCGTTCCATGCTCCTTTTCCCGGATGGCCGCCGTCTCCACGGCCAGTATCATCTTAGCGGCTGTCACCAGCGCATCCCTGCGGAACCCCATGGGGGTGGCACCGGAATGATCCGCCATGCCTTTGATGTGCAGCTTGAACCGTGTCGGCGCGGCGATATTATGCACGATACCGATCTGGTGCTTCGTTTCCTCCAGGACCTTTCCCTGCTCAATATGCATCTCCGCAAAACATTTATACGAGCCGGGCTGCAAAACGGCCTCCCTGTATTCCTCCAGATTGCCGCCCCATTCCATGACCGCCTCTTTAAAGGTAATATCGTCCGGGCGGGCGGCATCCGCGAATTTTTCCGGTGCTGCCTTCCCCGTGATCAGCTTGCTGCCAATGGTGGCAAAGCCGAACCGGCTGGATTCTTCCGCCCGAAACACGATGACCTCGATGCCCCTGCGAAGGGTCTCCCCTTCCAGCATATGGACGACTTCCAGCGCACCAACCACGCCGCACATGCCGTCATAGGCCCCGCCGTGAATAACCGTATCCAAATGGGACCCGCAGGCCACCGGCGGCAGCGTGGGGTCAAGCCCCGCCCTGCGGAGGAACAGGTTGCCCAGCACATCCTCCCGCACTTCCAAATTCAAATACTCAATCTGTTTCAGCAGCCACATCTGGGCAGCCTTATCCGTGCTGGTGTAAGCCAGCCGCGTAATCCCCAATTCCCCTTTTCCGAATTTTGCCAGGCCACCAATCAGTTCCGCGACCCGTTCTTTATTTACCGGTACCATAGCGCCCTCCTTTTTCAGTTTCGTATTTACTGTTCGGCTCCGTTTATCTTTTTTATTATATCACAAGATGATGCTGACAGGCGCTGGATCCTCCCAAATTATAAATGCAATACTCTTCTTTCGTTTGGATGCCGCTACTAAAAAAGGCTGTAACTGTAAGCTTCCTTATAAGGAAATTTCTTACATTTACAGCCGGATTGGTTACGCAGAATATCTGACAGCCAGTTCCGTCAAAGTCGCCGCGGTTTTCCAAAGCACTTCCTCGTCAAAATCAAAATGACTGTTATGATGCCCTGCCGCGATGGGCGTACCGTACATCATATAGGCGGCTTTACCGCCCCGCCTCTGGACACGGTCCATAAAATACGTGCAGTCTTCGCTGCCGCCCATATCCACCCAGGTCAGCACATTGGAATATCCGCATTTTTCTTTCACAAGGGCAGCAATCTCTTCCGCCAGATCTTTGTCATACACGCTGGCCGGAGCACCCCCTGCCAGGGATATCTCCACCTTCACATCATACAGGTCCGCAGCGGCCTGGATCATCCGGCGGGCCTCCCGCACCATGAATTCATTGATCTCCGTATTGCCCCCGCGGGTCTCAATTTTTATGGTGGCGATATCCGGTACGACATTCCGGCCGGTCCCCGCATTTAGAACCCCCACGTTGATACGGCTGGATCCCTGGCTGTGGCGGGAAATCGTGCTCAAGCTGATAGCGGCCTGGGCTGCTGCCAGCAGCGCATTCTTTCCTTCTTCCGGTGCCGCGCCCGCATGGGCCGAAACCCCGTGGAACACCGCGTCCATCTTTGTCGTGGCAAGAAATCCGTCGGTCATGGTGACCAGCGTATCCGGTTTCGTGCATTTAAAACCGATATGGCCGCCGAACAGATAATCCACATCATCCACTACGCCGGCATCCGCCATGGCAAGCGCCCCGCGTACCCCTTCCTCCGCCGGCTGGAAGATCAGCTTGATCCTCCCGTGGAGAGAATCGATATTTTCTTTCAGCAGTTTGGCGGTGGCAAGGCCGATGGTCACATGCCCGTCATGGCCGCAGGCATGCATGGCCTTTCCGTGGGTGGAACGGAATCCTTCCGCGGCCGGCCGGTGTCCTTCGCCTGAATCTTCTTCCACGTCGTTGCAATCCATATCAAAGCGGAACGCTACTGTCCGGCCCGGCTTTCCGGTGTCCAAAATTCCTACGACGCCGGTTTTGCCGCCAGCCATCGCAGCCACCAGCGCGGGATCCGCGCCTTCCGAAACCGCGCGTTCTGCATAGACTTCCAACTCCGCAGCAGAGGGACGCCCCATCATGGACTCCTCTTTCACCACTTCCGCCCCATAATGAACTTCATATCCTAACGCCTGCAGTTCTTTGATGATGAGGGACGCGGTACGGAACTCCGTCCATCCTGTTTCCGGATGGGCATGCAGGTTCCGCCGTCTTGCGACAAGTTCTTCTTTTAAGGCTTCCGCCTGTTTCCAGATAGTTTCCATATTATTTACTCTTTTCTCAAATATTTTAATTTCACTGGATTTTAAGGAACCGCTGCATACCTGCAGCGGTTCTCTTTACTGTGTCCGGTCAAACCAGAAATTTTACAATATAAGACTTTCCTTGCAACAGCAGCCTTCTACTGCACACCGAAAACCGGCCTTTATCCCGCACAGATCAGAATGCCAGGAACATCATGCCGACGATCATGGCGGCGATCATCGGGATCGCATTGCGGCGGGTAACTTCCATGGGGTTGATGCCTGCGATACCGGCTACGATGATGGTCGCGCCGGCAATCGGGGACATGGTACGGCCCAGGGTGCCACCCAATGTCGCCATGGAACCCATTTGCACGATGGACATGCCGAAGTCTGCCGCATGGGGTGTAACCGCCTCGTTGAACGCAAAGGTCGCCGCGTCGCCGGAACCGGTAATCAGGCCCAGCACAAAAGGACCGACGGAAGCGCAGATCTTAACAATGGACGGATTGTTGATCATGGCAGCGATAAATGCTTTTACCAGACCCATCGCGTTCATGCCTGCAACGAACACACCCGCTGCCAGGATGATACCGATGATATCGCCATAGGCTTTGCCCATGCCGTCAAAGAAGGATTTCGTCAAAGCAGCCGGATTCGTCCGGGTCACGATGCAGGTCAGGATAGCGCCGATGACCATAGCCTGGGCCACGCCCATCTTGAAGATAGGAACCAGGCCGGTAGCGCCTAAGATCAGGATCGCGATCGGAACAACCGGCATCAGGGCAAACAGCGGATTTACTTTAAAACCGGTATCCAGTTCCAGGCCTTCCGCCACATGGCCCCGGTTTTCCTTCAGAACGTAGGCAATAACCGTCAGGACCACAGCGCCTACCAGCAGAGATGCGATATTGGCCTTGTAATGGAACGCGATGACATCCATTACGTTAACGCCTGCGATCTTCGCCACAAAGGGGTTGTGGGCCAGGCCCGGGTTCAGCATGGAACCGTAGGTACCGCATTTTACCGCAGCGGCGGCCATAGCCGGATGCACGCCGGCGCCCATCAGGATCGGGATGAAGATAGCGCCTGCCGCTGCAGCTGTGCCGGCCGCACTGGGTAGCGCAATATTTACTGCATAGGTTCCGAAAATGACGCCCGGAATCAGCAGCCAGTTAACCTTTAACAGCAATTTGGCCAGCGCGTTGATCAGGTGTTTGTCACAACCCGTAAAACGCATCGCCAGCGCAAAACCCATGCTGGAGCAGGCAGATGAAATCATGCCGCTGCCCATGCCTTTGGCAAAGGCGTTCAACGCATTCATCGGATTCCCCGCGCAAAGACACATCAAGATGCCGGCGCCTACCAGCACCATCCTGGCTTCAAAGCGCTTGACCAGAAGCACCAGCGCCGCCAGTACGATAATACAGCCCAAAATCAACATAAAATTCCCTCCCTCTGTCCGGATCCCGCCGTCATGAAACGCCCCGGACCGTTTGCAAAAAGATTCAATAACCAGATAACGGCATCCAATTATTATACTCATTAGTATAGCACTTCAAATATTGCTTCACAATATTTGCAAGCGTGAAAATACTGTATACATAACAACTGTTTCAGGAAATACATATACCTGTGATAATCCGACCTATCCAATCACGATCCTGCCTTTTCCGCCGGCAATCTCAATGGATGTGCCGAACTCCTCGGAAAGACCGGCGATATCCGCCAGAATTTGCTCGCCGTATTCCGCTTCCGCCAGTTCCGGACGGCCCCGCAGGCTCCTGCCGTTTTTAAATCCAAGGCTCAGGGGCTGCAGGTTCACCTCCCGGATTGCTCCCTCTGTTACAGTGAACGATGCCAGCGCGGACTCAAAGACAAAATGATCTACCGCAAGCCCGCGGGTTCCGTTGGCGCTGCGTGCATCCAGTCCGTCCGCCACCGTGTTGTCCGGGCCCAGGTTATATAAATCGTAAAACTCCGTCGGCTGGCGTTCCACAGAATCATTCTGGAAGATAAAATCCCCCAGGCTGTAGAATATGGGCTTATCCTTGTAAATTTCAATGCCGCGCCAGATATGCGGTCCGTGCCCGATATATGCGGACGCGCCCACGTCGATGCACATCTTTGCAAAATCCCGGCAGAAATCCGCGGGGCGGTTCTTCGCCATCCCTTTGCGTTCGTGGCTGTGGTGACTAACAAAAACAAAGTCCGCCTGCCGTTTCGCTTCTTCGATGGAACGGATGATCCGGTCCGCATCCTTTTGGTTCATCGTGGTAACAGTGCCGGGTTGTTCGCCGCGGGCCGTCGCTTCAAAGCGGATCTTTCCGATCAGATAACCGCCGGTCAGGGGCTTGTTGAATCCTTCTTTTTCCAGCAGCATACGGTCGGCATTTACTTCAGTCTGGTCAATGATTTTGCGCAGGGTTTCCAGTTCCTTCGGTTTTACCTTGTGAACCGTCTGATACCGCAGCACGTTGGCACCGGGCCGCCCCAGTACGTCCCGGCGCGGGTTGGACGCCATCCCCCACTCGTTCATGGTGGAAGTGACGCCGATAATGGCCACCCTGCCCTGAGGCAAGTCCAGGTAACGGGGCTGGGCCGCTTCTTCCAAGTTGATGCCGCAGCCGGCATGGACAACGCCCGCCGCATCCAGATGCTTTTTGGTGGTGAGGATGCCGCCCAGGTTCCAGTCGATGGTATGGTTATTGGCCCAGGTGTAGAGATTGAAGCCCAGGTACTGCAGATCCTGCAGCACGGCAGGACGGGCACAGGCCCAGGTGCCTCCGCTGACCGGCGCAGGATAGACTTCGAAATCATGGAGCAGGATTTCAAAATTCGTAAAACGAACGTCAAATCCGGCAAGATACTCCCTCAGCGCAGCCAGTCTGGCGTCCCTCGGCAGGCGCTGGGTGATAAAGGAATCGCCTGCCAGTACCACGGATACTGATTTCTCAACTTTTTGCATGAT
The DNA here is from genome assembly GCA_905235335.1 of uncultured Succiniclasticum sp. Taxonomy (GTDB): domain Bacteria; phylum Bacillota; class Negativicutes; order Acidaminococcales; family Acidaminococcaceae; genus Succiniclasticum. Next base: position 24,592 of record CAJOKZ010000002.1, read on the forward strand.
GCTCCCTCCTTAAAAATATTACATCGCCGTACACGGTTTCTGTCAGTTTTTTCATTGCCCCATCTGCATCCCGATCGTTTCTATGACCGATATGTCCGCCGGAAGCCACCGGACGCTGTACAGGGTCTCTTTTGTCAGCCATTTCGCGGCTTCTGCCTCCAGAAGCCTGAGATCGCCTTCCACCACCTCGCACCAGAAACAGTCCATAGATAAATGGAATGCGGGATAGTCATATTCCACCGAACCGATCAGGTCCCCCACCCGGACAGTCGTTTCCAGTTCTTCCCGTATCTCCCGGACCAGGGCCTGCTGTGATGTCTCCCCGGGCTCCACCTTTCCGCCGGGAAACTCCCACATTCCCTTAAATTCCCCATATCCTCTGGCTGTGACAAATATCTGCTTTTTTTCCTTCATGGAATCGCAGATGACAGCTGCCGCCACTTTTATCGTTTTCATAATATCTTTTTGCGGTGGAAACCCAGTCTTCTTGAAGGGTGGGAGGAACCGCTTCTCCTTTCTAAATAATCAAATTTGCGTTATAATATTCCTATAGAGAAAACCGTTGGGTGGTTTATCCACTGAAGGCACTCTTTGCACTTTGACAAGTTAAGATATAAGGTTTTTCCAACTAATCACTTGGAATGTAAAATCTTAAGTGTTGCAATAACCAGTTTAACTGCAAGTATGGGAAATATAGTACCTTTGCAGTTGCATAGGAGCATATCTTCTTTGCAAAGGGCGTTGTCAACCGTCCTATGATGCAACCCCACTATCTGAATTATCAGATAAGCTAAAGGTAGGAGCCGTAAGACGTTTGCACTACCGGGGAGTTACAAGCCACGTTCCTTTAGGTGCGTGGTAGTTGACGCGCGCCTCGTTTATACCATCACCCGGTCAAAACAAATTTCCTTCAGGTGGTAATTTCCTTAAAACTTTCCAAAATTTTTCTTTCATAAATTATACAAAAAAACTCCCTGGAATTGCAAACGGTTTATCGTCGCCGGCTGTATTTTCCCGGACCCGGTTTTGTATTCCGCGCTTATCCCGATCCCCGAACAGTCCGTCGCCCCATTGCAGTTCCCGTTCTGCCGGGACAGGCGCAAAATCAAATCGACGAATCCCTGTCAGCCGTCAGCACCGGACTGGCAGGACAGACGAACGCAGAAAGCGGCTGCCTGCTTTCACAGACAGCCGCCGCGTATCGTTTTTTATTTTTATAAAACAGTTTTGAAGGATATCCCATCCCTCTTCGTTCGTTTACAGGAACGCCCCGTTGCACACCTGGATTACCTGTCCCTTTACATGCCGTCCCATATCGGATGCCAGGAAAAGACACGCATTAGCCTGATCCATGGGGTCGCACTCCGGCCCCGGGAAATAAACAAAATGCTTGCTGTACTCCAGCATCTTTGCGCCCCCGGGCTGTTCCCCCGCCTTGTTCGCAAGATGCGCCGGGGTGACCGTGGAACCGGGTGCAACGGCATTGATGCGGATGTTGGTGTCGATGAGGCGCATGGCTACATTTTTCGTAAGGGTGTTGATGGCGCCTTTGGATGACGTATAGGACGCGCCGCAGAAAGGCCTCTCCCCGTTCACCGAAGAAATGTTGATAATGCACCCCTCGTTTTTCGGAAGGAACACCTTCAGCGCTTCCCGTATGAACCGGAACGGCCCGAAAACATTTGTCTGGTACACGTGTTCCAGCCATTCATCATCGGTCTCATCGATCATCTTCTGTTCCCCGATGGCCGCATTATTGATGACGATATCCAGATCCCCGTAGGTATCAAGCGCCGTCCGGATGACCTTCTTTACATCGTCAAGATTTTTATTGTCCGCCACGACACCCGTAACCTCATAGCCTTTGTCTCGTATCTCCTTCACCGCGGCGTCAAGCTTTTCCTTCCCTCTTGCGGTCATCACCACCCGGGCGCCTTCCCTCGCAAAAAGTTCCGCCATACTGAATCCCATGCCGTAGCTTGCGCCGGAAACGATGGCCACCTTGCCTTCCAGCATTTTTTCTTTCATACTCCTGAACCTCCTGTCCCGATTATTTTAAATCCTTGCCGAACTGATATGCTTCTTTCTGCTCCAGAGTCTTCCCCGCCGCTTCACCAGCGCCGGTTATGCCACCGCAAAACAGCGATCCGGCGAAGGCAGCCTTGTCAAAGCAGTCGATCCAGCCCTGAAGCCCGCTTTTCGCCTTTTGCGGAACCGATTCCCCATCTTCCGCCGCAACAGAAAGCATATATACCCTGCGGAACTTATAATCCGAAGGAAAAAGAGGATTCAAACGGTCCAGCAGCGTTTTCATCTGGCCGCTCATCCCGTAGTAATAAATCGGCGTAACAAAAACAAGCGTATCGGCATTTTTTACCTTTTCCGCAATCTCCGCCGCATCGTCCTTCAAAACACACCGCTGCGTCTTCTGACAGGCAAGGCAGCCCGTACAGAAACCGATACGCTTCCCCTTCAGGCTGACAACCTCTACCTGATGCCCGGCATCCCTGGCCCCTTCGGCCAGCTTTTCCGCCAGCAAATCCGAATTGCTCTTCACGCGAAGGCTTGTGGAAATCAAAAGCACGTTACTCACAACCATACACCTCGTTTCATAATTTCCTGCCTTCAAGCCGGAAAATCGGGGCGATCCGCTACGTTCCGGCATCGGCAGAATTTGCTCCGTCTGTTTCTATCATACTTTGTTGCGTTGAATCCCGCTAATGGTTATAATGAATATCATGATATTCCATTCCGGAATATTGTGCCCCACTATTCAAAGGAGGCCGCCAGCCTATGGAAATTCGCACGCTTCGGTATTTCCTTGCCGTTGCAAGGGAAGAAAACATGACAAAAGCTGCCGAAATATTGCATGTAACGCAGCCCACCCTGTCCAAGCAGCTGAAATCCTTGGAAGGGGAACTGGGGAAAAAACTTTTTACCCGGCACAGCTTCAGCATCCGGCTGACAGAAGAAGGCGTCCTGCTTCGGAAACGTGCCGAAGACCTGGTCGGTATGGCCGATAAAATTGAGCAGGAATTTGTTTCCCTTGACGATATTACCAGCGGCGAGCTCTACCTCGGTCTCGCGGAATCCCGTCAGATACGGTATCTCGCCAAAGAGATCCGTTCGTTTAAGCGGGATTATCCAAGCCTGCGATATCATATTACCAGTGGAGATACAGAACAAATCGCCGGCAAACTTGACAAAGGCCTGCTCGATTTCCTGGTCCTTGCCGAACTGCCGGACAGCCGCAAATATGAATATATCCAATTCCCGGAAAGCGATATATGGGGCTTATGCTTTCCCAAGTCCGACCCCCTGTCCCGCAAGAAAAAAATCATTGCGGATGACCTGTCCGGGCTTCCGCTCTTTTGCTCAGAACAGGCATGGGGCAATGAAATCAAGGCATGGGCCGGTCCTGCATTTTCAAAAATGAAGCTGGAAGGATCCTTCCGCCTGTCCTACAACGGGGCGATTTTTGCCGAAGAAGGGCTGGGATACCTGCTTACCTTCGACCGCCTGGTTGACACCTCCAACGATAGCGGCCTTACCTTTCGGCCCCTTTTTCCCAGACTTGAAACAAAACTATATCTGACATGGAACCGATATCAGACCTTCACCCCCATCGCCGAACGATTTTTAAAACAGCTTAAGTCCAGTTTCTCAAAATAAACATACCTGAAACAATTCGGCCATAAAAACGATGCGCAACGCGGACATTTATTTCTTCCGGCACTTCCGTATATAATCTTCGGCAGGCCCGGAAAGAAAAAACATTGCTAAACACAGGGTGAAAAATCATTTTCCTCCACGGGCCTTCTAACGATTGTAACGATTTGTATTTAATATAATAGTAATACCTAAAAAGCCCCTCTGGCGTCAGAGGGGCTTCGTGCGCTATACTCGATTTTTAAGATTTGCATTTTCGCTTATTTAGCGAGCCGCGGCTAAATTATCTGATAACTTTAAAACGCCTCTCTTCTTCCTAAATGTCCTGAATGCTTTCCTTAACATCTCTTTCAATCTCCGAATACAGCTTATTCACATCGCTTTCTGTGTATTCCGGTTCTTTATAGCTTTCAGAAAAAACAACTTTAATACTCGCAAGCTTTCCTGCAAGAATCCTTTCCCGGCGAAGGTCACGCCCGGTCAGAAAGATGTAGTCACAGAGGTTATCACCCATAAACCAAAATAATATGAAAAACAGCTCCGGTATATCGTCAATCAAGGCCTTTACCAGCCAAAGCAACACACCTGAAATGAGCAGCCCAAAAAACATACCGTAAAAAATCCGTCTACGTCTTTTCTCTTCTTCTTCCACAACACCGAGGTTATAGGCAGAATCGTCTTTTATAGCATTCTCAATAGTTTCTTTTTCCTCCTGTGTCAAGCAGTCCCCGACGATATTTAAAACGAGTGGATACTCTGGCGGAGCAATTTCCGCAGCAGATAGGATATACTCTACAAACGCCGGGTTCAGAGACTCACACCCCTCCACACTATATACGCTGATTACATCCCTATATCCGGAAATACGACAGGGAATCGTCGCTATACCATTCCGTATATAATCCCGCTTTACGCGATAATCAAGATTTCCTTTTCTTAATTTAAATAATTTGACAATATTACGGTTGCTCATATTGTTTTCCCCCCAGTCAAAAGGGCAACCCGCACTCGGCAGGCTGCCCAAGAAGCATCATCAGTTCACTTTCTTTCCGCAGATATATACATCGGCTGGCTTGTTATGGCTGAAGCCCTCGTGCTCCGCGGTCATCAGGTCGTTGTCGAACACCAGAAAATCCGCCTCCTTGCCGGTTGTAATGGAGCCTTTGAAGGCTTCCACGCCAAGCTGCTTCGCACCGTTGATCGTATATCCCAAGATCATTTCTTCAATGCTCATTTTTTCGCTGGCAGGTTCAAGCGGTTTCTTGGTACTCTGCCCTTCGGGCGACTTTGTCTTTTCATTGATCCAGCGCGTCATGCCGACCTCCATTCCATAGTATGGATTCCATGATGAAAAATCACCAAAGCTGACATCATCGCTCGACCAGGTCACAAGCGCGCCAGTGTCCCAGACCGTCTTACTGCGGAACATCTTTGCGGCGCGTTTTTCGCCGATCAGACTTGGCCAGAACTCTGAAGGCTCGCAGCCCAGACCCATGTTCCCGTTGTGCCATGCCGGTGTGTAATTGGCAATCACTCCGAGCTTTGCGAAACGGGAAAGATCCGCGTCATCCTGAACCCACAGATGCGTACAGGTGACCTTCACCTTGAAGCTGTCCCCCAACTCCTTTTTGGCCAGCTCCACACCATCCAGCACGACGCGGGACGAGCGCTCGCCAACACAATGCGCATGAAAATCCAATCCGGCCCTGTTGAGTTCTTTCAGGATTTCAGCGATTTCTTCAGCGTTGAAGGTTGTGGCTCCCACCGCGCCGGTGTCTACATAGGGCGTGACCATTGCCGCCGTTTCGATCTTTAAGGTTCCATCCATTAAAATCTTCAGCGTATGAACCTTCAGGTGCCCGGTCGTGAACTCACGGTTAAAACGCTTCGTTTCTTCCAAGGCTTCTTTCACCTTCATCGGGTTCGTGAGAATATAGCATCCGTCAATATAAACCGGCAGCTTCCCCTGCCTGTCTAAATCACGCAATTTCGAATAAATTCTCTCATGGATATCATTGTGCTCCGGGAAGCCGGCATCAAAAACGGCACTCACGCCATATTCTTCACAGAAACTAATCCAGCGGGAAACTGCCGCGCCAATCTGGTCATCCGTCAAATCCTTTCTTAACTGATCGAAAAGGAAGGGCCAGCTCGTAGATTCAAACGCGTTTCCGGTAATATGTCCGTCTTTCCTCACAAAATAAGCAAGCCCCGGCACAGGATCCGGTGTATCATCTGTTATGCCGTGGGTTTCGAGCATCTTGGAGTTCACCCAGACACTATGGCATTCTCCCTCCAAAATCACAAGCCCACTATCCGGACAGAAGGCATCGAGGTCCTCCTTCGAGAGATCTTCTCCGTTCAGAGACGCGCGTGGCAGCATGAACCGGTAGGGCTCCAATCCAGGATTCTTACTGACGTATTCCGACATGAAGTCCAGAATCTCCTTCTTGCCGGTGCACAAAATATACTCGCCCAAATCGGCATACTCGAATGCGACGCCTGTCGTGATGTGCACATGGGTGTCAATGAGACCGGGCATGATGAATTTCCCGCCCAGATCCGTGACTTCTCCCTCATAAGCGGAAAGGCCCGCTTCATCGCCCACATAGACGAACTTGCCATCCTTCACCGCCAGCGCAGTCGCCTGAGGCTTATCCTGATCCGCCGTGAATATTTTCGCGTTTTTAATGATCTTGTCTGCCTTCATCGCCGGTCACCTGTCTTTTTACTCTTAGGATTCAGCTTTTTGTCTCTGAAATAGTTGGTTCCTTTCAGGGAAAGTTCTGCTGCAAGGCCTTTTGTTGTCATCTGATAGACGAAGATACCGGGCGCCGCCTGGACCGCACCCTCAAAGGAACCGCCGTTGACGCCGTCATCTGCTGTTACATCTGCCTGTCCGCCAAACGACCATTTCGAAGATGTAAATTTATCCCATGCTGTTTTGTCAATAAAGCCAAAAATCAATGCATATTCTTTGGCGCCAATACCCAGACCGGCCTGGTATTCTTCCATACGCATGAAGATTTCTTCCCCGGTTTTATTATTGTGCGCAAGCCCGCGGCCATGAGATGAGCCTATGATTCCCAGTTTTATACCGGAACTGGCAAACACAGCATACCCTTCTGCATTTTTCAGCGCCGTCCGGGCAGACGGTTTCCGTTCATACAGTTTATTCAAGGTTTCCGCAACCTTGTGGCGGGTTTCCTGACGCTGTTCCTCCACTGTTGCGGCAAACGCTGTCGCAGTTGTCGCCAAAAGCATGATCCCAACGAGCAATACCATAAAAATTTTTGACCGTTTCATAGTTTCCTCCTGTTGTTGATTATTTCGCAAATCGGGAGTAAAAGAAGCCCAATTTTACTTTCCATATTTTACATTAGGCTTCCTGCGCTCCGACCGGTTACGGAAAGTCCATGATACCACTGTTTTCTTTAATTACTTAACAAAAGCAGGCAAAAATATTCTATCGAATAGTAACGTCTTTTCTTTTTTTAATTTTAGGGGATTTTCCTATTTTGATTTATTTTTTCTGCGCCGACGGCTGCTTGTCCTGTTCGGCCTGGCGTATCTCTTCCTTCATGTCCTTTGCCAGGTTCAAAGTCTGGAAAGGCTTGTCGTCCGGCAGCAACATGGCAAATTTATCGGTCTTGTCCATCAGCACATCGCCGCTCTGGAAGGAAAGTTCCAGTACGTGGCCGCCATGCTTTTTGTCATCCGAGATAAAATGGAAGTGCCAGCCGGGCGTGTTCAGGCCGCCCATATAATTGGGGCAATACAGACCTACCACGGTACCGGTAATATTTTTATGGGTAAATTCGGTCTGCTTTTCCTTTAATGCGCCTACCAACGTCGGATACGGTTCTTCGCTTCCGTATTCGCTGCGGAACAGGATACTGGGGAAGGTCGTATGCAGCTTGATCATGTAAAAGCTGTTTTCCCCTTTATCTTTTACTACCTGGTTCAGTTGTTTTTCCAGTGCTTCTTTGTCTGCAATACCGCTCAGCGGCAGGGTGATATCCTTGTCAAAGAAGGTTACGTTGGAGAAGGGTACGGTCTCTTTATCGTCGGCAACGACAACTTCACCGCTGCCCAGAGCCTGATAGACCTTGCCATCCAATACGATCATTTCGCCGTTCAGCCCTTTGAAGGTCCCTATGCCGATGTCGCCGGATTTACGCAGCTGTTTCACGGTCACGGTACCGCCGAAATATCCCTGGGCCAGGGACTGCAACAGCGCTACCTGCTGAATCGTTTCCCTGTCAGCCGGTGCTGCAAAAACGGTACTGCACGCCAGTAATCCTGCCAGTAATGCGGCAGCGCATTTCTTTTGTAATTTCATTGTTCTTCCCCCTTATCGTTTCATCCTTCCGGATATCCTTTGATGAGCTGCTTCACCACATCTATTGCAAATTATATAACAAGCAATGCTATATAGCAATATAACAAAAGCGTATGACTGGTAATTTGTTCAGGCTCTTTCACACAGGAGTCCGGAAATCCGATACGGGCTCCTGCCTGCGTTTACGAAGAGCAGATACTGTTTTTAATTCTTTCCAATAAACCGCAATAACCTCTCAGCCTCTGTCATCTGCTCTTCAACCCTCCCACACCGGATCTTGTCATCGGAAACCACGAGAGCCTGGGGAAACGCCTTCCAGTCAAACGCGCCGACACCTTTGATTTCGTTATTGTAAAACCGCATCGCATCCCCAGTCAGAAATTTAAATAAAAAGCGCTTGAGCAGTTCGGATATATCCGAATTCAATACATTGCCGTACATTTGCGCCCCTTCGCTGTTGCCCAAAAAGGCCACCGCCACGTCCACCGTGCCCGATCCCAGGTTCTCGATCAGCGGTTTTTCATCCCAGTAAAGGAGATATACCGTGTTCCCGCCTTCTGCCAGCCGTTTTCCGCAGAGAAACATGCTCAAAGCGTACCCAATCTCATACAGCTGCGATTTTACTTCAAGTTCAGGCCTTGTCGCCGCCTGTTCCTTAATATAGGCCGTCAGTGTTTTGGCGTCGGGGACATAGGAAGCATCAAAATCGTGCAAAAGGCCGGTAATCTTCTGGGACATGATATCCCAGTAATCCTTCAAGGCCTCCCCGAATTTTTTATCGCCGACAAACGACTTGAAAACCTGTGTTTCATTGCTGGGAATACCGATGATGAATTCGATACCGGAAGCGGCTCCTTTTTGAAAGGCCGCAAACACATCAGCCGGAATCAGCGTTCCATCGCAGGTCGGTGCCGACATTTCCTTCCACAGCTTCTGCGACGCTTCTTTCAACTGCTCCGTGGAAAGCTGCCGCAGTTCTTCCATGTTCGTTGCCGACGTCTCCTGTAAGAGCCTCTTTGCCAGGAATCTGGAGGTGTCCGCCGTCTCATACGCAGCTTTGGGACTGCCGAAAAACACAAACGCCTTCCGGAACAGGCCCTTCGCCTGTTCACAGGCCGCCAGCAGGCTGATGGAGACAGCCCCGGACTCAAAGCCCATCACGGTAATTTGGTCGGGGTCGCCTCCGAAGGCGGCTATGTTTTCCCTGATCCATTTCAATGCAGCAATCTGATCCAGCAGGCCAAGGTTTAAGGCATCGGGATATGCCTCCCCGCCGGGAATATCCGAAAAATCAATGAAACCGAAGATGCCAAGGCGGTAATTGAAGCTGACGCCCACAACATCCGGATAGGTGCGGATAAACCCGGTACCGTACATCAGGGGATCGGCAGACCCGCCGTAGGTAAAATCACCGTGGTGGAACAACACGATGACCGGCTTTTTCCGCTTCGTCTTGTTACTGCCCGTACAAATATTCAACGTCAGGCAGTCCTCGCTTTGCCTGTGATGCTTTAAAATCGAACCTTCGTGTTCCACCTGGATCGCAGAGGCGCCCAGGTAGTTTGCCTCGAATACGGCCTCCGATTCCGGCAGGGGTTCGGGCGCTTTCCACCTGCGTTCCCCGACAGGAGGCTTTGCATAAGGGATTCCCGAAAAATAAATGACATTCTTCTCTTTGACGCCAACATAGATACCGGTTTTTGTCTTTACCGCGCAGTCGGTATCATACGCGCCCAGGATTGGCCGGTTCTGCCGGTTCACTTCATCCAGATCAGCATTCTTCAGCGCTTCGTCAAACACAAAACCCCGGCTCCCGTCCCCATATGCTCTGCGGACTTTTCGGATACGACGCCAGCGGACGATCATCGTGAACGCAAATCCCAAAATCGGAGCAACGATAACATATGCGTACTGCTCCAGCAGTGCTTCCAGCATGGATAAGCCCAGCCATGACATGGCGGCATACTGGGCCGCCAGGACGATGCAGATGAGTACGGCAAAAGCCAGGTACCGGTATGCAGGTTTTTTCTGTATGGCCCTGCTGAATATGACAGTGTCCCCCAGCAGCTGTAGCACGTTCCCGGCAACAAAGCAAATTACTATGCACTGCCAGTCCGGCCAGCCCAGCAGCTTGGGAACCCCATAGCCTAAACCATACCCAAGCGCCGCGATGCCGGCAATCATCAAGTCGTCAACTGTAAATAATTTTTTCATGTTGTCACCTTTTCCGCAATGGCCTTCGCAAGCGCACCATTGAAAGAGCCGAATTTTGGCAAGGAATGACGTTCTCACCATAATCCAGTACCTGCGCGTCGGCATCGGCGAGCTTTTTCGCTTCCTCCGCGCTGCCAATATAGGAAAATACGGCGTTCTTAACCAATGCGACCTTGGCAAAGGGCCTTTTTTCATCCATAGTGATGATGTTGCCGAGAATCACCGCTTGTTTCCTCACTTAACTCCCCTCTTTTATTTTTGATTTGTTCAGATTCTTACAAACTTGCCTTTGAAAGTAACGCTGACAGCTGTTTTCTTGTCATCATTGTAATGCAATGCACATATATTTTCAACACATTATTATAATAATAAAGTTTTAGACAGTCAGTGAAAACAGTTACCCTGTATAAAACAAAAAGAGCTGCAAGATAATGCAGCACATATTACAGAATAAATTTGGTTTTATCATATAAAGATAATACGGCAAGGCAAAGGCATGGGCAAACCATCGGAAACGATTGCGTCATTCCATGAGATGAAATGCACCGTCGCAGCGAGGCTGTCTGAGAGGCGTAAGCCCCGAGTTCCGACGCACAGACACATGAGTCCGCGGAATCGCAATCGGTGACGGGATTGCATAGTCTTTACACTTGCCGCACAAGCAAAAATCGGTAAACCTGAAACTCTTCACCGGTTTTTAAGAAGTCCTGTTGCAATGAGTATCCAAATCAAACTGCTATCCCCTCTCCTACCTCGCTATCCACCAGTACACGATACTCCCGATGCCGATCAGCCCGGCAAAGTTATAGAGCAGGAACATGCGCAGGTAGTTTATCGCCAGGTGGGGATAGGAAGCGGTGTAGAGCTTGTAGCTGATCACGCTGGCCATAGAAGCAATCAGGGTGCCCAGGCCCCCTACGTCCACACCCAGCAGCAGTTCCCCGGCATTGCGGGTGAAGCCGGCCAGCAGCATAGCGGCGGGCACGTTGCTGATAAACTGGCTGGCCACGATACCGGCCACGTATACGACGCCCCGGGCGTGGTGCAGGTAGTGATGCATCTGGCGTATGGCATCCCAGTGGGACAGATTACCGATAAAGATGAAAAAGCCGATAAAGGTTAACAGCAGACTGTAATCTGCCTGTTTCAGCAGCTTATGGTCTGCCACGGCGACCGTGGCCACGACGGCAGCCGTGCATACCAGTGGACTTACCACGTGCAGCACAGATAAAAAGCACAGTAGCAGCAACGCGGTAAAGAGAACGATCCGCGGCCGCGGGCCGGTTTCCGTTAGCCGGTGTTCCATCTGCAGCGGACCGTCCGGCAGCCCATGTACCAGCAACACCAGCCACACGGCGCTCAGTACAGACAACGGCCCCAGTACGGAAAAGAAGTAGCCCGTGCTCAGCTGGTAGTGGTAATAGATGAACAGGTTCTGTGGGTTCCCCATAGGCGTGCAGGCGCTGCCCAGGTTAGCGGCCAGGGTCTGGAAGATGACGATGCGCCCCACATCTAGCCGGATCTGCCTGCCGATAATCAGGGTCAGGGGCACAAAGATCAGCAACGCCACGTCATTGGTCACCAGCATGGACATAAAAAAAGTGAGTCCGATCAGCACTGCCGCCACGTGACGCGTGGTGCGGCAGCGCGAGAACAAGACTCCTGCCGCTTTCTCCAGCACGCGCAGCTGCCGGAAACCGGCCACCACCAGCATAAAGGACAGCAGCATGCCCAAAACGGAAAAATCAATATAGGAAATACGGGGCCTGAAAAATAAAGAAGAAACCATCGCCAACACGATGGATATGTTCAGCACCATATCCCGTTTCAGGATGCTTCTGATTTCCTGCTTCAACTTCACTGTATGCATCGGTTACGATCCCTGTCTATATATTATTTCCTGAAGTTAACGTTACAGTATTTACGTTATTACTTTTTCCCAATCAACCCATTACTATTTTCTTGTCAGCAATACTACCGTCTCCACATGATGCGTGCGGCTGAACATGTCTACAGGCTGCACTTTATCCACGGAAAACCCTTGTTCATGCAGGTAGGCCAGGTCCCGGGCCAGAGTGGCCGGGTTGCAGGAAACGTATACCACCCGTTCCGGCTTTACCTTTGCAATGGCGGCCAGCACCCGTTCCTCACAGCCGGCCCGGGGCGGATCCAGGATCACCACATCCGGGCGCAGGCCGTCCGCCGCCAGTTTCGGCATTTCCACCGCCGCGTCGCCCAGGAGGAAATCAGCGTTTTTTATATGGTTGGCCATCGCGTTCTTTTTCGCGTCGCGGACGGCCGAAGGAACGATTTCTATCCCCAGGGCCTGCTTTGCCTTCCGGGCCATGAACAGGGTGATGGTCCCCGTACCGCAATACAGGTCGATCACCGTCTCCTTCCCCTGCAGGCCTGCAAACTCCAGGGCCGTGTTGTACAGTTTTTCCGCCTGTTCGCTGTTGACCTGGAAAAACGATTGGGCGGAGATGTTAAACTGCAGCGGTCCGATTTTATCTTTAATGGCGGGGCTCCCTGCCACCAGTTTTGTTTTTTCCCCCAAGATCACATTCGTGCTGCGGGGATTTACATTCTGGACAACGCTTTTGATCCCGGGTATGGCAGCCTTCAGCATTTTCACCAGTTCCTTCAGGCGCGGTACGGTATCCCGGGCCGTGACCAGGCAGACCATGGTCTCGCCCGTTTGGACGCCGACCCGTCCCATAATATGCCGGACGATGCCGGTCCTCCTGTCTTCGTCATAGGGCGCAATTTTAAACTGCCTCATCCAGTTTCGGACCACCGCGGCAATTTCATTGTTCTTCTGCTTCTGAATGCAGCAATCCTGTACGTCGATCACGTTATGGGTGTTCAGCGCGAAACAGCCGATCTGCAGTTTTCCCCCGGCGCCGCTTACGGGGACCTGCATCTTGTTCCGGTAATACAGGGGCGATTCAGAACCGATAATCGGCATTACTTTGATGTCGTTAAGATGCCCGATCCGTTTCAGCGACTCCTCCACCTGCTTCTGCTTTTCTCTCAGCTCCGCTTCGTAAGAAAGATGCTGGAGCTGGCAGCCGCCGCATTCCCGGTAGACCGGACAGATTGGCGCCACCCGGTCGGATGACTTTTTCAAAATTTCTTTCAGGGATGCGTTCACAAAATTTTTCTTTACAAACTCCGCCCTCGCCCGGACTGTCTCGCCGGGCAGGGCTCCCGGCACGAACACGGCGATTTCCCGATAGCGGCCCACGCCTTCCCCACCGCTCCCCAGACCGGTGATCTCCAGTTCCATCTCCTGGCCCTTTTGCACCGGGAAATCCGAAACCGTTTTTGCAAAACCGGCATGGCCGGGCTGTGTTCCATGACCGGCAGATTTCGTGCCACTGCTTTTCATGGCCTGCCCTCTTTTTTCACAGCAAGCTTTTGCAGTTTTTTCATGACTGCACTTTTCTGTTTTTTTACGACGTTCTTTTTCTGTTTTCACCGCATTCCCGCCGCGATCTTTTCCGTATCCCAAACGCTCTTTCCTTACGAAACCCACGATCTTCTCCCCAAACCCCGGTCTTACCGCTGCTGCCGGTGTTATTTTCTTCATAATGTTACAATCCAAAAACCGTTCCTATAGAAAAAGTTGCGGACACCTGTCCGCAACTTAATCTTATCCTGTTCCTATTAATTTGTAAACAGCGCCGGAAACAAAATCACAAACCCAAGGGATCCGCAATCACAGCTTGGCGGTAACCTTGTCCGGCTTCCTTCCTTCCGCCTTGGCCATCTCCACTTCCCGCTTCTTGGCTTCCAGTTCTTCAATCTGGCATTCCGGGCATACCCCTTGGAAAACGATGTTGTGGTTTTCCATACGGAATCCCGTCATCTGGGCGATTTTGTCATCCAAATCCTGGAAATAGTCCAGGTCATCCACATTCATAAACTTATGGCATTTACTGCACTGCACATGGTAATGCTTTGTCAGCATATGATCATAGCGGTCTGCAGAACTGGGCACAGACACGCGATGCAACAGCCCACTGTCCACCAGCGAGTTCAGGTTCCGGTAAACCGTCCCTTTGCTGATATCAGGATAATCAAGGACGATCCGGTTATACACTTCCTCCGCCGTAGGATGGTTGCTTAAGGAACGGACCGCCGAAATGACCAACTGACGCTGAATTGTATTCCTCTTTTGCAATTCCAGCCCTCCTATCGATAAATTGTACTAAAAAGATATTCCCTTTTCATGTTTTGAAATTTTTCTTTTCCAATTACGTGATCTTTATTTTCCTACTTTAAGTTTAACATATTTTTTGACTTTGTAAAGGTCTATTCTTAAATCAAAGAAAAAAATTATTAGTAACTTTTATTATTTTAAGGAATCACTGATAAAAAAAGGGATCGCCGATTCAACGGGGTTGCGCGAACCCAGCGCAACCGGATAAATCAGCGATCCTTACTTTTTTACATGGACCAAAAGATGCGGACAGGAAGATTGGACGCGCCGGGAGGAGACCAGATGAACTCCGCGTCCTTTCGTTTATGATTGGGGGAGACGACGAAAATGTCATCAATCTCATCCCCCGCCCCAAAATGTTTATCCTTGCCGGGAATCCTGCTGACTTCCGCCCCGTCCTCCGAAATCTGCAGACAGGCGCCATAAAAATCCCCGCCCCAGGGGTTGATCCCCAGTTTGACAGGCTTCTCCCCGGCCACGCTGTACCGGATGTGATACACAACGCCATAGTTCCCGTAATTTTCCGTCTGCGTCCCGGAAATCCCGTCGATTCCCTTTAAAAACTCTGTGTCATCCGATCCCGCCAGGCACAGGGCTTTTGACTGGAACCATTTCATCTGTATCGGCTCTTTGATGATGTACGTCAGGTCCGCGTTCCGGTACGTGCCCCGCAGAGGATGTTCATCCATAGGCAGGAGGGCTGCCGACCGCGAAAAGGAATCAATGTCCTCCCCGGGATCGCACATCATGATAGTGATCTCTACCGGGCGGGCCGCGTAAAAATCAAACATCCCTGTCAGCAGCTGTTTCGGCTTCAGACGTGTCCCTGCGTGCCCCATGTTCCGCTGCCGGGAAAGGATCTCCAGGTACTCCCCTTTAGAAAGTGTCGTCAAAGGAAGATCCGGGACACTTCCGTAAAAACTGTGATCCGGCGCCTCCTTCGCGGCCACGCGCTTCCCGGACGCAGTTTTCTTCTTTGTTTTCAACGAATGTTTCCGAGCCTTTTCCCAATATTCCTTATATTCGTCAAAATACCGCTGCTGCCCTTTGATGGCGGAAGCATAGTAGGACCGGTCCGGATCCCCGATACCCCTGCAACCCCAGGTGACCGTGGTAATCCCGTCAAGGGGACGCATGAGCACTGCCAGCTTTTTATAATTTTTAGACCCGTTCACATGATGGAAAAAAACACGCCCTTCCCCTTCAACCGTGTCCTTATAGAGTATCCCATCCTCATATACAACCTCCGGACTGTCGGAAAACAGGAGGACCGGACCGCCGCGCAGCACGTTGGCATCCGCGTCCTGGTACGAATCGGGGACCTGGCGGTAGGCCGCCTCCGCATGGGAAGGGGAAAACACGCCGCCCAAAAGGCCGATCCCCGCTAGAAAACCGGCTACACGGGAGGGTAATTTCAATAAAGAAAGTACATTCATTCCAGTCGTGGACCTCTATTTTTTCAGGCTGTTCCGATAATCTTCCATAAATTTCGCAAGACCCTTGTCCGTCAGCTCATGCCGGATCAGGCCGCGAAGGACGTTGGTAGGGATCGTGGCGATATCCGCACCGGCCAGCATGACCCTGTCCACATGGGCTATGTTGCGGACACTGGCCGCGATGATCTCCACCGGCAGGTCATAAAGACGGAACACCTTTACCATGTCTTCCACCAGTTTCGCACCATCTTCCCCGATATCATCCAGCCTTCCGATGAAGGGGCTGACATAGGACGCTCCGGCCCGGGCCGCCAGCAGTGCCTGCCCCAGGCTGAACACCAGCGTCACATTGGTGCGGATGCCTTCCTGTGAAAGGATTTTGACCGCTTTCAGTCCCTCTGCGATGCAGGGAATCTTGACCACTACATTATCTGCGATCTTTACCAGTTCCCTTGCCTCACGGACCATGCCCTCACAGTCCTGGCTGATTACCTCCGCACTGACAGGCCCGGGGATCAGCGCGCAGATCTCCGGAATGACCTCGGCCTGGGTACGGCCCGATTTGGCAATCAACGACGGGTTCGTCGTCACCCCGTACACGATCCCCATATCCGCGAACTCCCTGATTTCTTCCACATTGGCGGTATCCATAAAAATCTTCATTTCCCTGCACCTCTTTCATAAAATTCAAAAACTTTCACGCCGCCCGCGCTTTGCTGCCTGAATGCAGGCTTCGCTGCCCTGTAAAAACCAGCGCTCCTGCCGCCTAAAACAATGTCAGCTGGTCATCGTCCACCGGAAGCAACAGGTCCTGTTCCGGTTTTCTTCGGTTCTTCCCGGACACCCAGCATCCGCATTTCGGACACTTGATCTGTGTTTCCGGCAACGCCCAGGCCAGTCGGTACCCGCAACGGGGACAGATAAACTCCACCCGCATTCCCGGAGGGATTGCATCTTCTTTCGCTTTTCCCTTCATTTTCAAGGTCATGCCTCCTGAATTTTGTGAGCAAACCCATTTTGTGTTTAAATTCATTATACAACAGTTTGAATTCATGGTAAAATATTTTTGCTGATAAATTAAGAAATCGCCGGTCCAACGGAGCCGTGCGATTGCCGGACAAATATCTGCAATGATTGAAACGTTACGCCGGAAACCAGAAAGGGGTATTGATTATGTTAGACCTGTCCAAGGAATTTACGGTACTTGGCTTTGCCGAGGAAACAGATGAAACCGGTATGACATATTATGTGATGGACTTCCCGGATGACCGGTACGTCATCGTAAGCGACGATAACGGAAGGGCCCCGGTCCGGGCCAAGCAGAACCTGGTGCTGGCCTGTTACGACGGGGACGGCCGTTATGAATGGGGCAGCGAATGCAAGACCTTCATGGAACTGCAAACGCTCTGCGCCGGAAAACCACCCGGATCCCCGGAACTGCTGCAGGTCCTGAAGGATGCCTCCGGCACCTTAAAGGACAGGGAATGGTCCGCGCCGGCCCACCCATAAAAAAATCCGCCGAATCCGCAGGGACCGGCGGCTTTCTTATGTTTTCCCACAGGGGACCGGGACTATTCTTCTATCAGTCCCAGATACTCAAACAGATGGAACAGCAGGCTCAGCAAAATGGCAACCAGCGTCGCCAGCACCATGCCCTGTACCGTGACGGTGCCAAAGGTCAGCTTGGCGCCGGACAGGCCGACGATCATGATGATAGCTGTCATGATCAGGTTGCGGGACTTGCTGTAATCCACCTTCTGCTCCACCAGCAGTCGAAGGCCGGACGCCGCAATCACACCGAACAGCAGCATGCAGACGCCGCCCATGACCGGCCCGGGGATCCCGTGGATCAGCTGGCTCAGTTTTCCGATGAAGGACAGTAGGATCGCGAACACCGCCGCGCCCCCGATGACCCAGACACTGTACACCTTGGTGATAGCCATGACGCCGATATTTTCACCGTAGGTCGTATTCGGCGTGGCCCCGAAGAAGCCGGACAGTATGTTGGAACACCCGTCCGCGAACAGCGAACGGCCCAGCCCGGGCTCTTTCATCAGGTCGCGGCCCACGATGTTCCCGGTCACCATCAGGTGACCGATGTGTTCCGTCAGCACGACCAGTGCCGCCGGCGCGATGACCGCGATGGCATCCATACTGAAGGTAGGGGCAGAAAATTGCGGCGCAGCAAACCAGGGAGCATTGATGACCGGGGCCATGTCCACCATACCCAGCATAAAGGCAAAAATATAACCGCAGACCACGCCGAACAGGATGGGAATAATGGCCATGAAGCCTTTGAAAGCAACAGAGCCGATGACGGTAACCGCAAGGGTAAACAGGGATACCACGACATTATTCATCTCAATCTTGTCCCCTACCAGACCGGCCATGGAAGCGGCCGTGGGGGCCAGTTCCAGACCGATGATGGCGATGATGGCGCCCATAGCGGCAGGCGGGAAGATAAAGCCGATCCAATCTGTACCCAGCATCTTTACGATAAATGAGAACAAGATGAACAGCAGACCGAACACGACAAACCCGGACTGGGCATCCGAATAGGGATGAGACGCCATGATCAGCAAAACCGGCGAAATGAAAGCAAAACTGGAGCCTAAATACGAAGGAATCTTCCCTTTAGTGAGAAAGATGTACAGCAGCGTGCCTACCCCGTTCATGAACAGGCAGATATTGGGATTTAACTTGAAGAGGAACGGTACCAGCACCGTCGCGCCGAACATAGCAAACAGATGCTGCAGGCTCAGCGGGATATTCATCAGCAAGGGCACCCGTTCTTCAACCTGGATAACTCGATGTGACATAACGCATCCTCCTACTTTGAGCTGGGAAACAACCGGCAACAGATACTTCGTTTTTCCATTTCCACATTGTATTATTTTAATCTTTTTTATGGTGATATGCAACTAAAAAGGCCAATTTATGGTAAAATTAAATAAAGTTCGTCCATTTAAAAAAGTACCGATGCGATCTATTTGAACCGGCGCTGCCCGGGCCGCATATCAATTTCTGATCGACAAGGAGGCTGCCATGAAACAAAGAATCATCACATTGCTGCTCGTCATAACCATGTCCTTTTCATTCTTCAGTTGCGGGGCCCTGGCTGCGGAACAGGACAGCATCTCCGTCAACGGGCAGGCCGAAGCGGAGGTGGCGCCGGATATGGCGACCCTGTTCGGAGGACTGGAAAAGCATGCCGCCACTGCCGGGGAGGCTCGGGAAGCTCTCGCGAAAGACATGGCTTCCTTCAAGCGGTTCATGCTGCTGCAGGCGGTATCGGATCAGGACATCCTGACCACCCGCTATTCACTGCAGCCGGAATACATCATTGAGAAAAACAAACGCAGGCTGGCGGGCTACAAGGCCCGGACAGACTACAAGATCAGGATCCGGGACCTGGAAAAACTGGGCACGATCATCGACCGTTCCATCGGAAGCAACCTTATGATCGAACGGATCGAATTCGGTCTGGCCAACCGTTCCCTTTTCGAGAACCGCCTGCTGGATGAGGCTGTGGAAAATGCGAAAAGCAAGGCTGCCGTTGTGGCCCGTGCAGGAGGGCGCACCCTGGGACACCTGATCCGGGCAAACCTGGGCACTGTCACCGGGGCGGTCCGTCCCATGAACCGCAATATGCTGATGGCCAAGCTGGAAGACGGGGATTCTGCACCCACCGAACTGAGTCCGGGCGTCTTAACGGTAGAGGCATCGGTCAGTTTGGAATTTGCGCTTAACTGACGCATTCCCTTGAGCGGCAGGGAAAAGACCTCGGCCAGCCTGGGAATCGCACCGGGCCGACGTCCCCGCCATCCGGAAGGCAGACCCCGTAAAGGAGCGCCACCCATACTGCGGGTGCAGCACAGCCGGTATCCTGCGGCGGATCTGCCACCACTTACGTTACAACAGCAAAAAACCGGCATCCGTTCCGGATGCCGGTCTGCCGGGCTGCTTGATTGCAGCCTTTATTTTTTTGTCTTGTTACACGCCCGCAAATACAGCATTGGGCCGATGGGGGAAAGCTGCCAGCCCTTATCTTCCCAACCAGGAAGTCTTCTTCGGGGCATGCTTGTCCACATCCACATGGGACGGGGCATACAGCAGGATCGATTCACTGACCTTGGAGATGCTGGCATCGACGATATAGCTGACGCCGCACATGTAATCAAAGATCCGGAGCCGGGTCTCCCTGTCGACCTCTTCAAAGCTCACCATGACCGCACAGCCTTCCATGAGCTTATCCGCATAAGCGACCGCATCCTCGTAGGAATGGGGAGTGCGTACCAACATATCCAGATGCCCGGGACGGACAACATACGGACCGTTGTAGCTATCGACAGGTTCTTCATTGCTGAACATTTTCAGCGCGGAATTTTTAAGATCCATAACGTAAAAGCCTCCAACCCCATAATGTTAACGTATCGTATCCGCTGCACTATTACAGACAGTAAACTAAGCATTTTTACGGCATTTCGACATAATTCGAAAAATTCCTCTTTCTATTTTATCAGATTCCCAAAAAAACACAACTGTTTTATCAGAAAAACTGTTAAAATTTTCTGTTTTTTTGTCAAAATTTTCCGGTATCTTTCCATCTTTTCCGATCTTCTACCGGAAACACCGCCGCCATCCACTGCCTGTGACTTTTTATTTTCCCGCGCCCAATACACAGATTGTATTATTCGCAAGACCGAAAATATCAACGACCTGCATCTTTTATTTTTCCGCCGCCGCATTCTTGGCACGTCCGCGCATGCGGCCCCGTTCCACACGGTCCAGCACACGCTTACGCATACGGATATTCTTCGGTGTGACCTCCACCAGCTCATCGTCGTTGATGTGTTCCAGCGCCTGCTCCAGCGAGAAGAACACCGGCGGAATCAGGCGGATGGCATCATCGCTTCCGGATGCGCGCATGTTGGACACATGTTTCTTCTTACAGGGATTGACATCCATATCGTCCTCGCGGGCGTTTTCGCCTATGATCTCGCCCTGATATACATTCTGCCCCGGGACAATATACATTATGCCGCGCTCCTGGCAGTTTCCGATGCCGTAAGCGCAGGTCTCCCCGTTTTCAAAGGCCACCAGGCTGCCCCGGGTACGTCCCGGGATCGGTCCCTTGTAATAATCGTATCCCGCATAGACATGGTTCATGACGCCGTTGCCCTTCGTATCCGTCAGGAACTGGTTGCGGAAACCGATCAGGCCCCGGGCCGGAATCTTGAACTCCAGGCGCATATAGCCTGCCATCTCGTGCATGTTTACCAGTTCTGCCTTTCGGGTACCCAAATCTTCCATAACCACGCCCATAAAATCCTGCGGCACGTCGATGGTCAGCGCTTCCATGGGTTCCATGGTATGCCCGTCCGCATCTTTACGGAGGATGACCTTGGGCTTGCCCACCTGCAGTTCAAAGCCTTCCCGGCGCATGGTCTCGATCAAGATCGACAGGTGCAGTTCCCCGCGTCCCTTCACTACAAAGGTGTCCGTGTTTTCGGTCTCTTCCACCCGCAGCGCCACGTTGGTCTGGATCTCTTTCATCAGACGGTCCCGCAGGTGACGGCTGGTCACATACTCCCCTTCCTTACCGGCAAAGGGACTGTCATTTACAAGGAACTCCATCGACAGGGTCGGCTCGTCTATCTTGATACCCGCCAGCGCTTCCGGCTGCTCGGGATCCGCGATGGTATCGCCGATCTCCACCTGGCTCAGCCCGATCAGCGCCACGATATCGCCGGCCTGCACTTCCTGTATTTCCGTGCGTTTCAGTCCCTGATAGGTATAAAGGCGGCCAATCTTTTCCACGGCGACCCTGTCTTCGTGCATCAAGGCAACCTGCTGCCCGTTCCGGATCGTACCGCGCACCACGCGGCCTACCACGATGCGGCCCACATAGGAATCATAGTCCAGGGTGTTGGCCAGCATCTGCAGCGGCTTGTCCGTCTCCACGTCCGGTGCGGGGATCGTATCCAAAATCACCTGGAACAAAGGTTCCAAGTCGCTACTTTCGTCATCCATGGACAGCTTGGCAAAGCCGGAACGGGCCGAAGCGTACACCACGGGGAATTCCAGCTGCTCATCGTCTGCTTCCAGTTCAATGAACAGGTCCAGCACTTCGTCCACCACTTCCGTGGCGCGCTGGTCCGGACGGTCGATCTTGTTGATGACCACAATGGGCTTCAGGTGTTTTTCCAGCGCCTTGCGCAGCACGTACTTCGTCTGGGGCATGGGCCCTTCATAAGCGTCGACCAGCAGCAGCACGCCGTCCACCATGGTCAGGACCCGTTCCACCTCCCCGCCGAAATCCGCATGGCCGGGGGTGTCCAGAATATTGATCTTCGTCCCGTTATGCATCACTGACGTATTTTTGGATAAGATGGTAATACCGCGCTCCCGCTCCAAATCGTTGGAGTCCATCACGCGTTCCGCCACCTTTTCATTTTCGCGGAAGATATGGCTCTGCTTCAGCATGGCGTCCACCAGCGTGGTTTTGCCATGGTCGACATGGGCAATGATCGCAATGTTCCGGATATCGTTTCTGATCATTCTACTGATTCCTCTCCTGATTCCTTAAAGAACCGCTGCCTGAACCGGCGCAACGCTTTTCAGCGATTCCTTACACGCTAAAATTCCGAAAAAACGAGGATGCCTATCAGAGCATCCTCGACTGTGACTTACTTATTATATTCTTTTTGTTTTTCACTGTCAACACAAAACCCTAGCGGCCCGGCAGGTTTTTTCTTTCAGGCCGGGGTTTCCCGCAACTCCGGAGGCCGATGGGTTCCCACGTCTTATTTTACAATGCTGGGAAGCCATGTCGCCAGTTCCGGCACGAGACAAAGAATCAGCATCTCAAACGCCATGACGGCCGCATAAGGCATTACACCCTTTACGATCTGCGTCATCTTGCTGTCAGGGCTGACGCCCTGGATGACGAACAGGTTCATGCCGACCGGCGGTGTGATCAGCGCCATTTCCATGTTGATCTGGAGGATGACGTTGAACCAGATGGGATCAAAGCCCAGCTGCAGGATGATGGGGTACAGGATCGGTACCGTGATGAAGATGATGGATACCGTTTCCAGGATACAGCCCAGGAACAGCAGCAGGCAGTTGATCATGATGAAGAATATCCACCGGCTCATCTGCATTTCCGTAACCATCATCGTCAGCGCCTGAGGCACCTGCAGGATCGTCAGCACGAAGCCGAACAGGGTGGCACCGATCATGATGGCAAAGATCATGGAAGATGTCTTGACCGTTCCCAGCAGGATACCGGGGATATGTTTCAGTGTAAGTGTTTTATAAATAAAGAAGGTGATGAACAGGGAGAACACCGTTCCGACAGCCGCCGCTTCCGTAGGGGTAAAGGCACCGGTATAGATGCCGCCTACGACGATCACCGGCAGCATGAGGCCCCAGATAGAGCTTTTCAGCGCCGTGATCCTCTCGTCCCAGGAGGCTTTTGGCTCCAGCGGCAGATTGCGCGATTTGAAGATGACCACAAGAATGAAGAAGACCGTCAGCATAAATCCGGGAACCACACCGGACATGAACAGCTGGCCGATGGATTCCCCGGTGATGGCGCCGTACAGGATCATGGGAATGGACGGCGGGATCAGGATGCCCAGGGTACCGCCCGCGGCAACCGCGCCGAGCACGACGGTCCGTTCATAATTACGCTTCAGCATTTCCGGGATCGCAATAGCGCCGATGGTGACGGCGCAGGCCGCGGAAGAACCGGTGATGGCGGCGAAGATGCCGCAGGCTACGATGGTCGCGGCTCCCAGCCCGCCGGGCAGATGGCGCAGCCACTTGTTGCCCAGTTCGAACAGGTCATCGCCGACCTTGCCTTCCAGCAGGATCTGGCTCATCAGAACATACAGCGGCACGGCGCAGAGCACAAAGTCATCCAGCGATTTGTAGGCCAGCAGCGGAATCTGGTTCAGCGTGCCTTCGCCTCCCATAAACAGAAGCATGCCCACAAGGCCGCCGGTCCCCAGCGCGAAGCCGACCGGAAGGCCGATAGCCAGCAGCACCAGTAGCATAACGGTAAACAAAATAATCATTTTGCCACCTCCCCTGCCGCCGCAGCCGGGTCATACGAAGGATCGCCCAGTTTGATAACATTTTCCAAAAAGGCCCGGATAAAATGAAGGAACATCAACCCGAAGCCCACAGGCAGGGACGTCTGCGGGATCCACAACGGGGTGCGCAGCGTCGTAGGCGCGATCATCCCCAGTTCAAAGGTCATGGCAACCATGTCAATGGCATAGACGGTGACCACACCGCAGAATATCATGCCGATAAAGGACGTAATGACATTCAGTATCTCATTTGTCCGTTCACTTAAATGGGAAAGCAGGATATCCACCCGGATATGTTTGTTTGCCACAAATGTCACGGACATACCGAGGAAACCGGCAATCGTCACGCAGTACGTGGAAATTTCCACAACCCATTCCGTCGGGCTGTTGAAAAGGCCCCTCATAATGACCTCATATACAATGGAAAAGGCGGGAATAAAAAGCAGTAACCCTGCAATCACCCCCACCACACGGGTGAGGCCCACCAAAAATCTTCTGTAAACCGCTAAAAAACCTTTCACGTTGTTCTCCTACCCAGGAAAGCATATATCACGTTATGCCCCTGCTTCCGGTCATATTTTTATTTTGTGCACAGTTCCAGAATCTTTTTGCCCTGTTCGCCGGCATGTTTGGTGAAGATATCCCAAACCGGTTTAGTAGCTGCCTGCCAATTTTTGATTTCACTTTCAGGTACTACGTACACTTCCATGCCTTTGGCTTTCAGGTCTTCCAGGCCTTTCAGGTCTTCCGCCTTGGCATTTTTGCGCAGGGTGTCGCGGACTTCTTTAGCTGCTTCCATGAATGCTTTCTGCTGCGGTTCGCTCATCTTGGCAAAGGACTTGTCATTCATGGCTACGATGAATTCCGGAGACGCATGGTTGGTGATGGTCAGGTATTTGGTAACTTCATACATCTTGCGGTCACGCATAGCGGAGGTGCCGGAAGACTGACCGTCGATGGTGCCGCGCTGCAGAGCCATGTAAACTTCACCGGCGCCCATGGTGACCGGGGAAGCGCCCAGAGCTTTAATGGTTTCGGAAGCCAGTTCGCTGTAACCGCGGATCTTCAGGCCTTTGAAATCTTCCGGTTTTTTGATGGGTCTCTTGTTGTTGGCATACTGAACAAAGCCGTAGTCGGCCCAGTATACAACCTTAACGTGTTTTTTGGCCAGTTCTTCTTCCAGGATCTTGCCCATGCCGCCATCGATGGCGCTGTCTACTTTTTCATAGCCGGGGAATACGAAAGGAACGTCAAACACTTCCAGGGCCGGAATGATGGTAGCCCAGCGGCCAACAGTGTTCAGGCCCATGTCAACGCCGCCGGTCATGATGGCATCGTTCATGGTCTTGTCATTGTACAGCTGCCCTGCCGGGAAAGCAGTGATCACAACTTCACCCTTGGTCTTGTCCTTGACCTTGGCGATAAAGCTTTCTACACCCTTCGCCAGCGGATGGTTGGCCGGTAATGCGTACGCTAACTTATATTCCACTTTTTTACCTGCCGCCGGAGCCGCCGCTTTCTTGTCGCCACCACCGCCGCAGCCTGCCATACAGATCGTTGCCATAGCCAGTGCGGCTACTGCCATCGCTTTGAACCATTTTCCTGTTTTCATTCTTTCTCCTCCACTTTTCATTTAATAAAAAATTATACGGACAGAGTAAACGGGCCGCGAAAACCCATTGCCGAAAGGCTATGCCGGCAGCAGAACGCCACCATACATAAAAAATCCCCTGTCGGAATATTCCGGCAGGGGCGTCATTCACGCGGTACCACCCTACATTATACTCTCCGGCCCGATAACGCCGCCACAGCGCTTTACCCTAAAAGGCGCAACCCGTTCAGATAAAGAACTCCCAGGCGAGAAGTCCTATCGCTTCCACCGGCTCGCACCGCCCGCCGGTTCTCTGTTGTCCGCGCATAAAACCAATCCTGATCACAGTTTTTATTTGAAATTAAATTCAGTATAGCAAGGCGGTATTAAAATGTCAATTGGTTTTTTCACATTTTATTTACAAATAATAATAGAAATCGCAAAGTTTTTCACATGTGCAGCAAACACGGGCAGTCTTCAGATAGTCCCCAGCATATCGTCCATGTAGCGCCGCACCTTCTCCAGCTTGCGGCGCATCTGTTCCGCTTTGGCGCTGTCCCGAAGGGCGATCTGTTCGATCTTGTTCTTGTACTGCAGGTAGTTCCGTTCAACAGCCGCGAGGGAATCCTGCAGTTCGGCAACCTCAGGCTGCGTCTCTGTTTCCGGCGCCTCTTCGATGACAAAATCGGAGCCCGTGATCTGCACGCTGTCGCCGTATTTGGGAACATAGGCCGCCGTTCCGATCCGCATCTGCAAGTCCTTGGCAAGGACGCTGGAAGAATCGAATTCCCCGTGGGTCACAAAAAAAATTTTTGGCTTTTGCGGCATCTTTTTATACCACTCCAGCAGCTGCTCCTTGTCCGCATGGGCGGAAAACCCGGTCATGTTCACGATCTCCGCGGCCACCTGGATGGTCTCGCCCATGATCTTCACTTTTTTCACACCATCGACCAGGTTGCGTCCCAAGGTCCCCTCTGCCTGATACCCCGCAAAGACCACGGTGCATTCCGGACGCCACAGGTTGTGCTTCAGATGGTGCAGGATGCGCCCGGCATCCGCCATCCCGCTGGCTGAAAGGATGATCTTGGATCCCTCGATCCCGTTGATCATCTTCGATTCAGCCGCCGTCGGGGTAAAGTGCAGATTTTTCACGGAACTGAGATGGTTGACAAAAAAATCGAGCAGTTCCCGCGTTTCCGTATCGTACTCTTCCCTGCTTGCCAGGGTGATCTCTGTGGCTTTGGTCGCCAGCGGGCTGTCGATGTAAATTGGTATCGAAGGGATCTTCCCTTCCTTGATCAGCTTCTCAAAATAATAGATCAGCACCTGGGTGCGCCCTACCGCAAAGGCCGGAATGATCACATTACCGCCCCGTGCGACCGTATCGTTGACGACCCTTGCCAGCTCCGCCTCTTTGTCATATACCTTATGGATGCGGTTCCCGTATGTGGATTCCGTTGTCACAAAGTCCGCGCCGTCCAATATCGTCGGGTCCTTCACGATAGGCTGATTGGGCTGGCCCACATCCCCGGAAAAGATCATGGTGGTCTTCTTTCCGTTTTCCTCCACTTCCAGACGGACCACCGCGCTTCCCAGGATATGCCCGGCCACCCGCAGTTTTGCGATGACCCCCGGGATCACCCCGAAAGTCTCTTCATATTCGTGCTCATCAAACAGCTTCAGCGCGGCATAGGCATCATTTACGGTAAACAGGGGAATGACTTCGCTCTTCCCCGCACGCAGCCCCTTCCGGTTGGCGTATTCCGCCTCGGACTCCTGAATGTTCGCACTGTCCGGGAGCAGGATGCTGCACAGTTCCCGGGTGGATTTCGTACAATGGACGGGACCCTTGAACCCTTCCTTCACCAGCCGCGGGATCAGGCCGCTGTGATCCACGTGGGCATGGGTCAGGACCATGGCGTCGATCTCTGCCGGATTGAAGGCAAACGGTTTTTCATTCAGGGCCTTGATCGATCTGGAACCCTGGAACATGCCGCAGTCAACCAGCATCTTCTTCCCGTTCACCTCAAGCAGGTAACAGGAACCCGTCACGATCCGGGCTGCTCCTAAAAATGTCAGCTTCATATAATCCCTCCTGAATTCCACTGCGGGACGCCGTTCCGCCTGTGTGCGCCTGGGGCACTGCGCCGGCCGGAAGCAGCGCGGCGTTTCTTCCGATCCCCGCCGTTTTCTCCCCGCATCTGATTTTATTTCAACTGTTTTTGAATTCTCTGTTCCCTGTTTGTAATATTCTCTGTCGCAGCAATTATTCCTGCCATACTGAATTATCCGTTCCGCAAAAAATTTATGAACCGGCGCCACCGGTTCCTGCCGCTGCATCCGCTGCAGTTTCCGCATTCCCCGGTCCGGTCCTCCCCGAAATAACGCAGGATATAGCTGCGAAGGCATCCTTCCTGCCGGCAGTATTCCCACATCTCCGCCAGCAGCCTTTCCGCCCGTTCCGGCTTCTCCTGCCGCCGTGCCAGCGCCTTGCCGGTCGCCAGATCCTCGTTGCAGTAAAACAGGACGCAGCGCGCTTCGTCCCCGTTCCGTCCGGCCCGGCCCGCCTCCTGGTAATATTCTTCCAGACTCAGGGGCATATTGTAATGGATGACAAAGGACACATTCCCTTTGTCTACGCCCATCCCGAAGGCCGAGGTAGCCGCCATGACCCGCACCCTGTCCCGGATGAACGCATCCTGCGCGGCAGACCGCTCCCCCGCTGTCAGTCCCCCGTGGTACCGGGCAGCGTCATACCCGTGGCGCCGGAGCAGCCGGAAACAATGTTCCGTATCACGGCGGGTGGAGCAATACACGATTCCGCTTTTCCCTCTTTGCGTTTCCATCTCGCCAAGCAGCGCCCGGTCCTTGTCGGCCGGCGACTGTTTCGCAAAGAACAGGTTGGGCCTGTCAAAGCCGCGGACGATCACCAAAGGGTCATCCATTCCCAACCCGGTTATGATATCCTGCCGTACCGCCGGCGTAGCCGTTGCCGTAAAGGCCGCATACAGCGGCCGTTGCGGCAGCGCCTCCACGAAATTCCGGATGCGGAGATAGGACGGCCGGAAATCATGCCCCCACTGGGATACGCAGTGGGCCTCGTCCACTGCCACAAAGGACGGCGGGTTCTTTTGGGCAAAACGGATAAATCCCTCATTCTGCAGCCGTTCGGGCGAAACATACAGCAATTTGTACGCCCCTCGCGAAGCTTCATACAATGTCCGGTTATAGGTGCGCCGGCTCATACTGCTGTCAAGGCAGAGCGCCGGGATACACCGCTGCCGCAGATGGGCCGTCTGGTCCTCCATCAGGGAGATCAGCGGCGAGATGACAAAAGTCATTTTCTCCTGCATCAGGGCAGGAACCTGAAAGCAGAGGGATTTTCCGGCCCCGGTAGGAAGCACGGCCAGGCAGTCCCTGCCCCCGGATATCGCTTCTATGGCCTCCTTCTGTCCGGGCCGGAAACTTCCATACCCGAACCGTTCCTGCAAAACTTTTTCAGTTTCCAATGACACCTCCTGTAAAAAAGACCGGGCACAAACCTCCGGAATGCCGCCGTCAAACCGGCCGCTTCCCGTAACGGGAACAGTACGGCCCCTTGTCACCGGCATTTCCTGGTGATCGTGTCCGGTCCTGAATATGCTGTCCGCGTGACAGCGGATCCTGTTTCAGTCTGACAATGGTAAAATGAAAATTGATATGTTGTTACAGGTATCTCACGATTTCATCCAGCTTTTTGGATGCCGTATGCAGCGGGCCCGGCTCCACCCCTTCCGCACGGTATCCGATGGGCATGAACAGGACAGCCCGTTCCTCTTCAGGCAGATTGAACATGACCTCCAGCTGCGTGTTGGCAAAGCGGTTGCACCAGATGGTATCCACCCCCAGGGACGCCGCAGCCAACATCATATGGGTCGCCACGATGCTGACATCCTCTACACCGGAATGGACCTCCGCTTCCTGGGCGTTCTTCCACTCCTCCTGTTCGTTATAAGTGAACACCAGCACAGTTTTTGCCCCGTATACACAGGGGGACAGCGCGTTCATTTTCTTCAGCGCTTCGTCGCTCTGAAGCACATAGATGCGCTGGGGCTGGAAATTCTTTGCCGTAGGCGCAAGACGGCCCGCTTCCAAAATGAGGTCCAGCTTTTCCTTTTCCAACGGCTTGTCGGAAAATTTACGAACAGAAAAACGCTTCCTTGCAAGTTCCAGAAAATCCATGAAAAACCCTCCTTACTTAAATAATATCTGACTCCGGCCAAATGCCGGCTTTGCCCAAACCGCTTTTACAGGACAGGGCCGGTTGTCAGTCCTTTGCGACATTCTTCTCTTTAAAGGGGCACATGGCGACGCACACGCATTCGCCGCACAGGGGTTTGCGCGCCTTACAGGTCAGCCTCCCGTGCCAGATGAACCAGTGATGCGCGTCCGCCCATTTGTGTTTCGGGATCAGCTTCTGCAGATCCAGCTCCGTGGCCTCCGGCGTCTTCGCGGCGGACAGTCCCAGCCGGTGGGAAGTGCGAAACACATGGGTATCCACGGCGATGGCAGGCACTTTATAAACCACGCTGGCAATGACATCCGCCGTCTTGCGCCCTACCCCGGGCAGCTTCATCATCGTAGGGATATCCCGGGGAATGACGCCGCCGAACTCTTCTGTCAGCATATGGCACATGCCCAGCAGGTTTTTCGCTTTGGCCCGGTACAGGCCGCAGTCCCGGATCTCTTCCTCCAGCTGCTCCTGTGTCAGGGCCCCCATCTTTTCCGGCGTGTTCAGCCTCGGGAAGATCCGCCTGGTGATCTTGTTAACGCGCTCATCGGTACACTGGGCCGACATGATGACGGCGCACAGCAGTTCAAAAGGCGAATTGTAATGCAGCGCGGTGCCGATTCCCCTGTACCGTTCTTCCAGCGCGGCGATAATTTCCTGTTTGTCTTTTTTGCGCATGATTTCCGCATCCCCTTACCATGCAAATATACACTCTGTCAGTTCGTCAGGCTCCGCACCGGTGCCGGGATCCGCCCGCCCCGGGCGATGAAGGTGTCCGCGCTGAATTTGCTGACCGCCATGATGGGAGCGTGTCCCAGCAGGCCGCCGAATTCCACAGCCTCACCCACCCCTTTGCCGGGAACCGGGATAACGCGCACCGCCGTGGTCTTGTTGTTGATCATACCGATAGCGGATTCGTCCGCTATGATGGCCGCGATGGTCTCCGCCGAAGTATCGCCGGGAATCGCGATCATATCCAGCCCCACTGAGCAGACACAGGTCATGGCCTCCAGCTTTTCAAGACTCAGGCTTCCCCGTTCCACAGCGGCAATCATACCCGCGTCCTCGCTGACAGGGATAAACGCGCCGGACAGGCCGCCTACATAGCTGGATGCCATCAGGCCGCCCTTTTTTACGGCATCGTTCAGCATGGCAAGGGTTGCCGTCGTGCCGGGACCGCCGCAGCTTTCCAGCCCGATCTCTTCCAGGATATGCGCCACGGAATCACCTACGGCAGGCGTCGGCGCCAACGACAAATCGATGATGCCGAAGCGGGTGTCCAGCCGTTTGGCCGCTTCCTGCGCCACCAGCTGCCCCACCCGGGTGATCTTGAATGCCGTGCGCTTGATGACCTCCGCCACAGTGCCGATATCCTGCCCGCGGACCGCCTCCAGTGCATGCTTCACCACACCGGGGCCGCTGACGCCTACACTGACCACGGACTCCGGCTCGGTCACACCGTGGAACGCCCCTGCCATAAAGGGATTGTCGTTGACCGCATTGCAGAACACTACCAGTTTTGCGCATCCGATGGCATCGTTGGCCGCCGTTTTCTCCGCCGTTTCCTTTACCACCCGTCCCATTTCGGCAACGGCATCCATATTGATGCCGGCCTTGGTCGAACCGACGTTGACCGAGGAACATACCACGTCCGTCACCGCCAGGGCTTCCGGGATTGAGGCGATCAGGTTGTGGTCCCCTTTGGTATAACCCTTGTCCACCAGCGCGCTGAAGCCGCCAATAAAGTTCACGCCCACTTCATGGGCCGCTTTATCCAGCGCCCTTGCCAGGGGCACATAATCCGCCGTAACACAGCTCTCCCCTACAATGGATATTGGCGTAACGGAAATCCGCTTGTTGATGATGGGCACGCCCAGGTCGGACTCAATGTCCTCCCCGGTCTGCACCAGTTTCTCCGCCTTTTTGGTAATCTTGTCGTAAATTTTTCCGGCACAAACGCTGATATCCGGATGGCTGCAGTCCCGCAGGCTAATGCCCATAGTGATGGTGCGCACGTCCAGATTGTTCCGGGTGATCATCCGTGTCGTTTCCAGTACATCGCTGATCGATAACACTGACATGATGGCCCTCCCGTTTAAATCTGGTGCATGGCAGTGAAGATATCTTCACTCTGCACGCGGATCTCCAGACCGATCTCTTCTGCCAGGGCCGCAAAATGTTCCTTCAGCGTCTTCAGGTTCATTTTGGAATCCGCCATATCAGCGATCAGGACCATGTTAAAAAATCCTTCCATGATATTCTGGTTGATGTTCAGCACGTTGACCTGGTTATTGGCCAGGATATTCGTCACTTTGGCGATAATGCCGACCTTATCCTTTCCCACTACGGTTATTACAATACGCATGTTTCTTCTCCTCCAGCTTTTTATATATTTTAACTTAAAAAATACCTGTCCGTTATATATTGGCTGCTACCGGATTTCAACCGCATCCTCCAGCGCTTTCACGCTGCCGCCCTTAAGCAGGAACACCTCCTGCCCCTCCTGCAGGTCGGTAAATACGCAAAGGCAGGCGTCCGAAGGAGCGTTGGTTTTCACATAGGCCGTATCAAAAGTCATCAGCGTATCGCCCTTTTTCACGTCCTGCCCGTCTTGAACATATACAGTGAACCCGCTGCCGTTCAGCTTCACTGTATCGATGCCGATATGAAGCAGGTACTCCAACCCCTCTTTCGTGGTAAGGCCCATGGCGTGCTTTGTTTCAACCACAACATTCACGGTGCTGTCCGCCGGGGCCAGCACGCGCCCATCAGAGGGTCTGACCATAAACCCGTCGCCATTCATCTTTTCCGCGAACGCCTCATCCGGCGTTTCCGTAATCGGGCAAAGCTGTCCGGAAAACGGGCTTGCGAATCTGTTTTTCTTCCTGCCGAACAATGCATCAAACATATGTCTGTTCCACCTCGCAATATGTATTTGCAAAAGCGCCAGTCCATGCATCCGGGATATTCCCCCGCATCGGCGCAACTGTAAGATTGCATTATGCTATATCACACAGAAGACAGCACCCCCGTCAGCGGAACAGATGGGCCAGTACGCTCAGTATCACACTGATCACAATACAGCTTACCCAGGGAAAATAAAAACTGCCGTGCTCCCCCTCTATGCGGATATCCCCGGGCAGGTTCCCGAAAGGAAGGGTCCGTCCCCCGAAATGGATGACCGCGCCCACCACCACCAGAAGGATTCCCAGCTGGATCAGCATTTTTCCTATACCGCCAGACATATTACATCCCCTTTTTTCCAAGATGCGCTTCCTGCGTTTGCGCTTTTTATGTAAATTTTTTAAAATTTTAGTAGCTATTCCTGCCAGTTTATTATAAAATATATTGTATAAAATGCCAATGGTTTTTCATTCCATCGACACTAATTTTCACAATAGTCATATTTTAAAAGGTTGAAAGGAGTCTGTACCATGCCTTATGTAAACATCAAAATCACCAAAGAAGGTAACGTAACCCCTGAACAAAAACGGAAGCTGATCGAAGGCGCCACCAAACTGCTGGCTGACGTTCTGCACAAAAACACGAAAACCCTTGTGGTGACCATCGACGAAGTGGACACGGATAACTGGGGCATCGGGGGCATCCCGGTAACGGATCTCCGCAAGATCGCCAAAGCAAAAGCCGCTGCCGACGCCGAGCTGAAAGCAATCGCCACCAAGGAAGAGCCCCGGCCCAAGAAGAAAGAAGGAAAAGGACTGGCAAAAGTCGCCAAAGAGCTGGAAAAGGCACAAAAGGCCGCGGAAAAAGCGGCGGCCAAAGAAGAAGCAAAAGCGAAAAAGGCAGCCAAGGAAGAAGCGAAGGCACAAAAGGCTGCGCAAAAAGAAGCTTCCAACGCGGAAAAGGAAGCTGCAAAATCTTCAAAAAAGGCAGCTAAATCAAAGAAAAAGGAAAATTAAGACTGCAGCGAAGGCCCCCGGCAGCAAAACTGCCGGGGGCCGGTTGTTTTTTCCGTCTGCCGGTTTTCAACGCGTAACAGCAGCTTTCCCTTTCGGCATGAACAGCCTGTCCGTATCCGCCTTCTCATGCCGCAGCAGATTCCATTTCATATCCAGCCCGCCCGCGTAGCCGGTCAGGCTGCCGCTGCTGCCGACCACCCGATGGCAGGGGATGATGACCGGGATGGGATTATGCCCTACCGCCCCGCCCACCGCCTGGGCGGACATTTTTTCTTTATGAAGCCGTTTTGCGACGATCCGGCCAATCTCGCCATAGGTTGTTGTTTTCCCGTAAGGTATCTTCAGCAGTTCCTGCCAGACCATCTGACGGAACCGGCTGCCCTGCGGCGCCAGCGGCAGCCGGCACGGATCGGGCTTCTCCCCTGCGAAGTACCGGTCAAGCCAGGTCGCCGCCTGCTCCAAAACAGGCGGCTCCCCATCACGGTCCGCTGTTTTTCCTCTCCCTGCCTTTCCTGTGCCAGAAAGCGCCGATGCTGCTTCCCCGTTGACAGCTTTACTCAGGCGGCCGTCAGGCCATGCTACGCCGCACTTATTGTTCCCCGCCCGCACCGCATCCGGTTTTTCCTGCACCGTGCGCTCCTGTGTTTCCGGCACAAGCTCCAGCAGGCGGGTTTCATCACAGACGATCGTCAGCCTGCCGAATGGCGACTGATACATTTTATAATAAAACATGCTGCGTCCTCCCTCCAAACGCGGGAAGTATATATGATCCAACCTTCCGCCAGCGCCATTTTATCATATTATCCCAATATTTCCTATTCTGTGTTATAATAAAACAAGAATGAATAAAGATTGATTCTTAATAAACGGCATGGTTGACGGATCTGCCGTCAACAGCCGCACACCCCAAAGAAACGCAAGGCAGCGCCGATTCAACGCGTTTCCTTGAAAATCTTGAACACCTCACACATCCTCATATGACAAACAACGACAACCGACAGGAACACAACAGCAAATTAGCCACCAAATGGCTGTTCACCAAGAACCGGTCCTGCAGCTGCACCATGCCGGGCATCTGGCGGGCTGTCAGCTTCTGCGACGGCTGCGCGGTCATCTTCCACGGCCCGTCCGGCTGCGCCCATGTGGCCACCCTGATGGATCTGGGCGCCCAATACCGCATCATCGGGAACCGCATAAGCGAACAAGTCGACGCCGTCCCCCTTATCGCCTCGGACCTGCAGGACAAGGACTGTATCTTCGGCGGAACGGACCGTCTGCGGGGCTGCATCGCTTATGTGATGGAAACCTGGCATCCGAAATGCTTGGTCATCGCATCATCCTGCGTGGCCGGTGTCATCGGCGATGACGTGGAACAGGAAGCGGAAGATGCGGAAGCGATGTACCGGATCCCGGTTCTCTGCGTACCCTACGGCGGCTTTCTGGGAGGAGAGTATTCTGACGGGTATTTCCAGACGGCCAGGCTGATCATGGACCGCTTCCTCACGCCCCAGCCCAAAGCGCCCGGCACAGTACTGCTGCTGGGAGACCAGATGGGACCCTGGGGCCAGTACGCACGGGAAGTGAAACGCCTGCTGGCCGGATTCGGGCTGCAGGTAAAGTGGCAGTTCCCCGGCTATGTCCCTTTCGACCGGTGGCGGGAAATGACATCCGCCTCCCTGCTGATTCCCCTGAACTACGCGGGACAGACCCAGGGCGGGCTGGAAAAAACGGCGGCGGACTGGCAGGAACGGTTCGGAACCCCGTCTGTCCGCAACATATATCCGGTAGGCTGGCAGAACACCTGCGACTGGCTGCGCAGCATCGGGCGGCTGCTGCAGGAGGAAGCCCGGGGTGAAGCCATCATCCGTCGGGAAGAAAAGCGGCTGGATGATTTTATCGCATCCATCCTGCCCGTCACAAAACAAAAAAAGGCCGTCCTCGGCATCGGCCGGGGACCCCGCTGGTACAACCCGGCCGAAACGCTGAATACCATGCGGCGGATGCAGATGGATATCACCGCCGTCATACTGTTCGACAAATTAGCAGCCGATGAAAAGGAAACAGTAACCGCCACGGTACAGACCTGGCTGGCCGACAGGAACCTGCAAACCGTCCCCCTCATCGGCAATGGGGATTTTAATGCCATCCTGCAGGACGCCGATGTGCTTCTGACCACCGATGAAATCCTGGACAACCCTGTCAGGCAGTTCTTCATCCCCATGGTGCCCCTGGCCGGAACAGACGGGGAGATCCTTCTGATGCGCACCATATACCGCTTGCTTTGCCGTTATGGAAACAAGGGAGGGATCGCCTATGCGTAACGAAACACAAGCCACGTTCCGCCGCTCCGGTTTCGCCGCAGCGGCAAACAAAGGAGGGAACCGTTATGCCTGACCCGAACTGGAAGACGTCCTGCCACCACATGTCGGTCTGCGCCCTCACCGGCGCCTCCGCTTTTTTTGCGTCCATCTCCGGCAGCTTTATCCTGATCAACGGTCCTCTCTGGTGCTATTTCTATGCCATGAAATATGTGGAAGACTACGACGCCTCCGCCCTGCGCCGTTTCCATTGCACACAACCGGAAGGCAACGCGCTGGTATACGGGACGGAAAAAGACCTGCTGGCGGGATTGGATTTTATCAAAAACAACTTTACGCCGGAACGGGTCTTCATCGTCAACAACTGCAGCGTCAGCCTGGTCGGCGACGATATTGCGGCCATTGCGGCCAAAGCAGCGCTGCCCTGCCCAGTTTACACCGTGGACAGCGGCGGCATCTCCGGGGATTTTCCGGAGGGATATGAGATCGCGCTGCTGCGGGTCATAAAGGAAGTAAAAAAGAACGCAAAAACGAAAACGGATTTACCTTTTGAAAACCCAAATTTGCAAGACGGCAATACCGTTTCAACGAATGTTTCCAAGCCGGAAAACGCTTCCGAAGCCGACGAAAGCGCCGCGAACGGTTCCGGTATTCCTTCCGCCAGGCCTTCCGTCAATCTTCTGGGCCTGACCCCCACTTACTTCCGGGGCGAAGAAGACATAAAAGAAGTCCGCCGCATTCTGGAAAAAGCGGGCTATCGTATCAATGCCGTCCCCGGCGGTGGCTCCACCTGGGACGAAATCATGCGGCTTCCCAACGCGGATTTAAATCTTGTACTGCGGGACGAACTGGCGCTGAAAGCCGCCAAAGCGCTGGAATCAGAATTCGGCACGCCGTTTATATCCGCAGGCATGCCCTACGGTATCCAGGGTACGCTCCGGTGGCTGGCCACGATCGATGCCGCACTGCCTGCCAAAAATCCGGAAGCCGTCAGACTGGAAGCGGAAACCGTCAACGCCCGGCTCCGGTTCCGCAGCAGCAACATGCAGTCCCTGTGGGGCCCCTTGTGGTTCGACAATATCCTGATCGCCGCGCCGCCTTCGGAAGCCGCCGGTCTCGCGGAAGCGGTCCGGGGCGAATGGGCCGACACCGGAAATCTGGTCATCCACTTCTCTCAGGACACGCCCCTGCGTCCGGCATCGGCAGATAAGATCTGCATTGCGGGAAAAGACGACGCCGCCATGAAAGAAACCTTTGAAAAATGGAACGACGGCCTTGTCCTGGGATCTTCCCTCGAAGCAAGCCGTCTTGTGCGTTTGAACAAACCCTTCGTAAACTGCAACATCGTGCTGCCGTCCTATCACGAGATCATCGCGTCCGACGCGCCCCTGTGCGGCATCCGCGGCGCCGCTTACCTGTTCGAACGGATCTGGAACGCAAAATTAAACGGCTGCATGGACGAGGTCAGGCAAACAAAATAAAAAGAACAGGCAACGTTTTATGTATTACCGGGAAACAACAGCTCCGCTACATGCACCGCCCGTTTTCCTTCCGGCAGTCCCTGCGCCAGCCCGGTAAGGCAGGAGTTGCAGTAACAGGCCGTCCGACCTGTTGTAAATCGCTGACAATACGTTTTAAGATATGCGTCGATCTCTTCCGGAGATTTCGGCTGCATATCTTTTTTGATTTCCGCAAACCGCAATGGCGCCAGCGTAAAATTGTCGGGACGCATGGGACCAAGCAAAAAGCTGCCGTCAAAATTGATTTCTTTTTCTGTTCCGGGAAGCTCCACGATTTCCACATTCATTTTGCGAAGCACGCTGCGTACCGCCGCCTTTTCCGCCTCTCTTGCTTTGGCGCGGTAGCAGTCCTGCAGGGTGATGCGCTCCCCTTTATAATCTGGGAACGGGAAATCCGGCAGGCTGTCGATGAACTCATACAGGCTGATCACCTTTGCGGCCGGCCGGTTCTCTCCGATAATAATACTGCATGTCTCACAAACGGTAATCACGATATCGTTCCAGCCCGACAGGGCTTTATGCCCCGGACGGCAGCAGCCGGCCACACGGACACCTTCCGAAGTCATGAAGCGTTTCACTTTTTCAGAAGTTTCCGGACGCAGTTTTGTAAAATTACAGCTGGGAAAATAATATTTCATAACCGCCCTCTCCTCATGTCATCAGAACACAATGGTAAACTCAGACTATTGTTTCAAATATTATTTTTTAATGCAGGATTCGTCATCATATAAATCTCTTTGCCATATGCGCACGCTTCGCAAAAAGTGTATCACAGTTTTACAACGAAAAAAAGCCCTGCAAACCAATTTGCAGGGTCATTATCTCTGGTGCGCCTGAGACGAATCGAACGTCCGCACCCGGTTCCGGAGACCGGCGCTCTATCCACTGAGCTACAGGCGCTTATTAAATTGTACGTGAAGTATTATAGCACAGTTTGCCACGCATGGCAAATTATTTTAAAGAGAATCCCTTTCCTTCCTTTTCCCTCTCCCATTTTACCAACCCTCTCGGGATATCCCGGTCCACAACGCGAAGACGCGCCGGTTGCCAGCTCGTTATTTGATTACCGGCCTTCCCCCTTTGTCCCTGAATATCGTTTTGCACTGAGGGCAGGACCAGAACAGTCCGTATCGCCCCTTCTTCTTTTCCAGAATGGCATGATCGGCGGGACACTGTTCGATGACCGGGTTCCCTTCTTTATCCGCGGCGTAATACACCGTTTTCTTCGTTATGGGGGAAACGCACTTTTTATCATCGCAGACATAAAAATACTGTTTCGTCTTCGGGGAATAGTGCCGGTTCAGCGTCTCTTTCCCGCATACCGGGCAGACATATGTCCGGGCCGCTGCTTCCGGCTGTACGGGCGCAACGGGCTTCCCGTCCGTTCCCACATCGTAATAAACAGGCTTCCCCGTCACAGGGGATACGCAGTCCTGATTGTCGCAGACAAAAAACGCCTTTTTCGTCTTCCGGGAATAATGTTTCATCAGACGGCCGGTATGGCAGAGAGGACAGGGTTCCGCCGTATATCCCGGGAACACGTGCTGCTGCGCGTAGCTGATGTTCCGGTCAACGGTGTCATAAACGGACTGCATGAACTCTTCCACCGAGCCTTCCCCACGGGCAATTTCCGCCAGGGCGAATTCCATCTCTGCCGTGGTGTCCGGCTTCGTCAGAGTGACATCTACGTTTCCAATGAGCTGGAAGCCAAGCTCCGTCGGCACCAGCTCTTTTTTCACCTTCTCCATAAACGGCATCTGGGTCTGCCGGTTCCCCCGGATCCCCTGGAGTTCCGAGATGATGGTATCCCGGGTGGCGGGGGTGCCGATGCCCTTCACTTCCTTCAGCTTGTCACGGTTGGGGTTCTTCGGGTCCATGAACCGGTAGATGTTGGCCATGGCCGACAGCAACGTGCCTTCGGTGAACCGCTTGGGCGGCTTGGTCTCTTTTTCCATCAGGTCCACCTTATCCGGCCTGCCCAGATTCTCGTCTTTTACAAGGTCGGGCAGCACACGGTTCAAGCTTTCGCCCCCGTCCGCCGCATCGCTGCTTCCCACCCCCGCGGTCTGGCCGCCGAACACGGCCCGGAAACCCGGCTTCAGAATCAGCCGGCCGCTGCCCTTGAACCGTTCATCCGCAAGCAGTATCTCAAAGGTGACCGTCTCAAATTCGCAGGGCGGATAGAACTGCATCACATACCGTTCCGCAATCATGGTATATATCTTCTCTTCCGTCCCGCTCAGCTGGCCGGGCCGTTCGCCGGTAGGGATGATGGCATGATGGGCCGTTACCTTTTTGTCGTTCCAGGCCCGGGAGAACAGGGAGACATCGGCCCCTGCCGCGCCCCGCACCGAGCGCCCCGCTAGACTGTCCAGTATCCGCGGCGCATCCCTGTGCTGCGCCCTTGGGATATAGTTACAGTCGGAACGGGGATAGGATACAAACTTTTTCTCATATAAGGACTGCACGGTGGACAGAGCCAGCTTCGGGGAGATGCCGAAACGGGCGTTGGCCTCAACCTGCAGGGTGTCCAGCGAATATGGCAGCGGCGGCGCTTCCGTCCCCTTTTTGCGGGTGACCTTTGTTACCGTGCCGTCAGCAGCGGAAACTTTCTCCCGGACCATTTCCGCCACACGCCTGTCCAGCAGCCTCCCCTCTTCGTCAAAGAGGAGTCCTTCCCGATTTGCGGGTGTCCCGCCGTCCGTTGGCGCAGTAATGGCGAAAAGGGCCTGCCCTTCGCGGGTATTTTCCTGCGCCGTCCTTACGATCTTTTTTTCATCCGGCTGCCATAGGGCGGAAAACTGGGTCCCGTTTTTTGTGAAAAACGCCTTCAGCTCATAGTACTTACGAACCTGGAAATTCCGTATCTCCTTTTCCCGGTTCACCACCAGCGCCAGCGTGGGAACCTTTACCCGTCCGATGTTCCACACGGCCCCCGGTGAATAGCGGGCCGCGTTAGTCGTGTAGCACCGCGTCAGGTTGATGCCCACCAGCCAGTCCGCCTGTTCCCTCGCCAGTCCTGCCGCATACAGGGTTTCGTATTTTTTATTGTCTTCTATTGACGCAAAGGCCCGTTTCAGGCTCACATCGTCCTTTGCATTGATCAGAAGGCGCTGCACGGCGCCCTTGTAATTGCAGTAATGCAGGATCTCTTCGATCAGCAGCTGCCCTTCCCGATCCGGGTCGCCGGCATGGATCACCACATCGGCCTGCCGCAACAGTTCCTCCACGACACGTAATTGTTTCGCCGACCGGGAGATCACCTGATGCTTCCATACATCCGGGAAGATACGGTAATTGGTCCACCGGGCATAGCGCCTGTCGTACATCTCCGGCGTGGCCAGTTCCAGCAGGTGCCCTACCGCCCAGGAGACGGTCACGTCTCCCTTCCGATAAAATCCCGCAGCTTTCCTGTAACCGCCTTCCGGCCACAGGTAATCTGCAATCGCATTGCCGATATCCGGTTTTTCCGCAATGTAAAGTGTCTGCATAATTTTTTCCTCAGGGGAACCCTGTCCCCCCACTCCCCGCAGTCGTAATTTCAGGCTGTCCGCTAAGCGGGCCCTTGTTTTTTACTGTAAGCAATGGTATCATAGGAACGGCAAAAAGGCAAGGCGTAACGCAATGCAGGAATTGCCACTCTATCATACAAAGGAGCTCATGGACATGAAAAAAAATCTGGGTATTGTACAGGCGGTATATCCCATGCCGGTGCTGATTATCGCGGCTTATGACGAAAACGGGAAAGTCAACGCCATGAATGCGGCGTGGGGGCAAATGTGCGAGGAGGACCGGGTCGCCCTGTTCCTTGACCAGGATCACAAAACCACCAAAAACATCCTGACAAGCAAAGCCTTTACCGTGGCGCTGGCAGACAGGGCGCACATGGATGCGGCCGATTTCTTCGGTATCGCCTCTGGCAACAAGATGAAAGATAAATTTGAACGCAGCGGCTGCACAGCAGTCAAAAGCGCCCACGTCAACGCGCCTGTCATTGAAGAATTCCCCGTCGTGATGGAATGCGAACTGGCAGAGGTGGTGGAGACAGAAACCTTCTACTGCATCGTAGGCAGGATCGTGAATACCGCAGCGGAAGAGTCCGTGCTGGATGAAAAGGGCAAAGTGGATGTAACGAGGCTGAACGCGCTGATGTTCGACACCTTCCGCCACGGATACTACACTACCGGCGAACAGGCCGGCCAGGCATGGAACGCCGGAGCCGGGCTGATGAAGAAAGACTGAACGGGATCCGGTTGTCCGCCCTGCCGGCGCCAAACGGTTCGATACAAAACAAGGTACACGGTGATATGGTATGAAACGATATGCACTGATCGCCCTGCTGGCGATACTGGCCGTGATTGTCTGGAAGGGTCCGGACTCCCTCATCGGGCTGGCCAAGATGACACGGACGGCGTCCCCGGAAACGGAACGGGTTGAAAATGTGCTGGGCCGGGCCCGCAGCAACACAGGAAAAAAGATCCTGACAGCCTATTTTTCCTGGGGCGGAAACACCCGCAGCGTAGCGAAGCTGATCCACGAAAAAGCCGGAGGAGACCTGTTCGAAATCCGGACGGAAACACCCTACCCCAAAGATTACAAGCCCACGGTGGATGTTGCCAGACAGGAAAAGGAACAGGATGCCCGCCCCAAACTGGCAGGCCCCCTGCCCGACCTGAAACAGTATGATGTGATCCTGCTGGGATATCCTATCTGGTGGTACATTGAGCCAATGGCGGTGAAGACCTTTGCCGAATCACAGGATCTGTCCGGAAAGACCATCCTTCCCTTTGCCACCAGCGGCGGCAGCGATATCGCCGCCAGTGTGGAAGACCTGCGGAAAACCCTGCCCGCTTCACAGGTGAAGGACGGCCTGCTGGCCAACATGACAGGCCGTATCGACAACTGGCTGAAAGAAAACGGTCTGTTGCCGTAAGGAAACAGGGCCGTTCAGGGTTCCGCCCTTCTTGCCATCCTTTGGGCCTACTCCCCGGGAACGTTAAAATCATACGATAGCCCGAATGAATTTTGCCGTTGCCGATTGATTTCCGGACTTTTTTGTGGTACAATTGCTCACATGAAAATCTGAAAAGAGGTGTAATCCGTGGGTCCTGTAACTAACAATCCATTTTTAGTAGCTATTATCAATATGACGGTTGTATTCGGCGTGCTGATCGTCCTTGGGGTGCTGATGCATGTGATCGAAATGGTCGATCCTACAAAAAGCCGTTGACGGCCGGCTTGTGTCACGAACATACGACCGTGGATATTTTTTAATACCGGCCAAAAACAAAACAGCTGTACTGTGGAAGATAAATCCCGCCGGGATTTTACAGTACAGCTGCTTTTTTGTTTTTCCGGCATTTTCTTACCGCAATGCGGTGAACAGCAACGCGGCAGCAGGGTCTGCCGGTTCCGCCCCACGTTATTTGATCCGGCCGCCGGCCCTGCCCTGTTGGTCCGGGTTGTCCTGTTGACGCTAAATTTGTCGCGATGATATAATGAAACCGCAGAAAAATAGCGGCCATTCTATTGCTGAATGTTACGTTAAACGCGATACATGGAGGCTTACCATGAAAAAAATCCTTATGCTGGGAACCGGAGGCACCATCGCCAGCGTTCCCGGCGAAGACGGGCTGGTCCCGGAGCTGGACGGCGCGGCGATGACGCGGCTGGTGCCGGAACTGACAGGTTTATGCTCGATCGAATATCAGCAGATCCTGAATCTGGACAGCAGCAACATCACACCCCGCCACTGGCAGACAATCGCCAGGGCCCTGGCCGGTCATTACAGCCGTTACGACGGGTTCGTGATCACCCACGGAACCGATACCATGGCCTATTCGGCAGCAGCCGTAAGCCAGATGGTGGAAAACTGCAACAAACCCGTTGTTTTCACTGGGGCGCAGCTCCCCATCGGGGCGCCGGGGACGGATGCCAAAGATAACATATATCATGCGTTCCTCACTGCGGTCAGCAATGTAAAAGGCGTGGTCCTGACATTCGGAAACGTGGTGATCCACGGAAAATGCGCCAAGAAATTATACAGTGAAAACTTCAACGGCTTTTGCAGCGTCAACCGGGCGCCTCTGGCCATCATCAAAAATCACCGGCTGCACTGGGAACAGGCTGAGCCGGAGGGGGCAGGCACAGGAAACGGTCCTTTTGCCATCCACCCGGAAATGGAAGAAAAAGTCGCCGTAATAAAAATCACACCCGGTCTGCCCGGCAGCGTTTTAAACCACTTTCTTGCAGCGGGATACCGCGGCATCGTGTTAGAAAGCTTCGGCGCGGGCGGTGTGCCAAACAAGGATAATAACTGGCTGCCGGAGGTAGAAAAAATGATCCGCCACGGTGTGCGGATCCTGTGTGCCACGCAATGTATTTATGACGGCGTCGATCTGTCCAAATATCCTATCGGAATCCTGGCAGCGCGGCTGGGTGCGGAATCCGCCGGCAATGCAACCGTGGAAGCGGCCCTGACGCAGCTGATGTGGGAACTGGGCCAGCCGGATACGTAACCCGGAAGCCTTCGTCCCCTTTTCCGGGATGCCCGGGTATTCGGCTGTCCGCAAACGCGGAAACGCACGGTGGCAAGACCGGCAGCCAATCCCTTCCGCGCCTGCGGGGCTATGCCTGCCAGACCCTGCCGCTGAGGACATCTACGCAGCTCAGCCTGCCGCCTTTGATAAAGGCCCCGGTGTCGCACAGGATGACGCGGTTCGGTAAAAACTGCGGCTTCGGCAGCCGTTTCCCCGTCCGTTCTTTCAGGGTCTGTACCGGCGTGTGCCCGACAACGACGGTCTGGGTTCCGTTATACCGGTCGCGCCACCCGTGACGCTTCCATATCAGATCAAAGGCGCTTTGCCTGTCCAGCGGCACATCGGGATCTATCCCGGCATGGCAGAAAAAGAATTCCTGATACCGGAAACTGGCCGGCAGGCCGGCTGCCCACGCAACCAGCCCTTCGCGTCCGGATTCATCCAGCCGGTTCAGCTGCTGCAGTGTCTCGAACCCTCCGTTATTCAGCCAGGAATCCGCAAAGTCTGTTATCGCCTCATGATTCCCGCCTTTTTTCTGCAAAAAGTAGGATGTCATCATCACTTCATGGTTGCCCAGCAGGCAAACAACGGAATCCGGGTATCGGCGCTGCAGGTCGCAGACATGCTGCAGGCACCTGACAGATTCGGGCCCCCGGTCTATGTAATCACCCAGAAAGACCAGGAGGTCTTCCTCCGGTGAAAAACGGATCCTGTCCGCCAGCGATATTAACTTATCATACATCCCGTGGATATCGCCGATGGCCAGCACACGGGAAAACCCAAACAAATTTTTCATACGCTTTTTATTTTTTAATGGCGGCAAACACTATATCGCAAAATCCCGGAAACCG
Organism: uncultured Succiniclasticum sp.; assembly: GCA_905235335.1. Taxonomy (GTDB): domain Bacteria; phylum Bacillota; class Negativicutes; order Acidaminococcales; family Acidaminococcaceae; genus Succiniclasticum. The sequence continues at coordinate 69,589 of CAJOKZ010000002.1, forward strand.
TTCCGGTTTGTTATTACTATACCCTATTTTCATCATGTTGTATACTACCGAGGCATAAAAATGAAAACGATCATATTAAGCAGCGGCGGCGTAGATTCGACTACCTGCCTGGCCCTGGCCGTAAATGAAACGGAAAGCAAAGATGTCGTGACCCTGTCTGTCTTCTACGGCCAAAAACACAACAAAGAGCTGGAGTGCGCCAGAAAGGCTGCCGCTTATTACGGCGTAAAGCATTATGAGTTTGACCTGTCGGAAATCATGCGGTATTCCGACTGCCCGCTTTTGCTTGATTCGACACAAAAGATTCAGCACAAAAGCTATGGGGAGCAGATCACGAAAGAAAACGGCATGGTCTCTACTTATGTGCCGTTCCGCAACGGATTGTTCTTATCGGTTGCGGCGAGCCTGGCCATGAGCCTGTTTCCGGACGAGGAGACACGGATCCTGATCGGCGCCCATGGGGACGATGCTGCCGGCAACGCTTATGCGGACTGCTCGGCTGCTTTCATTCAGCATATGGACCGGGCGATACGGGAAGGTACTTACGGAAAGGTCCGGATCGAGGCGCCTTTTGCACGGAAGAACAAGGCGGAGGTGGTGAGGACCGGCCTGGCGCTTGGAACGCCTTACGAACTGACATGGAGCTGTTATGAAGGCGGCGATGTCCCTTGCGGTACCTGCGGCACCTGTATCGACAGGCAGAAAGCGTTTGATGCCAACGGGGTGAAGGACCCTGCGATACATCAGCGTTGACCCCCCGTGGGATGAAATATCGTTGTAATCTTTGTCAGGTGATGTACACCCCACTACTGTATTTTTTCAATAATCAACTCTGTTGAGCCTTCTTCAAGAGAATTATACCCGTCATAATGGATGTGAGCTCCCGGGACTTCTTCCGCTAGCATGGTAATTTGCTTTGCCAGCGAAAGCAGTCCTTCTTTATTTGCTGCTATCACGATTTCGTTGTTTTCAGCGGCTGTCCTGATTTCATAACCATCAACCCATTCAATTTTCATGTTCATCCCTCCGGCAATCTTGATTTTGGGATCCTTACAAGTGGAAATTTATGTGCCCGTCTGATGCCGCCTTCATTTTTTCATTCTTTGTTTATGCGGCAGGCGCAAAGACTGTGCAAACCCGTCACCGATTGCGATTCCATGGACTTATGCGCCTGCGGCATCGGAACTCGGGGCTTCGCCCCTTAGACAGCCTCGCCGCGACGGCGCCTTTCGTCTCATGGAATGGCGCAATCGCTTCCGATGGTTTGCCCATGCCTTCGCCTTGCCACATAAGGAAATGCATGATAAATTCGAACATCACCCCGGGCACCTTGCCTTGTACAAATCCGAATTT
>CAJOKZ010000003.1 GCA_905235335.1 uncultured Succiniclasticum sp.
CCTGAGCCAGGATCAAACTCTCCATAATATCTTATAGAAAGCCGATTCGGCTCTGCTATTGTTCTCAGAAATTTTTTTGACGTTAGGCCGTTCCCTTTTTCAGGAATCCGGCCCGCACATTCATCTGGTTCGTTATTCGGTTCTCAAGGTTCCTTCGTCTTTCGACGGCCTTTAAATAATAGCATTCGTTTCGACTCTTGTCAAGTTCATTTCCGTATAATTTATCAAAATAAAAACAGATTTTTTCTCCCCAGTCCAAGGATCGTACAAAAATTCTTCTAATACGTACTTTTTGTGTAACTCACGCCAGTTTTTAAAGGTGTAATCAGGTATATATTTACGAACGATTTCTTCTTTCCTCCAAAACCGGGTCGCCTTATCGTAATTAATACCAGTCCGCCAATAAAGCCATCCCGGTTTAAAATTCGGAAGATGCTGCAACACATCCAGCCGCAACAATTCCCGAATAATAAATATGCTGTCGGAATGTGTTTCAGCTGTGTATTTAAACAGCATTTCGGCTGTTTCCATCCCGTTATGACCCAACCCAGCCAACCCTTTCCTGCGATACCATTCCGTAAAATCTGAATAAAAAACAAACGCGGAATCTTTTCCCATCTGTTTGACCATATATGTAAGAGTAAAAGGATAGCGTCCACTGTTAAAGGTCAGATCAAAAACTTCTTCCAATATCTTTAGAAAACGGATCTCTTTGTAGCTGATATACCGGTTTGACAGTATTTCATACGGAGGCCGGGCCATAAATTCTATCCCATGCCGCAATGTGTTCCGGTCCATTTCCGTTCCCGGCAACACCTTCAAAAAACCAATCTGAAGCACATGGGGACATAGTCTGTAAACATCGTCAAAAGAACGGGCGAAGCTTTTCATATCTTCTAACGGAAGACCCGCGATTAGATCCAAATGTATATGAATGTTTCCCATATGCAACAGTCTTGCCACATTTCCCTTTAGCCGTTCCCAGTTATCTTTCCGTCCAATCGCCTGCAACACATCCGGATTGGTGCTCTGTACACCAATCTCAAACTGGAACCGCCCCCCAGGCACTGTCCCGAGAAATTCAACAGCCGCGGTACTCAGCATATCTGCCTTAATCTCAAAATGGAACGTGGTCTTTATATCTGCTTTTGCCAAAAACTCCATGATTGGCAAGTAATAGGACTCATCCAAATTATAAGTGCGATCTACAAACTTGACCAACGACGCGCCTGCCCGTATAAAATGCTCCAGATCAGTCAAAACCAAAGAAAGACTTCTTCGCCGTACCGAATGGGTAATTCCCGAAAGGCAATACGCGCAATGGAAAGGACAGCCGCGGGATGCTTCATAATACACAATCTTATGCTGTTTTACAACCTCTTCCAAATCCGGATACGGAAAGGGTATTTTGTCGAGATCCTGCAGCACAAGAGGTTTGTCAGGTGCCCGAACCTTATCCGGGGCATATCTGTAGGCAATCCCGCTGGGGATTACCTTCTGCCAGTCATGGAACTCTCGCATCAGAAAACCCTGGTCTCGCAACACCCTTATGTAAAAATCGTGGTTTTCCCTTGCAAGCTTTGCGAGATTTATCAAAAATCCTGAGACCAGTTCTTCCCCTTCCCCGCAAATAATAAAGTCTGCAAAAGGGGCGTCTGATAATGCTTTTTCTGGATAAAACATCACTTCCGGCCCGCCCAACAGCAACAATGAATCCGGCAGGACCTTTCGCAAAAGTTCACCCAGTTCCATCACGAAACTCCTGTTCCAGATATGCACATCCAGTCCTATCACCACCGGACCCGTTTTCCCACCGGAGTGCGCTTCGACCAGTTCAGTAACCCGCGTCAGTACCGCAAGCACAGGCTCGTTTACCGTAGCTTCCAGCATATGGGCGGAAAGACCGGATGCCTTGCAATACTCTGTTATGCAACGGATTCCCAGCGCCGTATGTATATATTTGCTGTTGATACCAATAAAAAATGCCTGCATGGTTCACCTGTCCGTATACATATCCTTAAAAAAGCATGTCCTAGTTCCATGATAATGATATAATATCATAAAGTGTTACCCTTGGGCCATTTGTCCAAATCTTTCCGGTCTCCTTCCCGGACTATGATTACATGTCTCCGCCAGTCGCATCCTTCGTAACCCGATGCCGGCTTTCATACCGTTTTCCAATCAATCCGGTACAGCAGGACAACCTGCCCCTACAATGTAAATTGCGCTACAAATTCAAGGAGGTATCATGATTACACCAGATCACGGAAGTACCGTAAACCGAAAATATATCCCCGCTTCCTATCAATGGAAAATTTCCGATATATATAAGTCCCGCTCGGAATGGGAAAAAGCATGCACGGGATTAATCGACCTGATTACAGAAATAGGAAAATCTCAAGGGAAACTGAAAGATACTGCCATCCTGCTACAGACATTGCAACTAAGAGACCGTCTTTCCCGGGAGATTGATAAGATCTATGCCTATGCCCGTCTGCAACAGGATGCTGATAACGGAGACACAGAAGCACAATCCCTTTCCGGAAAAGCCGAAGGCCTCCTGTCATCCTACTGCAACGCAATTTCCTTTATTGATTCGGAAATCAGCGCCCTGTCAAAGGAACATCTGGAAAACCTGGCAAAAGACCCTTCTTTTTCGGATTATGACTTTTACCTGAGAGACCTGGAACGAATGCGCCCCCACGTACTGCCATCCGACCAAGAGTCTATCCTTGCCCAAAGCCAGCTTGCGACAGGAACCGGTGCCGCTGCCTTTCGCGCACTGGTATCCGCCGACATAGATTTTCCTGCAGCCAAAGACGAAAACGGAAAGAATACTGTCGTCAGCGAAGGCCGCTACATGCTGAACATGTCCAGCAAAGACCGAACGTTGCGGAAAAATTCCTTTAAAAGTCTTATGAAAACCTATCACCGCTACAGGAACACGCTGGCAGCCACTCTGACAGGAACCTGTCGCAGCCATTATTTCTATGTTCGTGGATACCGAGATTCCATGGAAGCCTGCCTCGCAGAGGAAAATATCCCTGTAAGCCTGTATGATGGACTAATAGAAACTGTCCATAAGAGCCTGGATCCTCTCCACGAATATATTACCCTAAAAAAAGAGTATTTCAAGTATGATGAATTTCACCCCTATGACCTTTATGTTCCTCTTTCCGCGGAAGGAGAAAAAAGTTTTTCCTGCACCTTTGAAGAAGCCTGTAAAATAGTAAGGGATGCCCTGCAGCCTTTGGGCAAAAAATATATTTCGGCATTGGAAAAAGGAATGAACGAAGGCTGGATTGATGTATATGAAAATAAAGGGAAACGCAGCGGCGCCTATTCCTGGAGCGTGTATGGTGTGCATCCATACGTACTTCTGAATTTTCAACCGCGCTACAGTAGCATATCAACGCTGGCTCATGAACTGGGGCATTCTCTACACAGTTACTTCAGCAGCAAAGTACAGCCCTACGCTAAAAGTGATTATACCATATTCTGTGCAGAAGTCGCTTCCACCACAAATGAAAACCTGCTTTTGGAATATGTCCTTTCCCATGCCGACAGAACGCAGAAGATTTTTTTGCTAAACCAGTTTCTGGAGGCGGTGCGCACCACCGTTTACCGCCAGGTCCAGTTTGCAGAATTCGAAAAATTTATTCACGATAAAATTACAGCCGGTGAATCTCTGCAGGCAGAAAATCTGGAACAATACTGGATAGAAAGTAACAGGATTTATTATGGACCGTCCCTGTTGGTCGATACCGGCCTGGGAAGCGAATGGAGTCGTATCCCTCACTTCCATACGCCATTTTACGTTTATAAATATGCGACCGGGTACAGCGCTGCCACGGCCTTCAGCGAAGGAATTCTGAAGGAATATGAAAAATCCGGAAAAACTTCTTCAGCCCTAGGCCCTGCTACCTCTAAATATCTGGAATTCCTTTATTCAGGCGGCAGCGATTACAGCCTGAATATCCTTAAAAAAGCAGGTGTGGATCTGAATACACCTCTACCGGTACAGATCACCCTTAAAAAATTTAACCAAAAACTGAAAGAACTGGAAGCTCTGTTATAACGCAAGTCAAAACAATGCCGAAGCAAACCCACTCCCGCCGTTTGCCCCGATAAAGGGACAGGCGTGAGGAATGCTTCGGCATTTTGTTTTTTACTGATTTAAAGACCAGCCGGGCAACAGGATTTTTCAAAGATTATTTTCCTTTACGCCGAATAGCTGTTAAAGCTTACACATCACAGCGTAAAGTTCCCTGAATAGCTCTTCCTTCATCCGCCGTGGCATCATTTCCAAGTTGTCAAGGATCGTATACCGATCTTTTCCCACTTCCCGGGCAAACATCCAGGCCCTGACAAACATAACTTCCGTAATCCCCCGTCTTTTCGGATTGATATTGATGCCATATTCCTTTAGGAAATCCACCAACATCCGGTAATCCCGTTTCTGCAGCCATGCGGCCCCAATAGTTCCAATCCCCACCACAATTCCGTGAGGCAGTCCGTGGTCAAACATTTGATCTAAAGCATGGCAAAACAAATGATCCGATCCGTTGCAGGGTCGGGAGCTGCCCGCGACCTGCATGGAAATTCCACTTAATACCAGGGACTGTGCCAGCATATTGATACCTTCCTGACTGACAAAGGACTTGATATTGGAATATAATAGGGCATTCAACGCACGCTCCGACAGCAGATATGCAAAATCATTCAGCCGGCCGTGATGCATCCTGCATTCAAGCTCCCAGTCATAAAGGGCGGTATAATTGCTGATAATATCCCCTACCCCGGCTTCCATCAAAAGTCTCGGAGATTTAATGATAATTTCCGTATCGATGAGAAGCCCGTCCGGGGTTTTCGATGTAAATGCGTGAGTCCGGCTTCCCTTGGAAAACAATACGGAAACCGGCGAGCACACGCCGTCGTTGCTGAGAGCCGTCGGAACTGCAATATACGGAACATTGGCCACAAACGCCGAGTATTTTGCTGTATCCAGCGCAGTACCTCCGCCAAAACCGATGATCATCCGGATTCCTTCCATACTGATCTTCTTTGCAACAGAAACAGCATAATCATAAGAACTTGCTTCAACCGAGACCACTTCATATTCATCCAGTTGGGATAAAAGGGCGGTAACTTTTTTATCCAGTCCCTGCAGAAGCCCTTCTGTAGTCAATATTAAAATCTTTTTTCCCGCAACATCAGGAAAATACAGATTAAGATTTTCCTTTAATTCCTTTACCGCATCCGGCTTGACTTTCATAAACAAAGGAAGATTAAATTCACTCATTTCACTTTCCCCTTCTATATCCTGCGTAGCCACAACGATTCTATTTATTTAAGACGAAGGCGCCATATTTTCTCCAGCAACAGCCCCCCAAGATAAAGCAAATCAAAAACTGCGTCCCGATTTGTCTGCTGCAGGTAAATAGATATCTACCGTATCAGTAATGAGATGCGCAAATGTTTTCACAGCGATTCACTCTGTATTATGATTTATTTTTCTTCAAAAATGCAAATTCCTTTCCGTTCTTCCAGCAAGTGCCAACTTGCAGCATTTCCCTGATTTCCCATCGTGTCAAAGGTGCTGCGCCGAATTACCATGTATTTCGATTCACGGTCTCCAAGCAGTGTTTGAATATCCCCGGGCTTTCCGAAGTCCAGTCCAACACCAGGCATTTGGGCATAAAACATAAATCCAGGCCGCAAAAAATTTTCAATATACACCTTTCGATGAACATCAGCCGTAATATTATCAAAATGCACCGCCGCATCCTTCACGCTGAAATACGGAGCTGCCACAGGCAGAAGGAAGGTATACGCAATAATCATCGTCAGGATACCCGTTGCGGCATGAAGCCAGGCTGCCAGCATGCCGTCTTTATAAACAAGCAACGAAACCGCAACACCGATGCCAAGCATCAGTGTAACACTGCCCAACACAATTGCCCCGAATTCCAGTTCAGGCATCTTTTGTCCGCCTGCAACCCAAAAGACAGAAGCAGTCAAATACGAAAGAATGCTGAGAAAGGCCCAGCTTTTAAAATTATTTTTGTCTTCCCGGACCATACGTTCAATGTTCCAGCTGATCAGTACGGCTATCGCAGGAAAAGAAACAAGAGTCACATAAATCTGCCCCGTGTCACGAAAACAAAAGTACAACAGGGGTAGGATCCACCATAACAGTAAAAAGAGATTCCTCTGAAGATCGACGGTCTTGCTTTCACATATCCCGTCTTTAACGGATTTCAGGAGCAATCCAGTCCAGGGAAATATCCCCGCCAGCAAGACCGGAATATAATATCGACAGCCTGCCATCGGAAAGACTAACCGGATTCCAGCACCAAACACATTGTCAACCCAAAAGGCATACCGCAAAAATTCCATACCATATGCCTCATACATAAGGATAAACCATGGCGAACACAAGATACCGGCCAAAAGCAATCCCGGAAGCAGGTGTATTCTTTTCAGTACGCTGGTGTGCCCGGTCAGAACACAGTACGGTATAATCACAGCAAATGGCAGAAGAAGTCCCGAAAGTCCCCATACCAGGATTCCCAATCCACAAAAAATATATACAGGCCAGTATAGCTCAAGTAAAAAACAAAGCAAGGCCCCGGTAATAAAGAACAGGCGTGTCGTCTCTGTTCCCGAGGTCTTGCCAGCGTAAAAAATCAGCAGGCTGCTGCATAAAATCATGCCGGACCAAAACCCGACCCGTTCATTCCACAGTAATGTAGCAGAAATATATACCATCATTACCGTCAGGACAGCCATTACAGCCGAAACAAAACGGGCTGCAAACTCACTGACGCCAAATATATGGAAAGCGCCGGCTGCAAACCAGAAATACAGAGGACAGGTATCCAAAAGATATACACCATAAAGCCGGGGTATCAGATAATCCTGAGATTCTGCCATCTCCCTAGCAATTTCTGCGCAGACAGGTTCTGCCGGATCCAGCAGCGGGATGGAGTTGTTTGCGAAGAACAATCCCATACCTGTTATAAAAAACAGAACCAAAAAAACATTTTTGGATACACGGTTCATTCTTCTGTCCCCTTTTTATCCATCTGCTTTTCCGCTGCAGAAAGCACATTTGAGCCAAACGCCCGCAACGTGATGCAGGCTCCCAAAACAAAGGGAAGATATTCCGCTGTAAAACGCCATAACACCGCTAGAATACCAACAGTGCCACTAGGAACCAGATGGGAGAAAAGCACGACAAAACCGGCTTCTGCAATCCCGCTCCCCCCTGGTGTAGGCGAAAAATACAAGACCAAGTTCAGCAGATACATACGTCCCAAGACCTGTATCAGGTCAAATTGAAATTGCAGGCCCATAAAATAACAGGGCACTGTCAGGTAAATAAAAGTCAGACTTACCCCTGACTCGATAAATGCCCGCAAAACCATGACCGGCTGTTTCCCCATGACATATACTGCCTGCCGAAAATCATGGTACCATCGATATGCCTGGCGCCTTCTTTCATGCTTGAAATAACGGGAAAAATAGTAAATCATCCGTTCAGGATAATCCGTATGCATCAAAATAATTGAAATGACAGGTATGGAAATAAAAATCAGTGATACCAGAACAATGACCGGCAATGGAATCCAGCTGGTAATCGCCTCATCCTGTTCCATAAAAAAAGGTACCATGATGATCAGGAAAAAAATCGACATGATTGTACGTACCAGGATGATCAGCGTGGAACGGGCCACCGGAACCCCGGCCCGACGCATAAACATGACCTGTGCAATGGCTCCCCCGGATGCGCCCGGTGTCAAAAGTGCCAGAAAATAATTGCTGAGCACAACCTTTGTCACGTCTGGTAACGAAAGTTCTTCCCCCGTAATCCTAGCCAGCGTCAATAGACGAGTTCCGTCAAAGAATAATCCGATTGCAAGAGATCCAATTGCGCACAAAATAGACCACGATGAAAACATGGTCAAATAATCAAGCGCACGAATATCAAACGTGAAGTAAATAACTGCAGCTGATACGGACAATACAAAAACTGCCAACAGCGCAATCCTTTTTAAGAGTTTACTACGATGCATTTCCTGAGCCACCAAATTTCCTGCCGCAAAACCACCCGGCGTCAATCTTTATCTTATTTCCATTTTCGCATCTGTCAGACAAGACCGGCAACGAAATGACCATATCGGATTTTTCCGAAAACGGAATATCCCATAATCATTTCAAATTCGTTTTATAAATTCCGTGTGTTGGCAAAATGCAGCTTTACATAATGGCCTAACACATCTGAACCCTGTTTTTGTAACAGGCGGCGTGCTGCATTGGTTGCAGCCTCTCCCCCGCCCTTGGGGATTCGGCCAATCCCGGCCGTTTTCCCCAACTCCTGGATTTCCTGCAAAAACGCAGCCCTTGCCAGTACACTAGCCGCGGCTACTGCGATATCCTCTTCCGCCCTGGGCCGCTGAAGAATCTTCATATGGGGATTGAAAGCATGCACACCATCGGGAATACTGTCATTTTTGGCAAACTGATCGACAAGAGCCCACTTGCATTTTGGAAATTTTTCCCACGCTTTTTTCAGGGCCGCGATATGCCCAAGAGCCAGTAAAACGTTTAGAGTACCTCCCTGCCCCTGTATCTGCCCATAACGAATATTATAAACATGGGGTTTCATCACCAGCACACTGAAGGCCAAGGATGTTTTTTTAATGACCTCTGCCAGTTCCGTTACCCGGTTATCCGACATGGTCTTGCAATCTTTCACTCCGGCTTCCAGCAGCGTCTCTCCCCTTTTTCGGTCGAGACAAACAGCCGCAACCACCAGCGGACCAAAATAATCCCCTTTTCCGCTCTCATCGCTGCCCATCCAGACACCCGGAAATCCCGGTTCATCCTCCAACAGGAAACGAACCTTTTCAGCGTTGATACACGCTTCTCCCGGTGCATCACCAATAACCTGCTCCTCTTTTTTCTTTTTGCTGCCGGTAATGTTACCACTTCTGATGTCCTGCGGCATAATGCGGTGGACAAGATCTATCGCCTGCGTCTGCAGATCAGAATCGCCGCCGCCCCAGACCAGGCTGATTCCCTTCCTTCCATTATACACATTAAGCGTAACTTTTTTCCCGATTCCTGTTAATATGATCTGCACGCCGTATTCAATGGTTTTGGTCTGAACATTTCCCAATGTACATAATGATTCTTCTATCGCGTTGACATAATCTTCAAATTCCAAAATGACGTCACCTGTTCTCAAGTGTTTTATTATATCAGCATTGAAGCTGCTCCAGTAACCTTTCAGATTCTTCCAGCAGCATGTATTGACGGAGGTGTTAATGTGTTTTCATATATAATTCTTATGAAATCAAAGATTCTTTCAAGGCAGCGGCTTCTACCGTCTTCAGAGGCTGCCCGCTTTGTTCAGCAAGTTTCCTGCAGTCTTCAAATTCAGGAGCTGCATTCACGACCTTGCCGTTCATCAGACCCTCCTTGACTCGCACCGATCCCCAGGAGGTTTCTGCCATTTTCCATCGACGCTCCAGCGAGATACGTTTTACCGGGTAACTACGTATTCCCAGTGTGGTCGTTTCCATAAAAATGATTTGCTGCAGAATGTCCTGTTTTTCTGACCTGCATAAGACCTTCAGCATCTGGCCTGGCCGTCCTTTCTTCATCAAAATCGGCTGGAGCCATACATCCAGCGCTCCTGCATCCAGTAATTTTTCCATCACATAAGGAAGGATCTCCGGATTGATATCATCCAGGTTACATTCCAGTATCAAGAGAGTATCTTCCTGATAATGGTTCCCTCCGGAAAAAACAGGGGCCTCATCCAGAACACCTACATTGATCCTTAATACATTGGGAATGGAAACATCACGTGTTCCAGCACCATATCCGACGGCTTTCCCAATGAAACCAGACGGAACATCACTTACCGGAACCGCCAATACCTTTAACAATGCGGCCCCGGTGGGAGTAGTCATTTCTTTAGCGACAGTTCCCCGGTAATGAGGCAGTTCCTGCAGCAGTTCAGCCGTCGCTGGAGCCGGGACAGGCATCTGCCCGTGGGCACACTGAACAAACCCGAACCCCGTGTTTACCGGGGCCGTAAAAATTTTTTCAATCCCCAGATACCGCAATGCTAAAATATTGCCGACCACATCAATAATCGTATCGATGGCCCCAACCTCATGGAAATGAATTTTTTCCACAGTTGTCCCATGCACCTTCGCTTCCGCCCTAGCAATAGTCAGAAAGACTTCTTTCGCTTTGCCGATGACATCGCCGGGTAACCCGGATTGATCCAGTATCGCTTCAATTTCACGCAGATTGCGGTGGTCATGATGATGCCTGTGACTGTGATGGTGTAAGTGTTCATCATCGTGGTTGTGACCATGTTCATGTTCTTGATGGTGCTCCTTGACACAGTCGTCATGATACGCAATTTCTTCCGGCAACACTACATTAAAATATCGTGCCTGGATTCCACTTTTGTTGACGCTTTTATCAATCAGTTCATACCCGCCCAAATGTAGCTTTGCAAATTCTTCCTGCAGGTACGCAAATGGAACCCCTGCATCCAACAACGCTCCTAATAACATATTCCCACTGATACCAGCAAATGGTTCGATATACAGGACCTTCATACCAGTTCTCCTCTTTTATCTCAAATGATTAATAATGCTTGCCATCCGTCCTGCCCCAAACCCATTGTCAATGTTAACAACAGCCACTCCTGCACTGCAGCTGTTCAGCATCCCCAGCAACGCGGAAAGACCCCTAAAATTTGCTCCATAACCAACACTTGTGGGAACTGCGATAACAGGCTTTTCTACCAACCCGCCAACCACGCTCGCTAAAGCCCCTTCCATGCCGGCAACCACGATGATCACATTGGCGCTCCTGATCTCTTCGACATGTCCTAAAAGTCGGTGAATTCCTGCAACACCTACATCGTAGATGCGCATGACTTCATTTCCCATCAGCTCCGCAGTAAGCGCCGCTTCTTCGGCCACAGAAACATCGCTGGTCCCAGCAGTGACAACGGCAATCTTATGATCCAGATCCTTGGGCAGAGGCTCCCGTTCCAGAACGATTAACCTCGCCTGCGGATGGTAGGACGCTTCCGGGATTTCCTCCCTGAGTGCTTCATACAATTCCTCAGATGCCCTGGTGCCCAACACATTCGCATGACGTGAAGCCAGCACCGTCAAAATGGTTTTCGCCTGCTGGATAGATTTTCCTTCACAATATACGACTTCCGGGAATCCCCTACGCAGGCTACGATTGTGATCCAGCTTTGCAAACCCGAGATCGGTCATACCCAGATTATGAAATGCGTCCAAAACCTCTTTTTCAGTCAGCCGGCCAGCTTTGTACGCAGCCAGCGCTTCACTCATATCTGTTTCGTACGTCATTGGTTCCTCCAAAACCAGAAAATTGTTTGAGTTCATCATCAATTGTCAGGCAAATCTTGACCGTATCGCTATGAAAATCATCTGTGATCAGACTGCTTTCTGTGATTTTCGCTTTTCTTTGTATTCTTCCGTCAGCATATAAATCAGTGGTACTACGACCAGCGTTAACAGGGTCGATGTGGTAAGCCCGCCGATCAATACGACACCCATGCTCTGCCGCAACTCTGCGCCGGCGCCAATACCCAGTGCCACAGGCAACATACCGAGCATGGTGGACAGCGTAGTCATCAAAATCGGACGAAGGCGCAGGGAACAGGCTTCCAGAACAGCTTTTTTCAGTGGCAGCCCCTTTTCCCTTGCCTGATTGGCATAGTCAACCAATAGAATCGCGTTTTTTGTAACCAGGCCTAACAGCATGGTAATGCCGATCAGGGACATCATGTTTCCGGTCTGGTTGGCAACCAAGAGCCCCAGCACCGCGCCGATGATGGCAAAAGGAAGACTCATCATGATAACAAATGGCTGGGTAAAGCTTTCAAATTCAGCAGCCAGCACCATATAAATCAATACAATAGCGAGAACCACCGCTTTAACTATTTCCCTGAAGACACGGCTCATCATGTCAGAGTTTCCAATCAATTTATACCGGTATCCGATATCCATATTCAGTTCCGGAATCAACTGTCCTTCGATGATTCTCAGCAGGTCGCCGGCAGAGGTCCCTACCGTATTGGAATACACCCCGATCTGGCGCTGGCGGCCTTCCCGGTCGATACGCGTAGGACCAGAACCAAGCGTCACTTCCGCCACATCTCCAAGACGGACGAACGTGCCGGTTTCGGTGGAAACCAGCAGATTCGCAACGTCCTGGATGGTCCTGCGGTCATTTCTATCCATCTGTATGACGATATCATAGTCATTATTACCAATCGTATACGAGTTAGTTGTACTCTTACCCTGGAACGCATACTGCACGACCTTACCGACACTGGTGTTATCCAGTCCCAGTTGGCTTGCTTTCATCTGGTCCAACCGCACCATGATCTCTGGTTCCGGGTCGATACCTACCACTTCTACGTCCGCAGAGCCCGGCGTCTGGCGTATTTTTTCCGCAAGATCGTTGGCATATCTTGTCAGTTTGGTCAGATCGCTGCCCCGTAAACCAATCTGCACCGGCCTCGGATCCCCGCGGTTGCCCTGATTGGTTACTACCGAGACCTGCATCTCGCCGATATCCCTAAAATCCCTGCGAAGCTCGTCCATAATGTCCAACATACCACGCTTCCGGTCTGCCAGCGGTTTTAGCCTGACTTCAATAGCTCCTTCGTTTACCGGAGTCCGAATCCCGCCCAAGTGCATTGCGGTTACGTTGACTTCTTTAATTTTTCTTACCATGTCCTCCATCGGCTTTGACCATCTTGCCATCTGATCCAAACCAATGCCCGCCGGCGCCTTTAGGTTAACGCGAAACTCTCCGGAGTCATAAATCGGCTGAAGTTCTGTTCCTACAAAGGGTATCAAAAAAAGATTGAATACCAATGTTGCAAGGGAACCGGCCACGATCTTTTTGGGATGCCGAATCGCAAAGGCCATCAGTTCATCATAAAGACCCCGCACATATTCAAACCCATTGTTAAAACGTTCCAAGGCAGAATCCACTAATGCCGGCCGCCTTGTTTTATCCTCCCCCGGCGCCTTCAGCCAGTGGGCGGAAACCATTGGGGTAAGGGAATATGCCGAAATGGTTGAGAACGTCAGCGCAAACGCCACGGTCAGACCAAACTGCTTGAAGAACTGACCGACCGTCTCGCCCATGCTTCCGATCGGCACAAAGACAGCCAGTAACGACATGGAGGTTGCCAGAATCGCCAGTACCAGTTCTTTTGTGGCATCAGCAGAGGCACGGAACGGATCCTTTCCCAACTCCATATGCCGGAAGATATTTTCCACCAGAACGATAGCGTCGTCGATCAGGAACCCGACCGCCAGTGACAACCCCATCAGGGACATATTGTTCAGGGTAAAATCCATGAGACCCATCAGGAAGAAAGTAGCGATGACAGACGTGGGAATCGCAAGGCCGCCGATAATTGTGGCTCGAAGGTCGCCAAGGAACATATAGGTAATCAGGAGAGCAAGGAATCCGCCGAACAAGATAGTATTCCAGACATCGGCCACATTTTCGCGGATATATCGGCTCTGATCCTGCACAACTGATACCTTGATATCCGGCGGCATATCCTGTTTCATAATCTTATTCAGTTCCTTGTTAACTGCATCAATGACCTCGACGGTATTGGTGCGGCTCTGCTTCCGAACGGCCATCATAACGGACGGCACCCCATTCGTACGGGCAAAGGACTCTGCATCTTTCCAATCATCCTCCACATCCGCAACATCCGTCAGCCGGATGGGCTTTCCGTCCTTATTGGCAACAATGATCCGCTTAAAGTCGTCGATAGTATTCAGCTTGCCCATGGTACGGACTGTGATGGTATTGTTATTATCCCTCACCTTGCCGCCCGGAGTATTGAGATTGGCATCATTTACCTTTTTCAGCACTGTCTGGAAGGAAATTTCGTACTGATCCAGTTTTTCTGATTTTACATGGATCAGCATGGCCCGGTCCGCAGAACCGTAAACAGTCACATCCGCAACGCCTTCCAGCATCTGCAGGCTGTCGACAACTACGTCCTTGACGATACGGCGGATCTCGCCGGTACTGCGTTTCTCCGAAGAGAACGTATAGTTCGCGATAGCCTGTGACGAAATATCAAACCTTTGTACCACCGGCTCGTCGATATCATCCGGCAACATCCGGCGCACGCCAGCCACCTTTTCGCGAACCTCACTGGACATCTGGCGCGGGTCGACCCCCATCTCAAATTCCAGCACCGTCTGGGAATACCCCTCGCGGATCGTTGATGTAATGGTCTTTATACCGGAAACCTGACTCACCCGGCTCTCGATGGGTTTTGTGATCAGCGTCTCCATCTCTTCAGGAGCTGTGCCTTCGTAAGTAACGGTAACACCGACCATAGGAAGGTCCACATCCGGATAAAGATCCACACCCAGTCCCGGATACGCACGAATGCCGAATACAATCAATACCAGGATAAACATTGTGGTAAAGACAGGACGTTTGATAAAAGTTTCTATCATTCTTTTCCCGATTCCTTCCCTGACACTTTAACGTCTGCGCCTTCACGGACCTTGTTCAGTCCTCCGGTAATAATATAATCCTTCTCGCTGACGCCGCCCAACACTTCCACCAGATTCTCCCCTATGTATCCGGTAGTCAGTATCTTTCGCACTGCCTTTCCATCTTCTATGGCGAAACAGGTGCGCTGGTCATCCCTCATGGAAATGGCTGTCATGGGAATCGTCAGCACGTTGTTTTTCGGAATTGCGGTAATCAGCGCCTCCGCATACATACCGCCCCGCAGGCGGTTATCGCTGTTATCCACCGTAACCTCTGCCTCAAAAGTCCGAGCCGGCTGCATCGCAACCGGGCTGATGCGGGTAATACGCCCCTTTGCCGTTTTATCGTCGCCACTCATGGACGGAATGGTAAATACCACCTCTCCTCCTACAGCCACGCTGTTGACATATCCTTCGGGAACATCAATCTTCGCGAGCAGGGTGGAAATATCTGCGATATTAAACAAGGCTGTCCCAACCTTGGCGTAATATCCTTCCTGGAAATAGCGCTTCTGAACAATACCTTTTCGAGGTGTGGTTACGGTAGTGCCTCCCATGTTTGATTCGGCGGAAGAAAGACTACCCTGGGCAGCCTCCAGTTTTCCCCTGGCATTTTCCAGGGCAAAACGCATATTATCCAGCGCTTCCTGAGAAACCGCACCCTTCCGATATAGTTCTTCATAACGACGCACATCCATCTTTGCTTTTTCATAATTTGTCTTGGCATCCAAATATGTGCCCTTGGCATTCATCAAACCAGCTGCCGTATCTATCTGTTCCAGCACAACCAGCGACTGCCCGGCTTTAACAGCTTGTCCTTCCTCCACGAGGACCTTTTCGATACGCCCGTCCACCTTAGCTGCCACATCAGCCTGCCATATGGGGTCCAGCGTACCGGAAAAACGGAATTTCGGTATAATCGTCTCCCGCTTGGGATAAGCAGCCGTAATCACGGCAGTCCGACCCTGCCTGCTGCTTTTGGCAGCCGTATTCCGTGCCATGATGTTCGAGATTACACGGAATGCGACCACTCCCAATATGACCACGACTCCGATGATAAGAATTCGCAACCTTTTATCCTGCAGATTCATGACTTTTCCTTCCTTTGTCCTCGTTTATACGCAAACATCTGCGCTCAGTCCCCGGAAAATAATATATGTTGATCCGCGCACGCAAAGTCAATCCTAAGTCCTTGCCCCGTCGGACCTGCACGGTCTCCAGCCGTGAAATAGGATCCTGTGTCTCAATGTCTCTGATAAATTCCATCAGTGCCCACCATGTTCCGGCAAATTCCGTATCCCAGGCGAACCTTCGGATCCGGTGCTCTCCTGTTATGGAGCGCTCTTCCGTCAGCCCGTTGCTCTTGATACCGGTGCCGTTTTTTATCTTCTTCTCATCCGAGGAATTTTCATTCCCCCGTCCAGTACCTGCAGTGCCTACCGCGACACGCTTCATCTGTCGGACTATCACTCCATTTTGCTTTGCCGTCCTGCAGATCCAATCCGCCAAGCCGTTTTCTTCAGGTCGTTCCGGAAGACTGTCCTTTAACCGCTGCAGTGCTATCTGCTGTTGCATGAGCCTTTGCTTCCTGTCAGACTCATGAAGAAACTTGCGATAAACCACGATTTCTTTTTTCGCATACCTCGCCTGCTCATCCATCTTCAACATTTCTTGCCGCAGGGGCTGCACAACCTCTGTCACAGTGCAAGTCAGGAGGACGACTGAAAGCATCAGCATACAGGCATTTCTGTTGTTTTCAGTCATGCTCTTTTTAAATATTTGAATTTTTTTTAATGGCAGGAATGAATGTATCTGCAGATTCATGGCAACGCCCCCTTCCTGTCAGGATTGAGACCTGCCTGAAGAATAAATGTCACTGCAGGATTTTCATATGTATCCGGGATTTTCCGTGTTATATCTCTCTCACTACTTTCCGCCATCCGTACTCCGGTGAGAATTTCTGAAGCTTTCAGCCGGTCCGCAAATTCCATGGACCGGGTCAGTGCCATAGAACAGCCATGTATCTCCAGCTGAGACGAAGATCCTTCTTTTCCCCTGATTTCCTCCAACCAACATTCATCCGGCAGGTTCTCTGCTACAGTTTCCAGCACCTGATGCCAAACAACAGTCTTTCGGGATATACCCTGGAGAGCTTTCCGGTATTCGCCGATCCGGTATTCCAGTTCCTTCCCTCTTATGTACTCCTTTTTGACCTCGTCCAGCGGTTGAAGCTGCTGCCGGACATCCTGCAGTATGTCTTTTTTCTGCTGCCATGCAACAGCATTCCAGATTAAAAGTAGAAGAGAAATAGTCGTACAGAGAAATGTCAGCCCTTTATAAGTCCAATGGAGGGCTCTTTTTTTCCACGGTATCTTCGGGAGCAGGTTAATAGGAAGCACTGTCCCATCAGGGCACACAGCAGTTACTTCAACAAGCCCCGCTTGCAGAAATCCCGCGCAGCGCTTCAGACCGTCTAACTTCTCCTGTGGAAGTGCAACCAGGAGGAATGCCTTTTCTCCCGGCAGAGCGTCCTCTTTCCAGGATACAGCCATCTCTTCCCCACTCTCTCCCGAGTTCCAGGGATACAGCGCTGCCTGATAGGTTCCCTGTTCAAAGGGGACATGCTTTCCACTTTCCCAAAAGATCCATTTTTCCTGCTGTTTGTCTGTCATATCCGGCAGCATAAGTGTCTGCAGATAAACCTGACTGCTATCTAATACAAATCTGCATCTCCTGACACGAATGTGTTTCGCTTCCAGGACTGCTCGCAGCCACCCTGCCATCTCTTCCGGGCGATACAGGTAATTGCAGTTTTGAAATGACTTCGGAAGATCCAGCGTCAATGATCTTTTTCCATGGCGGATCTCAATTTTCGACACTTCCGGAAGAAGTGTCGTCTTTTCACCGTAAAATAACGTAAAAAGAATGCGTGAAAAATCCATGACCGTGCCTCCTCCTGTTATAAAAACCAGGAAAGGTACCATGCCAGGATCTGTGGCTGGTAAAAAAAGCTCAAACCCGCCCCCAAGCTGAGAAATGGACCAAAGGGAACCTTTGACTTCAGCGTAACTTTACGAAAGACACACAGCAAAACAGCTGCTATGCCGCTAGTTACAAACGCCAAGGCAAGACATACAAGTATACCCGGTGCTCCCAGCCAAACTCCCAGAACCCCTGTATACTTCACATCGCCCAAACCAAATCCGCCTTTGCTCACGATGTAGATCAATCCAGTAACCAGAATGCCAGTAACAACTCCTGTCAACGGTTCCTGCCATCCCTCCCCGCAAGCCGTCCTGTAACCCAGTCCCGCAAATAAGATGACCAGAAGAATCTCGTCCAATATAATCATATGCCGGATATCAATATACGTTTCCACCGTCAGGCCAAAAAGAAATAGCCAAACAGTTACCAGACGGATACCCGGGAAAAAATAACATCCGGCAAAATATGCCAGAAACGACAGGAAAATCCCGAACAGCAATGTGCGGCACAACGTTACAGAATCATATCGGCGATTTAGGAATGAACCGCTTGCAACTCCAAGGAATAAACTGCTTAAAAACATAACAATTTTCACGGTAAGGCTCCTTTCCAAAAGCCCGCCGATCCTTCAGGCAATTCCCGTGAAAAGAAAATCTGGCTCTATGCGATGTCTTTGATTCCAGATTTTTTTATCTGAAAGTTGACATACGCATACATAGTAATTATATCACTGATTAAACCGCAATGTATAGGTTGATTTACAAAAGTGCTATAATTTTACTTTTTTTTCACAAACTCTAGATATATTCCTATTCCATCTGCCCGGAAAATGATGCCGGATCCTTGGTTTCAGAACAGAAAAATCGGCATCCGAAAGGATGCCGATAATGAGCTTATTTTGTTACTATCCCATTCTGTTTAAAAGATAAACGGATATTCCCTCACTGCATATGCAGATGTGATGCCGTTTTACGCTTTTCCCTTACCAGTTCAGATTCTCTGCTTCTTCGCGGCCTCTGTGAGTCAGGGAATCCAACAGTATGCGCTGCTCAATTTGTGCCGCCAGCTTTTTGGTAAATTTAACCGTATCCGGATTTACGGATATGCTGTCGATGCCGCTCTTAATCAAGAATTCACAGAATTCCGGATATACCGACGGAGCCTGGCCACAGATGGAAACCGTCTTTCCAGCTTTATGGGCCACCTCGATCAGATGACGCACGGCTCGCCGGACTGCCAAATTCCGTTCATCATAGATATGGGAAACAGTATCATTATCCCGGTCACATCCCAAGATCAGCATGGTCAGGTCATTGGATCCGATGGAGTAGCCGTCCACGAACTCATTGAACTGGTCTGCCAGGATAATATTGGAAGGAATCTCCGCCATGAGCCACACCTTGAAATCCTTACCCCTGGCCAGTCCCTGCTCCGCCATGATGGCCGTAACCTTCCGGGCTTCATCAATATTACGGCAGAACGGAATCATAACGTTCAGGTTCTTTAAGCCGAACTCCTCACGGACCTTCCGTACCGCCTGGCATTCGAGCTTGAAACCTTCGATATATTTCGGGTCGTAGTAGCGGGAAGCTCCGCGCCAGCCCAATAGGGCAGAGGGTTCATAAGGCTCGAATTCGTCGCCGCCTTTCAGGTCGCGATATTCGCTGGATTTAAAATCGCTGAAACGCAGGGTCACCGGACGCGGCGCCATGGCCTGGCAGACCTGTCGGATGCCTTCAGCTAATTGATCCACAACCTTTTCCGGATGGCCTGTCTTAATGAGGTACAGGGGATGTTCATGGATATAAGTCGTCCAAATGAATTCCTCGCGCATCAGACCGATGCCATCGCAGGGAAGAGATGCGTATTTTTCTGCCAGTTCTGGATCGCCAAGATTCATATAGATCTTTGTGCCAGTAGGCGGGAAGAACTCAGCCGTCACCGTTGCACCGGCCGCAGGAGCTGCAACGGCGGCAGCCGGTTTTGTTTCTTCCAGAATACCTTCATAAACTACGCCATGGGTGGCATCTACCGTAATGTCATCGCCATTTTGAATGGACGCAGTAGCCGCTGCGCCTCGGCTTTTGGTGCCGACGATACAGGGAATCCCCAATTCGCGGCTGACGATGGAAGCATGACAGGTCATGCCACCGCTGTCGGTGACGATAGCTTTCGCTTTTTTCATAGCCGGTACCCAGTCAGGCGCAGTCATTTCTGTGACCAGAATTTCGCCCTGTTTAAATTCATCGATCATAGACGGGTCAAGAATGACATGGGCTTTGCCGGCAACCTGTCCGGGACTTGCAGGGGCGCCTTTAACGATTACATTACGCTCCACGGTAGTAGCCTCCTTTGCTTCCGTTTTCTCAGTTTCTTTTGCCTTACGACGGCTCCAGACCGTCTCAGGGCGGGCCTGCAGGATCCATATCTTACCGTCCCTTTCGTCAATACCCCACTCCATATCCATATAGCAACCATAATGCTTTTCAATCTTCAGCGCATATCCGGCCAGCTCTTTAATCTGCGCGTCCGTCAGCTTCTGAGCTTCGCCTTCCTCTTTCGGCACCGTAACTTCTTCCACATCACCGCCCGGTTTGCGGATCAGCTTAATTTCCTGCGGATTAATTGTCTTTTCCAGAATTTCCAGCTTATCCTTGGATACCAGATAGTCATCCGGTGTTACCGTGCCCTGAACAACATATTCGCCCAGACCGTAAGCGCCTTCGATCAACACGTTCTTGTCTTCGCCATTAGCTACATTGACCGTAAACATAACGCCGGCAGCCTTAGAATATACCATCATCTGAATAACGGCAGACAAGGCCACATCCAGATGGTCAAATCCCTGTTTCTCCCGATAATATACGGCACGGTCGGTAAAACAGGAAGCATAGCATTCCTTAACCTTTTGAATAATCATTTTGGCGCCCTGGACATTCAGGTATGTATCCTGCTGTCCTGCAAAGCTTGCATCAGGAAGATCCTCTGCCGTAGCGCTGGACCGAACGGCTACGTAAGGTTCCTTTTCACCAACCTTCTTACCCAATTCTTTATACGCCTTGGTAATAGCAGCCTGCAGATCCTTGGGCATTTCTTCGTCCATGATTGCCTTACGGAGTTTTGCGCTGATATCCCGCAAAAGCGCTGTATTTTCCACATCGGTCAGTTGTGAAATCAGGTCCGCCATTTTCTGCTTTAGACCGGTCTTTTCTATAAAGTAACGGTATGCGTATGCAGTTGTCGCATAGCCATAGGGAACCGGCACATCTGTTTTAGCCGTCATCTCTCCCAGCGAGGAGGATTTCCCACCGACAATTGCTACATCTTTGCGTTCCATCTGCTCAAACCACAACAGATATTCCTTTTCTTTCTCCATAATGTTCTCTCCTTTTTTATATTATTATTGTACACATAAAACTAAACAACCTCTTTATAGTATATACTATACCACCTATTTATCAGATATTCAAGAGCTACTTATTAATTATAATCGTCTGGTATAAACCAAATGCTATTTACAAACTTCCGCAAAACCGACCGGGTCATTCACCACCTAATTGCAACAAAATTGCGGATAATCCTCCTGGTTACACCCTCCCGAAACAAAAAAATCCTGATGCGCCGAAAAACGCATCAGGATGGATTGTCTTAAAGCCAGGCATAGCCGGAATATCTTCTCACATTACAATTTTGGAAAGATCCCCGACACAATTTACCAAGTCCTTCACCTGACACAACAGGGAAAGGCGGTTATTCTTCACTGCTTCATCCTTGTCCATAACCATCACATCATCAAAGAACTTGTTCACCGGTTCGTTCAGTTCGCTCAACAGATTCAGCGCACCGGCATAGTCGCAGCGGATCACGAGCGGGATAATCTCCGTATCCAGCTTCCTGACTGCCACATACAAGTCTTTTTCCGCCTGTGCTGTAAGCAAGGATTCATTGACGGGAATTTCTATCTCCGCCTTATTGCTGAGGTTGTTGACACGGGTTGCCGCCTGTATTACGGCCGTAGCTTTATCACCGTTCACATATTCATTTAGCGCCCGGACCCGCAGATACAGATCATATAAATCATTATTGCGTTCCTCCGCAAAAACTGCATCAATGACATCATAACGGACTTTCTGCTCCAGCAACAGGTTACGGAAACGAAGCCTGATAAACTCAAGGATCTGCTGTACCAGGTCCTTTACCTTTTCCATTGGAACCTTCAACAGCAGGACGGCAGCCCCCGTTACCTTGGCCATGTCCAGATTCATTTTTCCTTCCAGCAGGATGTTAATGATACCCAATGCCTGGCGTCGCAGCGCAAAAGGATCCTGAGAACCGGTCGGTGCTTTGCCACGGCTGAAGGTCGCCACAATATTGTCAACCTTGTCTGCGATACCAAGTATCCGGCCGAGTTCAGTGGACGGCAGGATATCGCCCGCAAACCGGGGCAGATAATGTTCAAAAATGCCTTCGCAGATATCTTTCTTTTCCCCGTCCAGACGCGCATACTCACGCCCCATAACACCCTGTAGTTCAGTGAACTCCGTTACCATTCCGGTCACGAGGTCGCACTTGCTTAAACGGGCTGCCCGCTTCAGATCCTCCAGCGGGACACGGCTCTGCAGGTTAAAATGTATCATTTCCACCAGCTGTATGAGCCGCTGGCTCTTATCGTACATGTTGCCCAGACCTTCCTGGAACACAACGGTCTTGATCTTTTCCTCATAGTCTTCCAGCTTTTGCCTGCGGTCTTCGTTGAAGAAAAATTCCGCATCGCTGAGACGTGCCCGAAGCACCCGCTCATTCCCGTGTATCACATTTTCAAGAAATGCACTGCCGCCATTGCGCACCGCAATAAATTTGTTCAACAGCTTTCCGTCGCGATTGCGGACCGGGAAGTAACGCTGATGATCCCGCATGGGAGTAATGATGGCAGCTTCCGGCAGGGCTAGATATTTTTCTTCAAATGTCCCACACAGTGGAGTGGGATATTCCACAAGGTAATTAACCTCCTCCAGCAGATCCGGTGCAATCTCCACTTCACCGCCTTCAGCCTGCGCCAGCTCTGTGATCTGCCTGTGAATCATCTCCTTGCGCTTTCCCTGGTCAACGATAACAAAATTGTCCTCCAAAATCTTTTCGTAATCATCGGCAACCGGAATTTCGATTTTCCGGTTGCTTAAGAAACGGTGTCCCATGGTATACCTGTCAGATTTTACATCAGTGACCGATACCGGAACCACATCTGACCCAAACAGCGCCACCATCCAGTGGATCGGCCGCAGGAAGCGGAAATCGAAGTCTGCCCACCGCATATGATTGGGAAATGGGATATTGTTCAGTATCTCGTCCAATACACGCGGCAGCAACTCGGCAACTGGCCGGCCCTGCGTATGTCTGACAGCATAAATGTAATTGTCCCGGATGACAAGATCCTTTACGTCTACTCCTTTGCCACGGGCAAAACCCTGGGCCGCTTTGGTAGGTTCCCCGTCCTTAAAGGCAATATTTACGGCGGGTCCTTTAAACTCTTCCGTGTTGTCAGCCTGGGTTTCTTCCACATCACTGACGAGAACTGCCAGACGGCGGGGTGTACCCAGTGCGCTCACATCCCCGAATGGGATACGGGCATCCTGCAACTTTTTCCTAGCAAGGATCTCAAGGTCTCTTAAGATATTCGGCATATAATTGGCCGGCAGTTCTTCCGTTCCGATTTCAAACAATAATTTTTTCATTATCTGTTTCCTCCCTTCAGCAATGGGAAGCCCATCTTTTCCCGTTGTTCCACATAAGCTTTTGCACACAGGCGGGCCAGACGGCGCACACGCCCGATATAGGCGGCCCGCTCGCTGACACTGATTGCGCCCCGGCTGTCCAGCAGGTTAAAGGTATGGGAACATTTTAACACATAGTCATAAGCCGGGCGGATATTCCCGGTCTCCACAATCCTCTCCGCTTCTTTTTCAAACTTCTCAAACATATCGAACAGCATGTCCGTATCCGCCAGCTGGAAAGAATACCAGCTCTGCTCCACTTCATTGTCATGGAACACATCACCGTAGGTCACATTCCCGACCCACTTCACGTCATACACATTTTCCACGCCTTGGATATACATGGCAATTCGTTCCAAGCCGTACGTAATCTCAACGGCCACCGGTTTAATGTCCAGGCTGCCGACCTGCTGGAAATAGGTGAATTGGGTGATTTCCATGCCATCCAGCCAGACTTCCCATCCTAATCCCCAGGCACCCAGCGTGGGAGATTCCCAATTATCCTCTACGAAACGGATATCGTGTTCCTCCGCTTTAAACCCAAGAGCTGCCAGACTCTGCAAATACAAATCCTGAATATTGGCCGGCGACGGCTTGATGATGACCTGGTATTGATGATGCTGGAACAGACGGTTCGGGTTGTCACCATACCGACCGTCAGCCGGGCGCCTAGAAGGTTCAACATATGCCACCCGCCAAGGCTCCGGTCCCAGAACCCGTAAAAAAGTAAAGGGATTCATGGTTCCCGCCCCTTTTTCCATGTCATAGGGCTGAGCCAGGATACACCCTTGCTCAGACCAGAATTTCTGCAGTGTCAAGATCATTTGCTGAAAATCCATTTTTTCCTCCTTCGTGTCACAAAGCCGCCTTCGCTGTGCAACTCCCGTTTTATCCATCCGCGCTGTCGGAACCACAGCACACAAATAAAAACGCCCCTGCAACAAATTAATGTTACAGGGACGGATTGTCTCCGCGGTTCCACCCTGCTTGACCACCAAACTGTGATCCGCCTCAATGGTTATTCGATTACGCTCAAAGCTGCCTTCTTCCGCCTCTTGCCGGCTTTCACCCACCCGGCTCGCTGCAGCAGCGGAATACTTGTTCTTATCATCGCTACGCATTATTATATGAAGTCAGACTGTCTTTGTCAAATGATTTCCGAATCTTTATTGCAAATCGAGAAATCACCGGTCAATAATTTTCCGCCTTGATTGCGAAGAATGGTCTGGGATGGGCACAGACCGGACATTCTATCGGTGCCTCAACAGATTCAACTACATAGCCGCAATTGGCACACATCCAAAGCTTTTTTTCATCCCGTTTGAACAACTTTTCATTTTCAATATTCGCAAGTAGCAGCCGGTATTGCTTTTCATGCCGCTTTTCAATTTCCGCTACCCGTTCAAAGAGAAAAGCGATCTCTTCAAATCCTTCTTCTTTTGCCGTTTTGGCAAATCCCGGATACATAGAAGTCCATTCTTCATTTTCACCGTCAGCCGCCATCTTCAGATGCTCAGGCGTTGATTTGGATAAATCCCCCAACAGCCAGAACCAGATCTTTGCATGGGCCCGTTCCTGTGCCGCAGTTTCATCCAGAATATCTGCAATCTGCCGGCTCATGGCACTATTCTTTTCAGCCTGTCTGGCGAACAGGGTATATTTTACGTGAGCCTGGGATTCCCCAGCGAATGCAGCCTCCAGATTCTTTTCCGTCCGGGTACCCGCCAACCGTTTCATCTCTTCCATCGCTTTTGTTTCATTCATGATGATTCCTCCTTTGTAAATTGGCTTTTTAAATAACAGCTCTCTATGACCTCATAACAAATTCGTAACTATGCTGCCTAACAGAACCGCCATCCCTGAGCTATCCGTTAAATGCTTTCAGTACGCACGCAGCATTGCATTTTCTAAGGAGACGCTGATTAAATGAGTTTGTGCGATGACCGAGGGCTTTTTGCGACTGCCAAGAAAATGGCCCAAAGGCGCAGCCGTAGCTGCGTTGAGGGACATTGACGCAGTCAGTCACAAAAAGCACCGGTCAGCGTGCAGACGAATTAATCAGCGTTTCCCTAACCTTTTTTATCCGCCAGTTGCCGGATGAACTCCAGGCTTTTCAGGGGCTGTTCCGTCTGATAGACAAGATATTGAAGAAGTATGTGCTCCAACTCCATCAGTGTCCCTCCCTTTACCGAAAACTGTCCAGGCTCTGCAAAGTCCAACAGCCTAAGGCGCTGCCAAAGCATCCGGACTTCTTCTGTAAACAGAAGGCTGTCACCGGTCTGTCCGTGTATCTTTCCGCATTCACTGCAGATGTACCCGCCCTGCTCACAGCTGAACCATCCTTCTTTATCTGCAGGGCTGCTACAGTTGACGCAAACCTCATATACCGGACCGATTCCACAGTGATCCAGCAGCTGAATCAGGTAGACCAACGCAGCAATACGGGGATTCCGCGAAATCAGCAAGCGAAGGCATCCTTTCAGCAGCAGATATATTCCTTCAGAAGGTTCTCCCAGCTCCGTCAGCCGGTCTGTTGCTTCCGCCATCAAAAATCCATACGCCAGCCTGTCAATCTCCATCTGTGGCATGGGCTCCGCCAGGTCGCAGGATTTCAGCTTGTCGGCATGGCTTCCATTGTAAAATTCAGCATTCAGGCAGAAGAAAGGCTGAACCAACCGTCCTGTCCGGCTTTTAGGATAACGGGCGCCGTAGGCGAAAAACACAATCTTTCCATGTTCCTTCGAAAAACAAACCGCTCTTCTATCCGCGGTCTGCCAGTTGTTAACTTGTAGCACTATGATTTCATCCTGATAGCTTTCCATGTTCGCACTTGTTCTATCTGTGGCACAACTACCCTGTTCTGCTGCCGAGCAGTTTCAATTTATCCTTCGTCAGAACCGTCAGATTCGATTTTCTCCGCCTGTACCCGTTCAATTCGGAACTGATTTACCTTCAATACAGCAAACCGCCAATTCTTCCAACGAATCTCATCTCCCTCTTCCGGCTTCCGACCGAGCCTGCTGAAGATATAACCGCCTAGTGTATCGTCTTCATCCCGCAATTCGAAAGAAAGAGAAAGCAGTTCGCCTACATCCTCCAGCAGCATCTCCCCATCCAAATTATAGCTTCCATCCGGCAGGAGTAAAACTTCAGGCACCTCCGGTTCATCCCGGATATCCCCGACGATCTCTTCTATCAGGTCCTCCAGTGTCACCAATCCCGCAGTACCGCCATATTCATCCAGCACCAAAGCAATATGTATCCTCTGCTTCTGCATTGTCTGAAGCACCCGCTGCGCATTCATACTGTCCGGCACCATGATCGTTTTTCGCACCAGAGACCGGATGTCAAAATCCGGCGTAATTTCCGCATTGAACAGATCCCTGATATGCAGGACTCCCAACACATGGTCCTTATCCTTCTCGCATACAGGGAAACGGGTATAATTATTGGTACGGATCACTTTCCGTATTTCCTCCATGCTGTCTTCCACGTACAGACACACCATGTCCTGCCGGGGTACCATGACCTCCCTGGCAACAATATCATCAAATGAAAAAACATTGTCGATCATCGTACGCTCCGCGCTGTCCAGTTCCCCTTCTTCCTCACTGGCAATAACAATCTGGCGCAGTTCCTCCTCGCTGTATGAGATGTCTTCCCTAGGAAAATACCGGACACCTAACAGATGGGCAATACCCTTAGCCAGGAAAAAAGCAATGCTTACAAAAGGAAAGGTCAGCGCATAGATGACCCGCAAAAAAGTCCCCATATGCTGTATCACGATTTCCACGCGGTCCCATACGATCATCCTCGGAATCAGTTCCCCAATCACCACATGGAGCATTACCAGAATCAGGAATACACAGAGGATGCTAATAGTGGATGCTTCCGAGCCGGCCGGTATCAGAGGAATCTGATGCTGCATATTCATTATTTCCTGCAGTTCCGGACATGACAGAATCCATTTCGCCAGAAAAGGCCCCCCATACCAGCCAAGCAGTAATGATGTACAGCTAATGCCAACCTGCGCTGCGCTGATATAATGATTCCTTTGATCGAAAATCCGCAACAGTATATCCGCACCGTCGAAGCCCTGTGCTTTCATTTCCAGAATCTGTCCTTTCCGAATCATGGCTAGCGAACATTCTGCCATCACAAACAGGGCATTCAATAAAACCAGAAAAACAATATACATACTTACTCTTCCTTATAGCCGAATTCCTTAAGCAATTTTTCCTTGTTTCGCCAATCAGCCCGCACCTTTACCCAGAGATCAAGGAACACTCCACCGCCCGTCAGGTTTTCGATATCCTGCCGTGCCTCCTGTCCTATTTTTTTCAGCAGACTGCCCCCGGACCCGATTACGATTCCCTTCTGGGATTCCCGTTCCACATAGATGACTGCACGGATAAAGATATTCCCGTTAGTGCGCTCCTTGAACTCATCGATTTCCACCGCAATAGCGTGGGGCACCTCGTCACGGGTATTACGCAGCACCTTTTCCCGAATCATCTCCGCTGCGATGACACGCATGGGCTGATCCGTCAGTTCATCCTCCGGGAACAAGCTGGGCCCTTCCGGCAGGAAACGGATAATCTCCTCCCGGAGCTCATCAAATCCTTCCTGTTTCAGGGCACTGACCGGAATGACTGCTTCAAAGCGCATTGTCTCTGTATAGCTTTTCATGATGGAGAGCAACCGCCTCTTATCCTCCAGCCTGTCAATCTTATTGATGACCAGCAAGACCGGTGTCTTCACCTTCTTCAGCTGTTCCATGATGAACAGTTCCCCCGCCCCTTTTTTCTCCGTCGCGTCAACCACGAAAAGGATCACATCCACATGATTCAGTGCTCCCACAGCAGTCTGGTTCATATATTCCCCCAGCTTATGCAGTGGCTTGTGGATACCTGGCGTATCCAAGAACATGATCTGGGCATCTTCCGCAGAATAAATCCCCATAATCTTGTTACGAGTGGTCTGGGGGCGGTCGCTCATAATCGCAATCTTTTCCCCAATCATCCCGTTCATCAGCGTTGACTTTCCTACATTCGGCCGGCCTGCCAGAGCCGCGAAGCCGGTGCGGTGTCTGATTTCCGTCATATAATCTCCTCTGCTTTTTCGACTTTTCTTTCTGTTATCAATGCTGTCGATTGTTTCACTACTCCAGGCTGCATTCTTCCTCAATCCGTTTTCACATTTTCGCTGATGCTCATTTCTGTTTTCATCAAGACGCATTCCTGTCTTTCAGCATACATCCTGTTCAAGTCAATGGGCCAGTATTTCTACTCATGATTTTTCTCAGGAAAAATCAGCCGCCTTGAAACCAAAAGGTAGCAGTTCTTCAAGGCTTATCTTCCGGACATCCCCTTTTATATTGGCCATAATAACTATCGGAATCTCAAACTCGGCCATTACCTGGCGGCAGGCACCGCAGGGTGAGGTCACATCATCCGTATCCGCCACTACCAGCAGCACACTGATCTCCCCGGGACGCACACCGTTGGAAGCTGCCGTGAAGATAGCCGTCCGTTCCGCGCAAACCGTCAGCCCAAAAGACGAATTTTCAATGTTGCAGCCTGTAAAAACATCTCCTTCTTTCGTCAGTAATGCCGCCCCAACCTTGAATCTCGAGAAAGGGACATATGCGTTTTCACGTGCTTTCAATGCCTTTTTTAACAATCCCTGTGTTGTTTTGTCCATCCTTTTGACGTCATTCTGCCTCATTCGCAACTTTCTGTCTTTCTTTTCCGCCTTTTTACCAGACCTTTCTGCCTTTTCCTTTTTGCCTGCCTTAGAAGCTGCCACATTGTCTTCGGTTCCCTCTTTTTTTTCTGACGCCAAATTTATGACAGTAGCGGCAAAATGAACCGGATCTGCGTCCTCGCCGTCCTGATCCAGATCCTCCTGGCTAAGGCTAATCTTCTGAAGCGCCTTCTCCTCTTCTGCCCGCATCTTTACCTTGTCATCCCGGTTCATGTGGTCATAGCCTAATAGGTGTAGCAGGCTGTGTACGCCAAGGTAAACAAGTTCCCTGTTCAGTCCGTGCCCGTACTCCTTTCCCTGCCGCACAGCCGTTTCGGCCGATATGATGATATCGCCCAGCAGATGCTGCTCCGGCCCACCGGTCTCCTCCGGCTCTTCCGCCTCGTCCAGCGCGAAGGAAAGGACATCCGTCGGCCGGTCGATGCCCCGGTAATTTTTGTTCAGGACATGGATCACCTCATCGCTGACCAGCGATACACTTACCTCCGTCTTTTCAGAAAGACCGTGAATCTCTGCAACCGCTTGTAATCCCTTTTTTAAAAGCGTTATTGCTTTTTTGGGAATCTTTACCTCATCCTGGTCATCACTTAAATTAATGATCATGCTGATTCTCCATTTCTTCGGAAGCGCCGCCTTCCTGCTTCCTGTCAAACTTCTCGTACGCTTTGATAATCGCGCCCACAATCTCGTGGCGGACGACATCCTTTTCATCAAAATAGTTAATACTTATCCCAGGTACCTCTTTCAGCACTTTGGCAGCATGAATCAGTCCGCTCTTTCTGCCTGCCGGGAGATCGATCTGCGTCACATCTCCCGTCACTACCATATGGGATCCGAAACCGAAACGCGTCAGTATCATCTTCATCTGTTCCGGAGTGGTATTCTGTGCCTCATCCAAAATGATGAAGGATCCGTTTAGCGTCCGTCCACGCATATAGGCGAGCGGCGCTACTTCAATAGTACCCCGTTCAAGATATTTCTGTGCCGTATCGCTGCCCAACATGTCAAACAACGCATCGTACAAGGGACGCAGATAGGGATCGACCTTTTCCTGCATATCACCGGGAAGGAATCCCAGTTTTTCCCCAGCCTCCACAGCGGGGCGGGTAAGGATGATCCGCTCCACCTCCCGCTTTTTCAGTGCCGTCACCGCCATCGCCACCGCCAGATATGTCTTGCCGGTTCCGGCCGGTCCGATGCCAAAGGTGATGAAATTATTTTTTATCGCCCGCACATAGTTCCACTGTCCCAGGGTCTTCGCCTTGATCTGATGGCCGCGCCAAGTTACGATCAACGTTTCCGCGTACATGTTGTGGAGCTTGGCCACAGCGCCTCCCTGCACCATATAAATACTGTATCGGACATCATGGCTGGTAATGGGAAGGCCCTGCCTGTACAGGAACAGCAACTCCTTGAAAAGCTGCTCCAGTTTCAGGTTCTCTTCCTCGCTGCCACTAAAGATGATCTTGTTGCCCCGGGCCATGATCGTGGCTTCAAAGCTGGCGTCAATCAGTCGCAGAAATTCGTCATTCCGGCCCAGGATCGCGATCATCTCCTGCTGGTCATTGATTTCAATAACATGTTCGTCTGATAAAAAAGACAAATTACTTTTCTCCCTTCACTGCATCTTCTCCCTCAAGGATCGTAATTTTACGGATGACGATGGGGACAATCGGCCTGTCGTTTGCATCTGTTTTACTATGCCCGATTTTTTGGACAATATCCATGCCTTCGCTGACCCGTCCGAAAACCGAATGATGACCGTCCAACCAGGGAGTTGCTTTCAGGGTGATAAAAAACTGGCTGCCTCCGGTGTTGGGTCCCGCATTGGCCATGGAAAGCACGCCCGGTCCACTGTGGCGCAGTTCCGAACTAAATTCGTCCCGGATAGTATATCCGGGGCCACCAGTTCCCGTCCCATTGGGGCATCCCCCCTGGATCATGAAGTCATCAATTACGCGATGAAAAATCAGCCCGTCATAGAAGCCTTTTTTGGCCAGCTTAATAAAATTTTCCGTAGTCAACGGCGCCAGCCTGGTCTCCAGCCGGCAGGAAAAAGTTCCGACGCTGGTTTCAAATACAGCCTTCGCCGGTTTGGGCTGCGGTTTTTCCGTTGCCTTCCCACAAGCTGCAAACGAAACACTTATCATCAGGCACAAACACAACATAAAAAATTTACGCAATGGAAACACTCCTTTTATTTACTTCGCTTTGAAACGATGTCTCAGCATGACACTCTGCCGGCAGATAGATTTTAAAAGCAGTGCCAAACAGTTATCTCAGCCAACCTCGGGCATTTAATGCGAAAACACTTCTGCTCACAGAAAAAGCTCCTTTTGGTATCATAAAACAACCCATTATATATTATATAACAAAAAAGGCAGGCTTGAAAGTGCCTGCCTTAATTTAAGGATCCGCTTATTAATATATCTTCACACCATCAACGCCAGAACCGCGGGATTGATCTGGTTTACAGACAGATAGATCTTCTGCCGAAAATTCTTCGACAACGTCAGCATACCGCAGCTGACTTCCTCATTCTCCTGCTTTCTTATGCTGCAGGAACAGCCAGATCGTGCCTGCCAACAAGATCGACGTATAAGCACCGCTCACGCAGCCGGCCAGCATAGCAAAAGAGAAATTATGGATGGTCTCTCCGCCAAAGAGGAAGATGGCCACAATCGCGAACAGCGTTGTTATCGTCGTGTACACGGTGCGTGTCAGGGTGGATTTGATGCTGTTGTCGATCATATCCGTCACCGTCTCGCTACGGCGGTGGACCTTAAGGTTTTCGCGGATACGGTCAAAGATGACGATGGTCCCATTGATGGAATAACCTACGACCGTCAGAAGCGCTGCCACAAACGTAGAATCAATTTCCAGCTGCAACAGTGAGAACCAGCTCAGTGTCACCGATACGTCCACCATCAAGGCTATGATAGCAGCCAGTGCAAAGTTGAACTGGAACCGGACTGTGATATACAGAATCATCAGCACCCAGGAGAGGAAAATCGCGATGGCAGCCTGCTGAATCAGTTCGCCGCCAATCGTGGCGCCCACATTCTCTACACGGCGGATCTCAAATTTCCCCAGGGATTTCTCCATATCCGCCATGACAGCCGTACGGTCATTATCCGCAATGACCTGGGTCCGGATCAGAACACCCTGGGAAGAGGTTGCGGCAGAATCATTGCCTTCCAGCTGTATGATAGCCCCGCCAAGATTGTGTTTGCTCAATACCTCGCGGACCTGTGCCACTTGTACCTCTTTTTCAAACTTCAGATCCATGATACTGCCGCCGGTAAAATCTATACCCAGATTAAATCCGCGGAAAATCATGGAACCATAACCGATCATCAGCCCGATAATCGTAATCGCAAAGAATATCTTCCAGTTTCTTACAATAGAAAATTTTTTCATTTTGCCACCTCCTCTGTCTTCGGAGCGGAGATGCCAAATGCTGTCGGGCTCTTGGTAAAGTTTGCGTCGATCAGGAATTTCAGAAGGAACTTGGTCACAGTGACCGCCGTAAACATACTCAGGATGACACCGATTGACAGTGTAACTGCAAATCCCTTGATCGGTCCCGTACCCAGATAGAATAGTACGGCACAAGCCATCAGGGTAGTAATATTAGAGTCAAGGATGGTGACCAACGCGCGGCCAAAACCGTTGTCCATCGCCTTACGCAGGGATTTCCCGGCACGAATCTCTTCCTTAAACCGTTCGAAAATCAGTACGTTGGCGTCAACTGCCATACCGATGGACAGGATGATCCCCGCCATACCCGGCAGCGTCAGCGTCGCGTTCAGGTACCGCATAACGAGCAGAAGCAGCATGGTGTACAGCAGCAGCGCAATATCCGCCACGATCCCGCTGAGGCGGTAGAACAGGATCATGAACACAAAGACGCCCGCCACGCCGATCAGAAATGCCTTCTGGCTGGCTTCCTTGGAGTCCTGGCCCAGAGTGGGACCGACGGTACGGTTCTCAATGATCTCCAGTTTTACAGGAAGGGAACCGCTGCGAAGCAGGATTGCCAGATGCTGCGCCTCTTCCATAGTCCGGTTACCGGTGATCTGGGCACGGCCCCCGGTGATGGCTTCCTGCACGGTAGGTGCCGTCAAAACTTCGCCATCAAGAGTAATCGCAATACGTTTTCCCACGTTGCGGGCCGTTACATCCGCAAATTTTTTACCGCCTTCATCAGAAAATTCCATGGATACCAGCGGCTGGTTTCCATTTCCGATCACGGCTTTTGCATCTTTCAAATCTGTACCGGTCAGAACCGTCTTGTCGTTAGGATCCTTGAACTCCAGCATAGCGGTCTTTCCCAGCATATTGATCGCTTTTTCCGGATCCTTTACACCCGGCAGTTCAACAATGATACGGTCCCGGCCCTGGCGCTGTACCACAGGCTCCGTCAGACCCAGCGCATTGACGCGGCGCTCAATGATATTGGTCGCACGGTCCAGCGCATCGTCATTCACTTTTAGCTGCGGTGTATCCACAGCCTGCAACACGACGTGGGTCCCGCCCTGCAGGTCCAGGCCCTGCTTAACCGAACTGGCAAGCGGCCGGATATACATACAGAATCCCCCGACGATTGCCAATGCAACAATCAGGAATTTTCCTAACTCATTCCACCTCAAAATTACTTTACCCCTTTCATACGTTACCTGCGGCAACCTTTATCAGACTTCTATTGCAAGACGCAGCCGCGATCCATTCAGCAGCATCACGGGCGCCTCATAAACCATTTGCAGTTTACTTTCCGTTACAACGGATCAGACCCGTCTCGGTGACCAGCATATCCACTTTCCTGTCATGGTCATCCACAGGCAGTTCCTGTAGCAGCAGCCGGTCGCTGGTAACTCCCAGGGTAACACCCCGCACCCTTTCCAGAAAACGGTCGTAATACCCTGCGCCTCGTCCCATGCGGCAGCCCTCCGGCGTAAACCCTGTCCCTGGCACCAGAACCAGGTCGAACCGATCCGGTGGAACCGCCGTAACAGGTTCCGGCGTCGTCCGGATTCCGTATCGGTCCAGCGGCAGGTCTTGCAGCGATTCCAGCCGTGCGGCCAGCATTTCCGTCGCAGAAATGATATGGGGAACCGCTACCAGCTTTCCCAGCCGCAGAGCTTCCAACAATACCCTGTCTACAGAGATTTCGTGACCAAAGGAAAGGAATCCGAAGACCGCCTTCGCGTCCCGAAACTCCCGGCTTTGCAATATCAACCCGCTGACCGCGTCACTTGTCTTTTCCACATATTCTTCAGAAAAGCCTGCTTCAATCCGTTTCAGCCCGTTCCGCACTTCTATTTTCTGCAAAGGATTCCCCATCAGGAGGCACTCTTTTCTACATCAGCGGTTTTATCCGCATCCTGAAAAGTCCCCACAGAGGTCCTCGCCATTTCAATTTCCACACCTTCCGCTATCTTTACGGTAACTTTCTGCGGGCCGACCTTTGTCAGCGTACCGTATATGCCGCCGACGGTGATAATCTTATCCCCTTTCTTCAGGGAATCCAACAGGGCCTGTCTTTTTTTCTGATCCTGCTTCTGGGGACGCCAGAGCAGGAAATAAAAGATGGCAATCATAATGATAAACGGCGCTACCGTGTTGGCAACAAAGAATAAATCGTTCATAAAACACCTCCCGGCAATATCATTCATCAGAAATTTATGATCATGAAAGAATAAGCAAAATTATTATAGCAGAGTTTTATCATTTTGTCTTATTAAATTCAAGACAAACGCTTAATTCTTTTAACGGATTTTATAACGTCAGCACATCAAAATACGCATAGCGGTATACAGGGAACAAAAATTGTTCACATGTTTATACGACGCGTTCTTTAAAAACCCGTAGCCTGTCCCGTCTTCCCTGTACAACCACCTTTTTACAAATCCGCCGGCCTGTGGTCCTTTTCTTCCCATCCGTCCCAGAACTCTTTCCGGAACTCCAGGAACCGGTCCTGCTCAATGGCCTCCCTGATCCTTTTGGTAAAGTCCAGCAGGAAATGCAGGTTGTGGATGGAAAGCAGGCGCAAGCCGAAAATCTCTTCCGCTTTGAACAAATGGCGGATATACGCCCGCGAAAAATTGCGGCAGGCATAACAGTCGCAATGTTCATCAATAGGTCTGAAGTCTTCTGCGTAGACGGCGTTCCGAATCACCAGACGACCCTTTGCCGTCATGGCCGTACCATTGCGCGCCACCCGCGTCGGGAACACACAGTCGAACATATCCACACCTAGGTTAATGCCTTCCACAAGGCAATCAGGCGTCCCTACCCCCATCAGGTAACGCGCTTTCCGCGTATCCATCCAGTCCGTGGTCTGGTCAAGAAGCTCGTACATCAGTGGTTTTGGCTCTCCGACGGACAGTCCACCAATCCCATAGCCGGCAAAGTCCATTTCCTGCAGGCTTTCCGCACTCATCTTCCGCAGTTCCGGGAACATACCGCCCTGTACGATTCCGAACAAAGCCTGATCTTCCCTGTGATGCGCCTTAATGCACCGTTCCGCCCATCGTGTCGTGCGCTCCGTCGAAGTTTTGGTATAATGGAAATCCGACGGGTATGGGATACATTCGTCAAATGCCATGGCGATATCGGCACCCAGTTCTTCCTGTACTCTGACAGAAACCTCCGGTGAAAGGAACTGCCTGCTTCCGTCGATATGGGAGCGGAACATGACCCCTTCTTCCGTAATCTTCCGCATAGCACCCAGGCTGAACACCTGAAAACCGCCGCTGTCTGTCAGCATGCCGCGGTTGTAATTCATAAACCGGTGTAGTCCTCCGGCTTTCTGCACCAGGGCACTACCCGGACGCAGGAACAGATGGTAGGTATTGGCAAGAACTACCTGGCTTCCCATCGCGTATAGTTCCTCCGGAGCCAGCGTCTTCACCGTAGCCTGTGTCCCCACCGGCATGAACATCGGCGTCTCAAATGTCCCGTGGGGTGTATGAAGCCTTCCCCTCCGGGCTTTTCCGCGACTCGATCCGCTTATCAATTCATAGGTAACTGCGTACATAAGATCTCCTGCGTAGTTTATAATCGGTCAATACTTAAAAAGTGCCAATCAAATATGTAATCGTTGAAAAATAAATCGACAATGTTTTAAAGCTTACGCCTGCATCGGCCTGTCTTCCAGTGTTGTAATGAACATAGCATCCCCAAAAGAAAAGAAACGGTATCTTTCTTTGACGGCCTCCGCATATGTGCGCAGCATCAGTTCACGAGATGACAGTGAGGACACCAGCATCAGAAGGGTGCTCTGCGGCAGATGAAAGTTCGTCACCAGCGCGTCCACGATATGCCATTGAAAGCCCGGATAGATATAGATTTTTGTCCAGCGGCTTCCCGCTTCCACATTACCGCCTGATCCGGCCGATTCCAACGTCCGCACCGCAGTCGTTCCCACCGCGATCACCCGACGTCCTTCTGCTTTGGCCCTGTTGATAGCCGCAGCCGCTTCCGGTGTCACAGTATAAAATTCCCTGTGCATAGGGTGGTCTTCGATATTCTCCTCGGTAACCGGCCGAAACGTACCTAATCCCACATTCAGCGTGACAAACACCTCTTCGCAGCCCATATCTTTTATCTTCTGCATCAGCTCTGTCGTAAAGTGAAGTCCCGCAGTCGGCGCAGCGGCGGAACCGGGATCCCGGTTGTACACCGTCTGGTACCGCTCCTTATCTTCCAGCTTCGCCGTAATATATGGAGGAAGCGGAACTTCTCCCAAACGGTCAAGGATCTCTTCAAATACGCCGGAAAACTCGAACCGGATTATCCGACCTCCGAAATCCGTATGTCCGGTAATCATTCCTTCCAGCTCATCCGAAAACTTTACATGGGCCCCCACCTGCAGCTTTTTTCCCGGACGTACCAGTACTTCCCAGTCCGTGTTGTTCAGCCGCGTCAGCAGGAACACCTCTACATGGGCGCCGGTGTCTTTGAACCCGTACAGTCGGGCCGGAATCACACGTGTATCGTTAAATACAAGCAGGTCCCCGGGCCTCAGATATGCCGGCAAATCATAAAAATGCCGGTGTTCCAACCGACCGGTCTCCTTATCCACCACCAGAAGCCGGCTGTGATCCCTGGGTTCCACAGGATGTTGGGCAATCAGTTCTTTCGGCAGTTCATAATCAAAATCAGTGACTTTCATAAAAAGACTTCTCTCTTATATTTAATATATAGAAACCAGATAGGTTCCCGGATAATAATGCTGTAAAATCGTTTTGTAATAGTTCTCCGACTTCTCCGGCGCTTCATCCGCCATGCCTTTTGCACCCCATTTGGACAAGCCAAGACCGGATCCGGTTCCCTTTCCCTTAAACACCAGGGTTTCATCCTTGCTTTGATTCAAAAAATGGTATCCGGGAATGACCGACTTCCAGGCATTTCCGTCCTTTCCTTTGATCTCAATAGGAATTTGCTTCCTTCCAACCTCCATGCCATAGCTGTTTTCGATCGGCACATCCAATTTGTCAGGCATCGGTTCCGAATCATAAACATCAAACAAACTGCTGCTCAGCGCCAGCATGTCCGCAAATTCCTTTCCGGAAAGGATGACGCTTCCTAACTCTCCCTGCCAGTAGATTGATTTGATCCGACCGCTGGGATAACGGTCCCGTGCCTCCGGACGCTCGCTGTCAGACAGACGGTATCCCTGCAGCCGTCCGACCTTATAGCCGTTTTGATCCAGAATCCGGCTGATGGTCGCCACCTGGATATTCTTCACCCAGGAAAAATTGGGACAGTCCGTATCATAATCCACCACGGGCTGCAGATACGGGATCTTTTTCCCCAGCACTTCTTCTGCACTGACGGTCATTCCGCCGCTGCTTTCACATGTATAGGCCGCGGCAGGGCTTCCATCGAAATAAAGCACCTGCCCGGCGGTCTTCGCCGCCACTTTCGTTATATTTTTATTCTCATTCCGAACTCCGCCGTAAAAAGATTCCGGTTCCGCTGCCCTGACGGCAAATACATGACTCTCCGGATAGTTCCGGAAATACCATGCAAGGCTGCGGACAGCCACCGCCTGGGCCTTGATCGCTTCATCCGGCCAGATGGGCGAAGACTTTGGCCCCAGGACGGAATTGACATAATATTCCAAAGGCACGCGGTTCACTATCGTCATCTTCTTTCCGTCATCCGTTACATAAACCTGCAGTGCGCCTCTGTATTCCTGCCTGTTCACCGAAAACAGACGGTGGGAACGATTGGTTGTAATTCCTGCCGGAGGCTCCGCCTGCGGAGAAGCCTTGCCGGTTGCTCCCTTTGGCTTTGGGTCTTGCGTTGCGCCAGCCGCGGCAGCCTGGGGGTAAGGCGAATCGGCTCCGCCTGTGCCAGCTTTTTCCTTTACCAGTGTATCCTGTGGAAGACTTTTAACGGTGTCGGTACGTCCGGCATTTTCCGCCGTTTTCAGGACCGTACCGCTGGAAAAGAAAAAATCTCCCAAAAGAATCTTTCCTTCTTTGACTGCGATAAAATATTTTCCTTTATCTATCTCCGTTGTTTTTCCATCTGGTTCTGTCGCGGTAAATGGGCAAGGCGCCACCAGCTCGGCCGAAAACTGCGACACCACCAGACCTACGGAAAGTTCCGATGGATCCTCTGCAAGACAGGATCCACACAAGCCCAGAAGCATCGCCACAACGGCAAGAAAAGAATGGTAAAATGTAAACTTCATGATTTTCCCGCTTCACTTGTAAATATCATATTACATATTGCTTTCACGCGTCGTACTGCACTTTCATTTCCCATTTTATTTAAATAAAATCGTATCCTGCTTCCCAAGCTGGATAATATTTTTGTTGATCCTCACAAAAGGCCTGTCCTCTGATTTTCCGTTTACACCGGCAGCCCCGTCCTGCAATCCCGGCCCTTTGCATTCGTCCTCTTTCGGTCTCTTCCATTCCATGTACCGGTCCCGCTCACTGAACACACAGCCACAATACGGCTGACGGTACAGACCCAGCTGCAGGCTGATCTCCTTGCCCGATTCATAAAAGGGACGCCAGTCCCGGTAATAAAACGCTACCCCAAACTCCTCCGCGGCAGCTTCCGCCGTCTGTATGATAAGTTCGTGTTTCTGGTACGGACTGTACAGCAGTGTGCTGGAAAAAGCCGTGAACCCATGGTCTGCTGCATATTTTGCCGTATAGCGCAGGCGCATCCGGTAACAGAAGGCACATCGCACCGAAGGCTCCTCCAACATTCCCTTCACACACTCCTCGAGAGGATAGGTCTTATCTATAACCAGCCGGTAATCCCTTTTTTCCGCCAGTTCCCGCAAGGCAGACAGCCTGCGTTTAAATTCCTTATATGGGTGGATGTTCGGATTGTAATACAACAGTGTAAAATCCACGCCCTCCGCAGACAGTTCCTGTGCCGGATAACAGGCACAAGGTCCGCAGCAGGCATGCAGCAATAATTTCATAACAACTTCCTTATGATCCTCAACCCGGTAAAACATGATAGCAGACCAGCCATGGTCAACGATATTTCAGCAAAGACAGTGTTTCAGGTTCGCCCGAAAACAGACAAATATCCGCCACTGACCCGACGCCCGCTTTGAACTACAGCAACGATGGCTGCTCTGCTTTCATCCCGGAGCCCCCGTCATCGGGATACGGGACCCCCAGATAGCGGTACGTCTCCCGGGTAGCTATCCGCCCGCGGGGCGTGCGCTGCAGCAGACCCAGCTGCATCAGGTACGGCTCTACCACGTCCTCAATGGTGCCAGACTCTTCGCTGACAGCCGCCGCGATGGTATCCACGCCGACCGGACCCCCGCCAAAAGTCCTGACAATCGTATTCAGGATACGGCGGTCATTCTGATCCAGCCCATACCGGTCCACTTCCAGCCGGGAAAGAGCCTGATCCGCCAGGTTCTTATCGATCATGTCCTTCCCCTCCACCTGGGCAAAATCCCTCACCCGTTTCAACAGACGGTTAGCCACACGGGGCGTGCCCCGGGATCGGCGGGCAATTTCCAACGCCCCCTCCGGAGTCATCGTAACCTTCAGCTTTTCCGCCGACTTGTTCACGATAACGCGAAGCTGCTCCGGCTGATAAAATTCCAACCTGCACTGCACACCGAACCGGTCCCGCAGTGGCGCAGCCAAAGAGCCGAGACGCGTCGTGGCTCCGATCAGCGTGAATTTCGGGAGCGGCAAGCGCACGTTTTGCGCCCCCGGTCCTTTTCCGATCACTATATCCAGCTGATAGTCCTCCATCGCTGAATATAAAATTTCTTCCACGGCCTTAGGCAGGCGATGTATCTCATCAATAAACAGCACTTCCCCTTCCGCAAGGGTGCTGAGAATCGCCGCCAAATCACCCTGCCGCATGATAGCAGGTCCCGATGTAACACGCATGTTTACATGCAGTTCATTGGCTATGATATTGGCCAGCGTCGTCTTCCCAAGACCGGGAGGACCGAACAGCAGCACGTGATCCAGCGCCTCGTTCCGCTTCAATGCCGCTTCAATAAAGACCGCTATATTCTTTTTGACCTTGTCCTGCCCGATGTACTCATCCAGCGTCCGGGGACGCAGGCTGAACTGTTCCGCATCCAATTCCGTAACTTCCGATGTTACCAGCCGGTCACCAAAATCCATGTTCTTCCCCTTTTACCATCCTGTCTGCCACAAACTATTTTTTCGCAAAAAGCTGTAATGCCCTGCGGATCAGATCATCCCGCTTCAGCGTCCCGTAATCCGGGATTTTACGAAGTACCGGCAGAATTTCCGAGTTGGAATACCCCAGGGCTGCCAGCGCGGCCATCGCCTCGTTCACCGCTTCCGAACCTGCAGCCCCGCTGACTGCCTCGGCAAACTCCCTGTCGTTTTCCGCCCCTTCCAGGGTGCCGATCTTATCCTTCAGTTCCAGAACCATCCGTTCCGCAGTTTTCTTGCCGATACCCGGCAGCTTGGTCAGCATCTTCAAGTCCCGGCTTTGGATCGCCAGATAAAAGGCCTCTGGTTTTGACGCACCCAAAATCCCCAGCGCACCTTTAGGCCCCACGCCGCTCACACTAAGCAGCAGTGTAAAAAGATCGTAGTACTGCTGTGTGAGAAAACCATACAACTGGATGGCGTCCTCCCTTACCGCAGTATAAGTCAAGACCCGGACCTCCTGCCCCATCGTCAGTGTCCTCAATTGGGAAACCGGCATAAAGATGCGGTACCCGACACCACCCTCCGTTTCCACAAGGCAGTACTCGGCCGCCTGATATGCCACCATTCCTTTTACCGAACCAATCATAATGCACGCTCCATCGTTATATCACTAAGAAAAACTGCTTAAAGCACTGATCAAAGAAACCGCTAACATATCGGTCCATTTTGCTTTTAATCTGACGGTGCTCTCGAATTTACGGGTATAGGAAAAGTGTCGGAAATTCCTTATCCGTGGTCACCCTTTGCCCGGCAGGCCCTTGTATGGAAAAGACCGGATTTATTTCGCAAGTGTATCAACAGTTCCTTATCCGCGATTACCGCTTGCTCAGCGGATTGCGCTGCGCATCCAATATTTCCCCGATGCTTTGGCCACCTTTCGTTTGCATCCGCAGGATTCTCGCCTGACTGAGACCGCATACTGCTGCCGCCAGGGCATCCGCCGTGTCATCGGGATCGATCTTTTCCCTGATGCCCAACAGTCGCTGTATCATAAAGATGACCTGCTTTTTATCAGCCGTCCCCGTCCCTGCAACCGACTTCTTGATCTGCATCGGTGTGAACTCCAGCACAGGAAGTTCCTGCTGCGCGGCAGCCAAGAGGACCACACCCCTCGCCTGGGCCACCGGGATAGCGGTATTGACATTCCGGTTGAAATACAGCTTCTCCACCGACATAAAATCCGGATGATAATGGCTGATGATATCAGACACATCCTGATAGATCCGCCGGAGCCGTTCCTCCGGTTTCCAATCCTTGTCCGTCAGAATGGAGCCGTAAAAAACCGGGCGCAATATACTCCCCTTCATCTCAACAACCCCATACCCGCAGATCGCGGTACCCGGATCAATCCCCAGTGCCAGCATTTCATCATCCTCCAGCCGTCTTCATCCTGCCCGTTTTATATCATACATGATATCATTATACATGAAACGCATGGCAAATCTGTGAAACAATTCGCCTGCACTGTCCGCAAAACGCACCCGCATACCAACCCGTACCTGATATCTCTTTTACAGCCTTCATTTTCTCCAAGTATTTTGGTTCTTTATGCCTTTATGTCTTCGTGTCTGAAGCCATAGATTTTATAGCCATCCTGCGGTAAAAAGGACGCTGTCGGCGCATCCTCCTTTTCCCGTTCATAATACATAAAAGGCAGGCCCCCCGGGAAGCCTGCCTTCTTCTTTATTCCTCGTCGTCATCATCCGGCAAGTCTGCGTTGGTATAGACTTCCTGAACGTCGTCCATATCGTCAAACATGTCGATCGTCTTCCGCACCTTTT
Source organism: uncultured Succiniclasticum sp. (assembly GCA_905235335.1). Lineage (GTDB taxonomy): Bacteria > Bacillota > Negativicutes > Acidaminococcales > Acidaminococcaceae > Succiniclasticum. Next base: position 42,621 of record CAJOKZ010000003.1, read on the forward strand.
CCGCGTCTTCTTCCGAAAGCTGCACCATCGTGTCAGGAACCATGGTAATCTCCGACATGACTGTTTCAATGTTATTGTCTGCCAGCGCTTTTTCAACTGCGTCATAGTCTTCCGGCTGGGCCACGATCTCGAAACTGTCTTCCAGGGATTTCATGTCTTCCGCACCGGCATCCAGTGCGATCATCATGACTTCGTCCTCGTCATAACCGGCCTCTTTATCGATTGTAAAAATACCTTTGCGTTTGAACATCCATCCTACCGAACCGGTTTCACCCATGTTTCCGCCATGTTTGGTGAAAGCGTGTCGGATATCAGCCGCTGCGCGGTTCCGGTTATCGGTCAAGACATCCAGCATAATTGCCACGCCGGCCGGCCCATACCCTTCATAGGTGATCTCTTCATATTTCGCGCCATTCGCTTCACCAGCCCCCTTGGCAATCGCACGTTTGATATTGTCCTTCGGGATATTATTGGCCTTGGCTTTTGCAAGCGCCAGTTTCAAACGCATATTGCCGACCGGATCGGGACCGCCCATCTGCACCGCGATTGTAATTTCCCGGCCGATCTTCGTTGTTATCTTCCCTCTGGCGGCATCTGCCTTGCCTTTTTTGTGTTTGATATTTGCCCACTTTGAATGTCCGGACATACAAATTCCTCCAATTTATTGTCTTTGAAAAGATAATTAAATTTTAACTATGTTATTATACTATATTTTCCACATCATGACAATGATTTTCTTGTGAAAGCGATGGCAAAAACATGTTCTCCGCAAAACACACTGCCCCCTCGCCAAGTGATTCGGTGTCCGGTTCTTTGCATCAGGAAATATTGCTTAATTTTTCTGTCCGTTTTCCGGACAATGCATCGAAAACTGAAACGCAGGCACCTGGTCCGGCCTGTTTCTTTTTTCTATTCCCGTGAATACCCCTGACATCTCTCCCGACTTTTTCTATACAAACAGACAAATATCATTTATAATAATATAAATAAACCAAGACAGAATATCTGTGCAAAAAAGCAAGAGGACTCACAGGAGGGACATCATGGAAATCAAAAAAGTCAGATTAGGAAAAACAGAACTTTTTGTCACTAAGACCGCGATGGGATGCCTGCCTATCCAGCGCATCACCCACGAGGCCTCCAAATCGCTGTTGCGCAAGGCATATGACAGCGGCATCAACTATTTTGACACCGCCAACATGTACACGGACAGCGAAGAAAAAATTGGGGAAGCCCTGCACGATATACGGCACAATATCGTCATCTCCACCAAAAGCGGAGGCACAGATTACAAAACCGTCACGGAACATATTGAGACCTCTTTAAAACGTCTCCGTACAGATTATATCGATCTGTTCCAGTTCCACAATCCCGCAGTCATGCCGGATCCCAATGATGGGAAAGGACCCTACGCGGCTGCGCTGGATGCAAAAAAGAAAGGCTACATCCGTCATATCGGTATCACCAACCATCGTCTGAAAGTTGCCCACCAGGCAATCGACTCAGGATTCTTTGAGACTTTACAGTTCCCCTTCTGCTATCTCGCAACGGAAAAGGATATTGAACTGGTCAATGACTGTAAAGCGCACGATATGGGATTCATTGCCATGAAAGGCCTGTCCGGCGGTATGCTGAACAACGCAGCAGCGTGCTACGCTTTCATGCAGCAATATGACAATGTGGTTCCCATCTGGGGAATCCAGTTCGACTGGGAGTTGGACCAGTGGCTACGCCTGACGGAGACCAACCAGCAGATGACAGAAGAATTGAAAGCTGTAATCACGAAGGACCGCGCAGAACTGTCCGGCAATTTCTGCAGAAGCTGCGGATACTGCATGCCCTGCACCGTCGGCATCGAAATCCCACAGGCCGCCCGGATGGCCATGCTGCTGCGGCGTTCACCCTACCGCCCCTTTATGTCGGACGAATGGCATGCCAAAATGCAAAAAATCGAGGAATGTGTCCATTGCGACCTTTGCAAGAGCCGTTGTCCTTACAGCCTGGATACGCCTTCCCTGCTGCAATATATGCTGAAGGACTACAATGAATTTTACGCGAAACACCATAACGATTAAAAAGTACGGCAGCAGCAGCCGGAATAAAACCGATAAAAACACAGCAAGAAAAAGCCCCCGCACAATGTGCGGGGGCTTTGTTCCTGACCGGCAACAATCTATCCTCCCGGGCCGCTTCCAGCCAAGTACTTTCGACGCGTG
>CAJOKZ010000004.1 GCA_905235335.1 uncultured Succiniclasticum sp.
GCCCGTGGTCGTGGTCATGCCCGTGGTCGTGGTCATGCCCGTGATCGTGGTCATGCCCGTGATCGTGGTCATGCCCGTGATCGTGGTCATGCCCGTGATCGTGGTCATGCCCGTGGTCGTGATTATAGGATTCTGAAACCCCATACGCAGTTTTTTCTTTCAAATCTTTTGGTTGTTGGGTCATGTTAACTCGCCTTTCCTTGTGCCTACTCTCCAGCCAATGCTCGGATATCCCTTAGGGAAACGGATAGTAAAAATTCGACAATAATATTATAACATATGAGCATGTGTTCATTTGTATTTATAAAGGATTTCACATTTATTTCACAACTAAAGAACGAAAACTGTTTCAAACGTTACAAAATCTTCTGATTATTTCATAGTTGCCGAAGTCCAGTCTCCGGTCACCCAGTAATAATCACAGGGCTGGACCTCCGCATTTACGATGGCAGTTCCAGAGATAATGTTAGTCCGCGGATGACCAAAAATGATGGCAGCACAGTCTTCCAGGATGATTTTCTGCATATCGATTACCAATTGCCGGCGTTTATTCGTATCAAATTCCACAGCCAGTCTATCAGACAGCTCATCATATTTCGGATTGCTGTAGCCGGAACTATTTGTCGAATTGCATCCGTCTCTATTGGTCTTCCAGTACATATTCAAAAATACTGCCGGATCCCCGGCCTGTTCAGCCGCCACGTCGGAGAGCAACAAATCGTAATCCCCCGTAGCGCGAATTTTATTCAGCTCATTGTCATCAACATTCTTCAGATTGATCCGGATGCCGATCCTTCCGGCATCGGACCGTGTCGCCTCGGCAAACAACGGAAGTTCTGCGAGGTTGCTGCAAAAAATGAGGTTTATCTCCAAACTCTTTCCGCCTTTATCGACAATGCCATCGCCGTTGGTATCCTTCCATCCTGCTTCTGCCAGCAGCTTTTTAGCGCGTTCCACGTTATAGCGGTTTTTGTCTAGTTTTATCAGTTCATCATAGCCATAGCCTGCAGAAGGAGGCATCAAAGGGCCTCCGGGAATAAATGTGTCTCTTAACAACACCTTGCAGTAAGACTGCCGGTTCAAAGAAGACACCAGCGCTTCACGAATCCGTTTGTCTGCAAGCGGCTTCCCTTCCCGGACTGAAATCAGGGCCAGCGTGTCCAAAAACGAATCAGTTTCACTGATACGATATTTTGTAGTGTCCTTAAACAATGCCATATCGCCGGACGCCACGCCGACTGCAACATCAATTTCACCTTTCCGCAAAGCCAGGGCACGGGTATTCGCATCATCAATCGGGGATATTTCCAGCTTTTTAACGGAAACCTTTCCGTTCCAGTATCTTTCATTGGCCGCCAAAGCCGCTTTCCCCTTGACAAAGGAGGTAACAACATACGGGCCGGTTCCTACAGGGCCCTTCACAGCATAATCCCGATCTTTCACAGATGTGTCCACAATCAGGAACATCGGATCGCCAAGTATCCCGGGAAGAGTCGGTACCGGCTTCATGGTGCGGATGATAACATTCTGTCCTTCACCGGCGATAGAATCATACTGAAACATGGTTTTTGCCCGCGGCGATTTTTCAAAAGTCCGGAGCAGGGATTTTGCAACAGCATCGCCGGTTACTTTGTTGCCATTGGAAAATACCGCCTTATCACTGATCTTGAAAATCCACGTCAGCCTGTCATCGTTCATTTTCCAGCTTTCTGCCAGCCAGGGAACTGGATTCATCTTTTGATCAAACCGAACCAGGGTCTCGCCAATACCATAACGCATAACGGCCCAGCTGTTGCAGCGATCAGCCGGGTCAAGAGAATCTGCAAAGCCGGGAACACCAACACGCAAGATGTCTTTCGCCGCAGCCACCCTGTCTCCATCCGCCTTTTTGTCCCCGCCGCATCCCGCGGCAGTAAAAAGAAGCATCGCGGCCATAGCCGATACCGCAAGTTTTTTCCACGTAGAATTCATGTTTTTGCCTCGTCCTTTCTTGCTTTTAAGAAAACGGCGATTCAATGAGTTTATACAATCAGGTTAAAGAATCTCATTAATTCGTCTGCCTCGATAGTCAGATATCATAATCGACTCGCACGCCGCTGATCAACGCTTCGCTTCTTATCGCACGCAAACTTTCGTTTTCCCTCGTATGTTTGGTTTTTGTAAATCAGCGGATCCTCCATTTTTCTTATTCTTTATTTGCTTTCCGCGGATCCATCACATCGCGTAGGGAATCGCTCCACAGATTAATCACCACAACGGTGATAAAAATCGCCAGACCGGGGAACACCATCAGCCAGGGAGCTGTTTGCATCTGTTGGCGGCCTTCGTTCAGCATAACACCCCATTCAGGAGCAGGAGGCTGGCTGCCGAAACCCAAGAAGGACAGCCCCGCCAGTTCCATCATAATGGCTCCCACATCTGTTGCGGCTGTAATGACCATCACCGGCAGGATGTTGGGAACAATATGTGTCAGCAGTATATGAAGGTGATTACCGCCGCTGACAACAGCCGCCAGAACAAAGTCGCATTCCTTGATTTTCAGTGCCAGTCCGCGGGCCAGACGCGCATATTTCGCCCAGGTTACACACAGCAGTGCTATCATGGCATTGAGCAGGCTTCCGCCCAAGATGCCGGCAATCGCAATAGCTAAGATCATACCGGGAAACGAGATCATCATATCGGAAAGACGCATGATGACCGCATCCGCCCAGCCGCCAAAATATCCGGCCAACACGCCTAACGTGGTTCCCACAACAAAAATCATGGCTATCAGTATGATAACCGAACCAAGAGAATAAGCGGCACCGTACAAGATACGGCTGAAACAGTCACGCCCCAGTTTGTCCGTTCCGAACAGATGCGCCGCGGAAGGCGGCATATTCGCGTTGCGCATCACAGCCTCCAGCGGATCGTAAGGCGCAATGAAAGGAGCTGTCAACGCAATTGCAATCAACAGGAACATTAGAATCGTGAACAGCCGGAACGCTTTATTTTCTTTAAATCCAATCATCAGCGTTCCCATGATTACCTTCCCACCTTTCGCAGCCTTGGGTCAAAGTACGCGTACGATATATCTACCAGCAGATTGATAATCATATACATAGAAGCAATCCAAAGAACGATGGCCTGAATCAGTTGGAAGTCACGATAGGTAATGGCCTGTACAGCAGTATAACCCAGTCCCGGCCAGGAAAATACGGTTTCAACTACAGCGGCGCCGCCAAGCAGACTTCCGAGGGAAAGCCCAAACAGGGTGACCAAAGGCAACAGCGCATTGGGCAGGACCTCCCTCCACAGGATATATGTTTCGCTCATCCCCAAAGAGCGGGCGCCGGTCACATAATCCTGATTCAGCTCTTCTAAAATAGCCACGCGCACCTGCCGGATATATTTGGATGCCATGGCAATCCCCAGTGTCACGGTGGGCAGCGCCATGTTCTCCAACGAAACTTCTCCGCCCAGGATAGGGAACCACCCCAGTTGCAGGCCAAATATCCACAGCAGCATCAGCCCCATCCAAAAATTGGGAACCGACATGCCAATAAAAGAAAAGCCGCGGACAAGATAATCAAACCATGTATTCTGTTTTACAGCGGCGTAAATACCAAGAGGCAACGCAAAAATCAGCATAAAAGCTGAAGATGACGCAGCAAGGACGACCGTGGCAGGCAGCGATGCAAGCACCACGTCCAGCACCGGCCGCTTCATCATAAACGAATTTCCAAAATTTCCCTGCACCGCACGTCCCAGCCAGGAAATGTATTGAAAGAAAAAAGGCTGGTCCAATCCCAGTTCTGCTTTCAGCGCGTCTACTTCCGCCTGGCTTACCATAATTTCCTGATTACCGGCGATCATCTGACGTGCCACATCGCCCGGTGCCAGCATGACCAGGCAGAAAGAAATGAAACTGATACCAAGCAGTGCCAGTATCATCTGGCCCAGACGCCTTACTAAATTTTTTCTGCCCAATCCGCATCATCCTTACTGTTACATTTTTTAAATTTTTGCAGTAATAACAAACGAGCTTCTATGATATTATTTTATCATAGAAGCCCTATTTTCGCTCATTATAAAATGAAATTTTATGATCCAACCCTTGTCTCAGCCAACGAGACCTGATTATCTTGCAAACAGATGGCAGGCCACCTTATGATCCGGTGCGATTTCTACCAATTTCGGTTTTTCCTGCAGACAACGTTCCGAACAGTTGGGACAACGGTTGCTGAAGGGACAGCCCGGCGGCAGGTCCAGCGGACTGGGCGGTTCGCCCTTGATACTCTTAATTTTCCGTGTAAAGTCCATCCGGGTATCAAAGACGGAGTCCAACAAGGCCTTGGAATACGGATGACAGCACACATCGGAAAGACCTTCGCCCGGCATGACCTCTACGACATTGCCCAGATACATGACAGCCACCTGATGCGCAAAGGATTCAATCAGCCCCAGGTCATGGCAGATAAATCCGATGGCAATATTTTTCTCCCGCTGCAGGCGGGTAATGAGTTCGATGACCGTTTTCTGTACGGAAACATCCAGCGCACTGGTGGCTTCGTCCATAACGATGAATTCGGGTTCCAAAGCGATCGCACGGGCAATGGCCACACGCTGGCGCTGTCCGCCGGACATATTGTGGGGAAAGCGATCCGCAAAATCGCCGGGCAGCTCTACCAGTTCCAGCAATTCCCTCGCCTTTGCGTCCACTTCAGACCCGCTGATGCGGTTAAAGTTCAGCAAAGGCTCACAGACGATTTCCTTGATTTTCATCTTGGGATTAAAGGATGTGGACGGATCCTGGAATACCATCTGGATATGCTGGCGGTTCTCATGCAACTCCTTTCCCTTCATCTTGGTGATATCCTTCCCGTGAAAAAATATCTCGCCCTCCGTAGGGCTGTCAAGCCAGACCAAAAAGCGCATGAAGGTACTTTTGCCACAGCCGGATTCACCAACCAGACCCAATGTCTTCCCTTTGTAAAACTTTAAATTGATATCGTCACAGGCGGTAAGCAAGCGCCCGTCGTTAGTAGGAAAACGACGCGTCACATGACGTGCGTCAATCAACAGATCTTTTTCATCAAACATAGCGCTTACCTCCTAACGTCGGTACCGCATCCAACAAAAGCTTGGTATACGGATTCTCAGACTGACGGAGTATGTATCCGCGTTCACCCTGATCAACGACCTCGCCATGCTTCATCACTACGATCTTATCTCCCATATAGGCAGCAACGCCAAGATTATGGGTTACGATAATAATGCTGGTGCCGTACTCATCGCGCAGTTCCATAAACTGGCGGACGATCTGCGCCTGCGTTGTCACGTCAAGCGCCGAGGTAGGTTCATCGGCAAGCAGCAGTTTAGGCTGATATGTCATACCCATGGCAATGCCGACACGCTGGCGCTGTCCGCCGGAGAGCTGAAACGGATAGGAACGCATGATGCGGTCGCCGTCCGGCAGGCGCATCCGTTCAATTACTTCCACGCCTTTTGCCCAGGCATCTTTCTTGGACAGATCCTCATGGGTTAAGATGTATTCCACATAGCTGTCACCGATCAAGCGTGTCTGGTTCATCATGGCCCCGCTGTCCTGGAAAATCATGGAGATGTCGTGCCCGCGCAGTTTACGCCACTCCTTCGGAGTCAGCTTCAGCAAATCAATCCCATCATATGTAATATGACCGGCCGAGACTCTTCCCGTTCCGGGAAGCAGCCCCATTACCGCACGAATCACGGTGGTTTTACCACTGCCGGATTCACCGACAATACTGCAGATTTGTCCTTTTTCCAGATTCAGGCTGCAGTTTTTGACCGTTAGGTTATTACCATAGGAAATATCTACATTTTCAATTTCTAATAATGACATGATATTCCCCCTTATTCTTCCCGCGGATCCAAAATATCCCGGAGATTATCGCCCAACATATTGAAAATCACGACCGTAATAAAAATTGCCAGACCGGGATATACCATCAGCCAAGGCGCAGATTGCATAAAGTCTCGGCCTTCGTTCAGCATAGAGCCCCATTCCGGTGTGGGCGGCTGAGCGCCAAAGCCAAGGAAGGACAACGCCGCCAGTTCCATCATCATACCGCCGATATCGGTAGCTGCCGTGATGACAAGCGTCGTAATCGTATTCGGTAGCATATATTTCCACAACATATGCCACGTGCCGGAACCGGTAACAATTGCCGCGTACACATAATCCGTGTGGCGAACCTTCAATACCAGCGACCGGGCCATGCGCGCATACTTAGGCCACGTTACCAGCGCGATAGCAATAATAGCATTACGCATGCTGGCGCCCAGCATACCGGCAACGGCGATAGCCAGCACCAGTCCCGGGAAAGCGATCATCATGTCAGCGATACGCATAATCACCGCGTCTACCCAGCCCCCGAAATAGCCGGCAAGCACACCCAGCGCCGTTCCGATGACGAAGACAGCCAGAACCAGAACAAAAGTGGAAGCTAATGAAATACGGGCACCATACAGGACCCGGGCATAAATATCACGGCCCATTTTATCCGTGCCGAAAAGATGTTTCGCATCCGGCGCCATGATGGCATCCGCCAGATTACCGGCCGTGGGATCAATACCGCCAGCCAGTACCGGGGCAAAAGCGGCGATAAGAACGATGACTACAGCCAATATGGAAAAAAGCACAAAGCCTTTATTACTCAGAAACTTGTTCTTTTTCGTATCCATATGATTACCTCCTCAGCCGCAGGCGGGGATCCACATAATTGTAAGAGATATCGACCAGCAGATTGATCATCATATAGATAACAGAAACCCACAGTACATAGCCCTGAAGCAGGAAATAATCTGCGGACATAATCGCGGAAACCGCAAGATTGCCTAAGCCCGGATACGAGAAAATAATTTCAACTACACTGGTCCCACCCAGCAGGGAGCCAACTGACAGGCCCAGCATGGTAATCAGCGGCAACAGGGAGTTGGGAAGTACGTTGCCCCACAGAATCTTGTTTTCCGATACGCCGCGGGCGCGGGCACCGATTACATAATCCGAGTGTAGTTCTTCCAAGACTGCCGTACGAACCTGACGGGTGTACTTGGCCGTCATGGCAACCGCCAGCGTTACTGCCGGAAGGATCAGAGATTTAAAATCGCCTCCAGAGGAAACCACCGGCAAAAACCGCAACTTAACACAGAAAACCAAAATCAGCATCAGGCCGAACCAGAAGTTCGGGATGGACACACCGAAGAAAGTGACAGCACGTACCAAATAATCAATCGGTTTGTTGTGGTGTACAGCAGAAATAACGCCCAACGGTACCGCAAACAAAAGCATGAGGATGGTAGAAGCCAATGTCAGTTTCAAAGTCGGCCACAGGCGGTCCAGCAGGAGTTCCGTAACCGGCTTTTGCAGCATGAAAGATTGCCCGAAGTCGCCCCGCAGGCAGTTTGCTATCCAATTAGTATACTGTGTTAAAAACGGTTTGTCCAGCCCCAGCGTCTTGCGCATCTCTTCTATCATTTCCGTAGTGGGCATAATACCGCTATGGGTAAAGATATTTCGCGCAGGATCGCCCGGCGACAGGTAGGTTAATAAAAACGTCAGAAAGCTGATACCTATCAGGACGATCACCATTTGCAGCAATCTGGAAATTATGGTATTCTTATTCATCGACTTCTCTCCTCGTCATAAGCGACTAATCGCAAATATAAAGAGATACACAGAAGGGATACGGGGTACAAGGCCCTCCGTATCCCTTTTTGCTTGCTTTTATAGCCGCCTATAAGCGGATTTTTGATTACTTCGCGCCAGCCGGTTTGATTTCGTCGGTAATCCAGTAGTAATCCAGCGGATACATGTGGGCGGAACCAACCTTATCATTGTAGATTATGCAGCTGTTGTAGTACCCGTCTACCAGGACTGCCGCTTCATTGATCAGGATCTGCTGGCATTCCTGCATCAGCTCAGCATAACGTTTGGTATCCATGGTGCTGCGCAGTTCTTCATAAGCTTTATCATAGGCATCGCTCTTGAAGCCGCAGAAGTTATCTTTGTTCTTGCTGTACCAGTTCGCCATGAATACAGTGGGAGCACCGGCGATCATTACATTCCAGTTATTATTGTTGAAATCATATTCGCCGGCAACCAGTTTTGTCCACTGATCGTCAGAACTGCCGTATTCACTCTTTACCCCAATGCCCACAGCCTTCAGGTACTGGGTGTGCGCATCGGAGAAGTCGTTCAGCAGACGGTTCGCATAGGAAATGTAACGCAGTTCGATGTTCTTACCGTTGATTTCGCGGATGCCGTCGCCGTTGGTATCTTTAATCCCAGCTTCATCCAGGATCTTCTTTGCCCCTTCCGGATCATATTCATACGGATTCTTCAGCTTATCAAAGCCATAACCCAGGGAGCTCGGTACAACGGACGGACCCGGAGTGTAAAGACCACCGATGGTGTTGGACTTGCAGATAGTCTTGTAATCAATGGCTTTCAGCACAGCCTGACGAAGTGCCTTATTAGCCAGCGGTTTGCCATCTTGCATGTTCATCCAGCTGAAGCCGACACGGGTACCGGGCGCAACCTGAACCGTGAACTTCTTATCTTCCCGCAAGGCTTTCAGATCGGCAACGTTCATAATATTTTCAGCCAGGTCAATCTGCCCAGCGCGCAGTGCATTTGCTTTAGCAGAAGCATCACCCATGAACAATATCTTAACTTCTTCATAAGGCGGTTTCCCGTTCCAGTAATGGGGATTGGCAACCATTTCGTAGCCTACATGGTCCTTAAAGGTCTTAACCATGTATGGGCCGGTACCGATAATACCGGAGTCAAAATTCTTGGTGCCTTTTACATCGATGATGCACATGGCCGGGTCAGCCAGGCTTGCCGGCATATCCGGATATGCTTTTTCGGATTTAATGGTAACGGTGCCGGCAGCATCGTCAGCCGTAACTACAGCGCCTGCATCCAGGAACTTGGTGGGGTTGGAAGAACCTTTCTTGCCCGCTTCACGGATCCAGTCCAGGGATTCCTTAACCTTGGTAGCGGTCATTTCTGTGCCATTACTAAATTTAATACCTTTTTTCAGCTTGAATGTCCAGGTCTTGTTACCATCGCTCGGAGTAGCCGACTCTGCCAGTTGCGGAACCGCTTTCACATTGTCATCGAAGCGGAACAGTGTCTGTCCAATACCGAAACGGCTTACGTTCCATGCGCAGTTAACCTGAGAAGCCGGATTGATCAGACCATCAGAATACATCTGGCATCCAAAGGTCAACGTCTTGGCAACAGCCTTGCCGCCGTCTTTTGCCGGCGCCTTGTCGCCACCGCCGCAGCCTGCAAGCAGACCGCAAGTTACAAGACCAGCTACCAGCAATGCAGCAGATTTTTTAGATAACTTTTTCATAGAGTTCCTTCCTTTCCAAGTCTGATAAAAAATAAACAAGCGAATTTCACCTGCAACCTGTCCCCTCTTGCTCCCCCGTCAGTATAAAAACGTCTTATTTATTCTGCTGACCGCAAGTATTGCCACTCTTGTAAAGACGTTATAAATGCGAGTTTTTTTCTTTGACTATGCTATCATAACAGATATTAGATGTCAATATATTTTTAAAATTTATTAGGACTTTTTATTATTAATTTTCTTCTCATCCTTGGAATCCTGTGATCTGCGTCCTCTCAAAACCGCATCTGCCATGTTCCCCTGCGGTAATACCGGTAAAGCATGAATCCCGCTGTACCCCAGGTTATGGGATAAACGGCCGACAGCAGGCGGATATCATGAGCCAGTTGCATAAATCCGAACAGGATGACTGTTCGCAGGATGCACTGATTGAAGAGCACGATATACATGGGGACGGTGGACAGCCCGGCACCTCGCAGTGTATCCGCAAAGGTTTCAAGAAATACGTAAAAGAAATAAAACGGGAAAGTGATCCGGATGATGCTGATCCCCATATCGATCACCTTCGATTCGGAGTAGAAGAAACCGAAAGCTTCCCGTCCAAACCAGAGCAGGATTCCCGCCAGCACCAAAGAATAGACCACGCCAAAAATCAGTGTTATTCGCAACCCGCTCTTCACCCGGTCATAGAACCCCGCGCCCACATTCTGTCCGGTAAATGTCATCATGGCCTGGCCCAGGGCGCACAGTGGCATGTAGAACAAAAGCTCAATGCGGTAATAAGCAGTAAAAGCCGCGATGGCCGCCACATCAAATCCATTGATGAAATACTGAACAAATACATTTGACAGCGTCACCACTACGCCCTGCAGACCTGCAGGCAGGCCGATTCGGACGATTTCCTTTGTCATGGGTCCGTCCACCGTCAGGTTACCGATACGCATGACACCGCTTTGCAACAAATAGAATACTGAAATGAAAGCTGCCAGCACCTGGGACAGAACCGATGACCAGGCAACGGCCAAAATACCATTCTCTATATGTATGATAAACAAGTAATTCGTGATTACATGTATGATACCGCACACCAGCTGGATCATCATAGGTGTCCGGGAATTACCCAAGGCCCGCATGACTCCCGATGCCATATTAAATACCAGCATAAATGTCAGACCAAGAAAGAACACTTCTACATACTCCAGAGCGCTCTGGAAAATACTGGATGGCGTATTGACCACTCTTAAGAAAGCAGATCCGGAAAGTTCGCCGATAACGGTAAGCAGTACACCTCCGACGACACCCAGCATCATGGAAGTATGGATAGATTTATTGAGCTGCTCCTCCTCCTTGCGGCCAAAGGCCTGGGCAATGACCACACCGGCACCGATACTGATGCCTGTAAACAGGTTGACAAGGGCCGAGTTCAGCAACACGCTGCCCCCACGGCTGCTGAAGCTGCTGCGCCCAAATAATTACTGACAAACAGGATGTCAACGGTAGTATAAAGCTGCTGGATGAGGCTGGCACCCAGCAGGGGCAGCGCAAACAGCAGCAGTTTTTTGGCGATGGGGCCGCTGGTAAGATCAAGGATTTTAGCCAAAAGAGATCACCTGCGTTAAATGATTTGTTCCGCGCCATATGCCAGACGCCATTGAATACTCTACGTTAAACGCAAATAATGATAAATTTATTTTCTCTCTTGCAGTCTATGCTTTTTTTATCGCCCCAATATCTTTATGCACCTTTTCTGGCAAAGCATGGGTATGTATATGTGTATGGGGAGTCTGTGGCACATAATCCTCCGGCAATTCTGCGTAAGCGCAGAGGGTACGTCCCGTGGTAATGGAAAAGGCCGGAGTCATATACAGCATTACGCCGCTGAATTTAGCGTAAAATTCATCCTGCTTTTCCCCAAAAAAATCAGTAGTATAACCAAGCAGCTCTCCCTTTGCCACCATTTCGCCGCTGTGTTTCGCATGATACCAGCAAGCAGGCTGGGCCGCCTCAAGGTATTCGATCTTGGTTAGTTCCTGAGGTGTGAATGTGTGTACATGGCCGTGATCGTAACCGGGAGCCATACCGACGTACTTCAGCACGTGCATCACATCATCTTTGTACTCGTCGATGTCTTCCCGGCAGCAGAACCCTGTGCCGCCCCGTTCGACGAGAATGCTGGGTACACCATGCAGGGCTGCACAGTTATAAGCCCCCGTCGTGGCAGTAGAGCGGACCATGTATTCCACGTTCAGCTGACTTGCCATCTCCCGGGACTTGTGATTAACCTCTTCCGATGCGTTTCCGGGGAAGTAGGCATAGGGATGCAGGTCCTCCTGGATGTCGCCGCTGTGCAAGTCAAGGTAATAGTCGGCCTTGAGGATGAATTCATGCAGCAGGAAATCCGCTAACTTGTAGGTACGGCTCAGGGAAGCATTGCCGGGGAATACCCGGTTCAGGTTCAGACCGTCCTCAGGGCAGATTTCCGCCATGCGGGCCCAGAAAGCCGAAACATTTACCGGATGCATGATAATGAGACAGCCATGGATATCTTCGGGAGCCAGTTCCCGGCCCAGCTCAATGGAAGCAGCAATCCCCGGATACTCACTGCCATGGATGCCGGATGTGACAAGGACGGTGGGCCCGTCAAATTTCCCGTTGATAAACGTAACAGGAATGATGTTCAGCGTATGCGGAACATCAACATAAGTGCGAAATTTAGTTCCAGGCCCAATGTGATGGTTTGCGAAACATACTTTGTGTAACATAGTCCCTCCTGAATAAAAACACAAATAATATTAAATGCTAATATACAATAGTTATATTATCAAAATTTTTTCTCAATTTCAATAATCAACAAACAATTCCGTATAAATTCAATCCGCCTGACCGATTGAATCACTTCATAATCTCAGCAAATTTCTCTTTAACCATTTTTTCTTCTACCGCCAACTTATTCCAGTTCACCGACAGTGAATGTATCCTCAAATCGGCGAGTTTTTGTGCGCCGTCAGGTTCCCTCACGCCGTATTTCACCGGATGCATATAGGCCAGGCTCATAGCCGACTGCCCTTCCCTGCTCAGCCACCAGTCCAGCAGCTTTTTGGCGCCCTCAGGGTTTGCGGTATCTTTCAGAATAGCAATATAACCGGGCACCAACACGCTGCCTTCCTCAGGATAAACCACAGAGACATTAAAACCCTGGGCCATTTTCTGCTTCAGCACATTTTCTTCCATCGTTATAGTGATGGGGTACTCTCCCTTCGCGAATTTTTCACGCATCTCATTGGTTTTACTGACTACCACGCCATTCGCTTTCAACTGCTGCCAGTACTCCCACCCATATTTATCCGTCAGGGCGGCCACGGTTGCCAGTGCTGTGGCCGCAACTTTCGGATCCGGCATCGCTACCATGCCTTTATACCTTGGATCTAACAAATCCTTCCAACTTTTAGGAGGTTCCTTTATCTTGTCATTATGTACGGCAATCACCATAGCGCTGATCCGGATGGGGGTAAAAGCGCCGTCCGCGTCCACGGTCTCGGCAAGTTCCGCTGCTTCCGGGGACTTATAATTCAATAGTTTGCCATCTTTCTTCAACTGCAAATAAAAGTCCGGATCCGAAATCATGACCAGATCTGCCTTTGCTTTTCCGCCTTTCAGTTCATCCAGGATCCGTTCCTTGACTTTTTCGCTTCCTTCTGTATGCCAGTTGACCTTAATATCCTTCAACTGCTGTTCTACAACCGGCTTGGCCATATCCTTAACCATCCCGTTGTAAACAGAGGTGTATACCGTCAGCCCGGCAGCCGGCTTTTTCACATCCTTTTGCTGCTTTTGTTCCGCACCGCCACAGCCAGCCGCCAGCAACACCGTCACCATAAATCCCGCAAGCATTTTTTTCATTTTCATCGCTCCTTTTCAGACGCCGTCAAAACTGTCAACAGATATTACCCTTTACTTCTCATCAAAGCATCCCTGTTTCGGACACTTTCTGCCCGCAATGCAATGTAATCAACTTTTTTACTGCGTTATGGATATAAACTTGGACTTCTGTCAAATATCATATTAATATTTGATTAATTGTTCATATGTTATGTTAATTAATGCTATCACAAGTTTTCTTACTTGTAAAGGATTTTCTGCAAATAAAAAAGACTGCATTTTCCGTGCAGTCCTTTCTATTTTTTATACCCTCAAAAAATTTTCTATTATCTGTGGCCCGTCTGGCGTCAGGATGGATTCCGGATGGAACTGTACCCCATAAACAGGGAACTTCCTATGTTCCACCGCCATGACCTCTCCCTCTTCCGTGACACCCGTTACCCGTAGACAGGCCGGCATAGTCTCGGGCACCGCTGCCAGAGAATGGTATCTGGCAACCGGTATCTTTTCCTGCATCCCGGCAAAAAGCCTGCTCTTTACATCCAACTCGACCCGTGATTGTTTTCCGTGCATCAGCCTTTTTGCATGTGCCACGGTGGCTCCAAAGACTTGGCAGATTGCCTGATGACCCAGACAAACCCCAAGGATCGGAATATCCGTTCCCAGCTTTTCAACGACTTCCAGACAGACCCCCGCGTCCCGTGGATAACCGGGGCCCGGGGAGAGGATGATCCGATCCGGTTTCAACGATGCGATTTCCTCCACCGTCATCGCGTCATTCCGAATTACCCGGATATCTGTGTCAAAGCTCCCCACCAACTGGTACAGGTTGTAGGAAAAACTGTCATAATTATCAATCAGAAGAATCATCAGTCCAATCCCTCCTGCGCCGTTTCCAGCGCCTTCACCACAGCCTTCGCCTTATTGATGCATTCCCGGTACTCATTTTCCGGAATGCTGTCCGCAACGATGCCGGCACCGCTGCGCACAAAGATACGGCCGTTTTTCCTGAAGGCAAGGCGTATCGCGATACAGGTGTCCAGATTACCGGTAAAATCAATATATCCCACCGCACCACCGTAGATGCCGCGTTTATTGTTCTCCAGTTCATTGATGATCTGGCAGGCGCGGATCTTTGGGGCACCGCTCAGGGTTCCTGCAGGCAAAATGGAATCCATGGCATGGATCGCGTCCATATCGCCGCGCAGCCTGCCCCTGACCGTCGATCCGATATGCATTACATGGGAATACTTTTCAATACCCATATATTTTTCAACTACCACGCTGCCGAACTCGCTGACCTTACCGATATCATTCCGTCCCAAATCAACCAGCATATTGTGTTCGGCCCGCTCCTTTTCATCCGCCAGCAGTTCTTTCTCCAGCCGTTCATCCTCTTCCTGCGTGGCGCCCCTCCATCGGGTACCCGCCAACGGGAAGGTGTGCAGCACCCCGTCCTCCAGTTTCACCAAGGTTTCCGGGGAAGCGCCGGCCAGTTCAATATCATCGCTGGAAAAATAAAACATGTACGGCGACGGATTGATGGTGCGCAAAACGCGGTACGTATCCAGCAGGCTTCCCTCAAATTCCGCCATCAGCCGGTTGGAGAGCACAACCTGGAAGATATCCCCATCCACAATATACTCTTTCGCTTTTTCCACCATCCGGCAGAACTCCTCCTCGGAAAAAAGAGCTTCCGGTGCGGACACCAGCCTGCCGGCCTCGTCCCTGCAAGGCTCCCCGTAAAGCAGCAGTTCCTTCATGGAAGCCAGTTCCCGCCTCGCCCGATTATATTCTGTTTCCAGTGAATCATTTCGGATATTGGCAATCAGCACGACTTTCTGCCGCAGATTATCAAATGCAATGACCTTATCGAAGAGCATCAGATCAATATCCTTAAACCCTTCCTCGTCTTCGGCATCCAGCCGCAGCGTCGGTTCCGCGTATTTGATGTAATCGTAAGACCAGTACCCTACCAGACCGCCAGTAAAGCTGGGCAGATAATCGACCTTCGGACTCCGGTTGTCTGCCAGCACCTGCCGCAGGACCTCACCCGGATGTTTTACTTCCACCTGTACCGAGGTACCGCTGGAAATGGTCATCCTGCCGTCGGTACAGGTCAGTTCCATCTTCGGCTCATACCCCAGAAACGTGTACCGCCCCCAGCGTTTGCTTTCTTCCACCGATTCCAGCAGATACACATGATGGCTGACATTTTTCAGCCGGCGCAGCGCCTCGATGGGTGTAATCCGGTCCGACAGCAATTCGCAGCTCACCGGCTGTATCTTGTAACCTTGCGCCGCAATGGCGCGGGCTTCTTCCAAAGAAGGCCTGATTTTCATGATTGTCCCTCAACTTCCGTTAAAAAATTTATCAGGTTGTTCGCAGGAATCTTTCCCGCACCCGGCGTCAGTAAAGGACCCGATAACGCATCCCCGGTTCCGTTCATTGCCATCCCTGACACATATAACGCGCCTGTCCTGTCAGTCCTCACAATGCGCTACCGCTTCCACCATTTTCTTAACATATTCCCTGACCGGTTCTACACTGTCTTTCCCATACTCCGCCACTATTTTTACGATGGCGCTTCCCACGATCGCCCCATCGCTGAGACGGGCCATCTCTGCCGCCTGTTCAGGCTTGGAAATACCAAAGCCAACCGCAGCCGGCGTATCCGTCACTTCCCGGATCTTCCGGTAGATCGTCCCTATGTCTGTTGTGATTTCGCTCCGCACACCGGTCACGCCCAAACTGGATACGATATATACATAGCCTTTTGCGTCCCTGGCGATTTCCCGGATGCGGTCATCAGATGTAGGTGCAATCATGGTGATCCGGTCTACGCCGTATTTTTCGCAGGCCGCTTCCAGTTCTCCCCGTTCCTCATAGGGAACATCAGGTACAATCGTCCCGTCCACGCCTACTTCAGCGCAGCGGGCATAAAATTTATCCGTCCCGTAATGGAAGATTGGATTGGCATAGGTGAGGAACACCAACGGTATATCCGTCTCTTCCCGCACTTCTTTGATCATGTCGAACACTTTGTCCGTGGTGCAGCCTGCGGACAGGGCCCGCAGATCAGCTTCCTGGATTACGGGGCCTTCCGCCATGGGATCGCTGAAGGGGATCCCCAGTTCTATCAGCGTCGCACCGGCCTCTTCCATGGCCAGGATCAGCTTTTTCGTGGTTTCCAGATCCGGATCGCCAGCCGTAATAAACGGGGCGAATATTTTTTTATGCCGCTTCAGTACACCTGCCAACTTACTCATGCAAATCCCTCCCCAAATATCTGGCAATGGCTGCCACGTCTTTGTCTCCCCTGCCGGACAGATTGACTACAATGATTTTATCTTTGTCCATCGTAGGCGCCAGTTTCATGGCATAAGCCAGGGCATGGGCGCTTTCCACCGCCGGGATGATTCCTTCTGTCTTAGACAGGTACAGGAACGCGTCCACCGATTCTCGGTCAGTAGCAGGAACGTATTCCGCCCTGCCGATGTCGTGCAGGTAGGCATGTTCCGGCCCGATGCCGGGGTAATCCAGCCCTGCAGAAATAGAATATACCGGCGCGATCTGACCGTATTCATCCTGCAGGAACAGGGATTTCATACCGTGGAAGATGCCTTCGGAACCGCGGGCAATGGTGGCCGCTGTCCGTTCCGTGTCCACACCTTCGCCGGCCGCTTCCACACCGATCAACCGAACCTCTTTATCCGGGATAAAATCGTAAAAGAGCCCCATGGCGTTGGATCCTCCGCCCACGCAGGCAATCACGGCGTCCGGCAGACGCCCTTCCCGTTCCAGCATCTGGGTTTTTACTTCTTCCCCAATCACCTTCTGGAAATCTCGTACCATTTCGGGATAGGGATGGGGCCCCATCACAGAACCCAGCACATAAAAGGTGTCCTGCACCCGGGCCGTCCACACGCGCATCGCTTCATTGACCGCATCCTTCAGCGTTCCGGTTCCGGTCGTCACAGGGATTACCTTCGATCCCAGCAGTTCCATCCGGAACACGTTCAAAGCCTGCCGTTCACAGTCTTCCTTGCCCATATATACGGTACATTCCATACCCATCAGGGCCGCTACGGTAGCCGTTGCCACACCGTGCTGCCCTGCACCGGTCTCCGCAATGACATGTTTCTTCCCCATGCGTTTTGCCAGCAGGCACTGGCCCAGTACATTGTTAATTTTATGGGCGCCGGTATGGTTCAGGTCTTCCCGCTTCAGATAAATTTTGGCGCCCCCCAGGTCCTTCGTCATCTTCTCCGCATAATACAGCATGCTGGGACGATTGGCGTAGTCCCGGTACAGCTGTCGCAGTTCCTCCCAGAATGCTTTATCATGTTTATAAAACCCGTAGGCTTTTTCCAGTTCCAGTACCGCATTCATCAGCGTTTCCGGAATGTATTGCCCGCCATGGATGCCAAATCTTCCTTTTGTCATGATGAACTTCCTTCTTTCTGATTTAATATGATACAAATTCACATTCTATCCCTTACCGCACGGATAAATGCTTCCATCTTCACCGCATCCTTAACACCGTCCGTCTCAATGCCGCCGGACACATCCACACCGTAAAAGAAAGGGCGCAGCCGTTCATCCGCCACGGTTTCCGCCACGATGTCCGCGACATTATCCGCGTCCAGTCCTCCTGCCAGAAAGAACGGCCTGTCAATGGGCAGGTTTTTTAATAAAGAAAGTGAGAATGTTTTTCCGGTTCCGCCGTATATGTTGGGAACAAAAGTGTCAAACAAATAATAATCTGCCTGCCGCCCTTCCGAAAAAAAGTCCCTCCCGTTTTTTTGCTGTCCGGAAACTGACCGTCCTGCCTGTTCCCCTGCGCAGGATTTTCCGTTCGCATCCCGAAACCCGTCAGCATCATGCGGTGCCTGCAGCCGGATGACTTTAATGATTTTCGCATCCGTCAGGGTTTTCAGCCTGGCGATATAAGCGGCGTCTTCATCCCCGTGCAGCTGCAGCACATCTGCAATGCCGTTGTTGGCGAGGGCTGCCGCCTGCTCTTCCGGCATGTTGACCAGTACCGCAACGGTCTGAATATCGTTTTTCAGCCGGTTCTTTAACCGCGCAGCCTGTTCGGGGGTGACCTGCCTCCTGCTCTGTGCAAATACAAATCCCGCAAAATCCGGCTGCAGGCGGTTCACCTCTTCCACATCTTCTTCCCTGCGTATGCCGCAGAATTTGACATGAATCATGGTCAGCTCCTTCGTTGCTCACAACCCTGGCGTACGCCCCAAATCAGGGGAAAATACCCGCGCGTATATCCGGCGATTCGCCACATTGCTGCCGTTAGGCCCGGCGGAGTTTTTCCAGCTCCTGTTCCGGATCGCCGCTTCGCATGAGCGTCTCCCCGATCAGAACGCCGTTAAACCCTTTCGTCTTTAAATTGCGGATATCCTCTTCCGTCCGGATACCGCTTTCCGCAATGCAGACCCGGTCATCCGGAATTTGCGCCCGCAACCGCAGGCAGGTGCCAATATCTACAGAAAAATCCTTTAAGTTGCGGTTGTTGATGCCGATAAGTTTTGCCCCCGATTGCAACGCTGTTTCGATTTCCGCCGCATCGTGGGTTTCCACCAGCGCATCCAGCCCTACGCTTTCCGCCGCCAGACGAAATTCCTTTAGCTGTGCCGGGGAAAGGATAGCACAAATTAGCAGCACCGCCTCCGCCCCCAGCCGTTTCGCCTCATAAATCTGGTAAGTGCTGACTGTAAAATCCTTACGCAGCACCGGAACAGAAACCTGTTTTGCTATCTCCTGCAGATACACATCCGACCCCAGAAAATAATCCGGCTCTGTCAGGCAGGAAATCGCCGCCGCCCCGCCTTTTTCATACGCTTTCGCAATCTCCAGATATGGAAATTCAGCAGAAATCAGTCCTTTGGACGGGGATGCTTTTTTACATTCGCAGATAAAATTCAATCCCGGCCGCCGCAACGCTTCTGTAAAACGCGGTTTGTTCCCGTTTTTATAAATCTGTTCCGCTTCATCCCTCACAGCGGCAAAGCTTTTCTGACGCGCAAGCCCGGCGACCCGTTCGCCTGCGGCTGCCGCCAATGTATCTAAGATCACGGTATGCCCTCAACTTTTTTCAACTAAGATTGCAATCATCAGTTTCAGTAACAACTGTCACGCAATGATTTCCGACTTTTATTCTTTCCGGCTTCTTCTATTCCTGCGGACGGTTGCTGACCTCCACAAATTTTTCCAGGACCTCCAGCGCCTTACCGGAATCGATCAGCTCTGCCGCCAGCGCGATGCCGTCCTTCATGCTTTTCACCTTGCGCCCGATATACAGCGACGCGCCTGCGTTCATCAGCACCGCGTTGCGTTTATGTCCTCTTTCACCCAGTAAGATGGCGCGGGTGATCCGGGCGTTATCTTCCGGCGTCCCGCCCTTCAGTTCTTCCTTACTGCAGCGCGCAAACCCGAATTCTTCCGGGGTGATGACATAGGATTTATACCAGCCGTCCTTGATCTCGCAGACGGTCGTCGGCGAACTGAGGGAAATTTCGTCCAGTTTATCCTGGCCGTACACTACCATGCCCCGCTTCACACCCAGGCTCGACAATACCTGTGCCAGCGGCTCCGCCAGATATCCGTCATAAACGCCCAGCAGCTGCATAGACGGTGAAGCCGGATTCGTCAGCGGCCCCAAGATGTTGAACACCGTACGGAACCCCAGCTCCTTCCGGATCGCACCCACGTATTTCATGGACGTATGATATTTTTGGGCAAAGAAGAAGCAGATTCCCACTTCTTCCAGCAGTTCCCTGCATCTTGTCGGGCTCTGGTTGATATTGACCCCCAGCGCCTCCAGGCAGTCCGCCGTCCCGCACAGGGAAGACGCCGCCCGGTTCCCATGCTTGGCGACCTTCATTCCGCCCGCTGCCGCAACCAGCGCCGATGTGGTGGAAATATTAAAGCTGTGTGCGTTATCCCCACCGGTGCCGACGATTTCAAACACATCCATCCCCGTTTCCACCTGGATGGCGTGGGCCCGCATAGCAGCGGCACAGCCGGCAATTTCATCCGTAGTTTCTGCCCGGGCGCTTTTGGTTGAAAGCGCCGCCAGGAACGCGGCATTCTGTGTAGCAGTCGTCTCACCGCCCATGATTTCATTCATCACGGCATACGCTTCCTCATACGTCAGGTCTCCCTTGTTAACGATTTTGACGATAGCTTCCTTGATCATGATTGTTTCCCCCTTGTAATGATTTTATTTTTATTGTAATGGATCTCAAATAAAAAACCTGTCCTCGCATTTCACAAGGACAGGTCATATTCGTATCAACCTGCGGTACCACCCTGATTCACGGCTTACGCCGTGCACTCTGCGGATGCCATCACATCCCCCTTCCTTAACGCGGACGAAACGTTACGTAATACTCTCGCGGAAATTTGTGAAACAGGCGGCAGCTTCCGCTGCACAACCTGCCAAAACGCCCCCGCGGTTTCAACGCACCCTCAACGGTCCATTTACCAACCAGCATCTCTACCCGGATTTCAGCTGCCCGGACTCTCTGTAAGCGCTTACTTTGGCTTGATCTCCGTCTCAACGGTTTTGTGGCCAATATTAATTTTAAACGTAGTTTAGCACTGCAAAGAAACTTCGTCAACTACTTTTTTTATTTCAGACACGAATTTTTTTAACCTTTGCTTATGTGTAAACTATGTAACGGTTTTTGCGAAAACAGGATACTCTTTGAACACACTTCGCTTCCCATTACCGGTACTTCCCGACCAGGATTGCCGCCTGCGCCGGTTTTTACCCTGCCAGTTCCGACAGGTCCAGCGGGGTTCCCGCTGTGATTCTCTCAAACTCTTTTGTAGAAGGAATCGCCGAAACAATCTTTAATGCGCCTGTGTTTTTGTCAATCCAGAAGGACGCATTGTCCGTCAGAAGTTTTCCCATGGTATGCTTCCGGAGAAAAACAAAATGGGTTTCATTTTCATATCCGGAAACAATCCTGGCAAAAGGTCCCATCCATTCCGTTGCAATTCCATACGCATCCTTTGAAGTGATCATTCTCTCATCTCCTCCCTAACCGCTTACCGGATCCGCCCCGTACCCGCATCGCCAAACCATCAAAATATCACCTTAATGCAAACCGGGTTCACGAACAATCGTTGTTATGTTTATTATATCATTTTGTTTGAAAATCATAAATGGAAAAATCAAGCGATTTTGGGGACACGGCGCAATGGCAGCTTATCCGAACAGACGGATTCCAACGCACGTATGATATGGCATCGCGGTGCAGCCATACAAACCCAGGAATCTTATTAACAGAAAGCAGGCTGAAAAACCGCACCACTACTAAAGTTGCGAAAAAAATCCGGTCATAAAAATGACCGGAAAGGGGTATAGAGCAATGTTTTATGAGGGAATTCGTTATGATGACCATCTCGACTGCGATAAATTGCATAACAAATCTATCCCGTTACAACGGAACATGTCCGCCTTTACTTCAGGTTCTTATCGAAAAAGCCTGCCAGGCGGTCAAAGGGGATCTTGTCCATCTGGTCATAGAGATCCACATGGGTTGCTCCGGGAACGACGATTTCCTCTTTGGGCGTCTTAAGTTTTTCGTAGACATTGTCCGAGAAATATTTTGAATGAGCCTTGTCCCCGGTAATGAGCAGGACAGGCGTGCTGCCCAGCTCGTTGATATTGTCCATAAGATTGAAGTCAAAAAATCCATACGGAGCCGTGGCATCCCATGCCAGCGTATTGGAGTTGATGGCCCGCGGATGGTATGCGCGTCCTACATAATATCCGTAAAAGTCCCGGATGACCGCATTCGCTTCAGCAGGCAGCGTATCGGGAAACATGGTGTCAAAAGTCAGGACATTGCCAGCCGCATCTACCTCCAACTCATGGGCACCGCGGATGGATTTGCCTGTTTTTGCCTCTTCATCGCGCATTTTCGCCAGGTGCCGCTTCACCAGTTCGCGCTGCGCCGGCGTGTAGTAGGCGCCGTTATAGTGATCGCTGATGCTCTCGCTCATATCGTACATGGCCGAAGTCGCCACCGCCTTGATACGGGTGTCGCTGCCCGCTGCCGTGACTGCCATTCCGGAAAGCCCGCAGATGCCGATGGCGCCTACCTGCTCCGGATTGACAAAGGAAAGGTTTGTTACAAAATCCACAGCGGCATGGTAATCCTCGGTGAAAATTTCAGGAGAGGCCATATTGCGTCGCACTCCGCTGCTTTCCCCTGTCATGGATGGGTCAAAGGCCACGGCCACATATCCGTGTTTCGCCATTTCCTGCGCATAAAGGCCGGAGGCCTGCTCTTTGACCGCCCCGAAGGGTCCGGTCACTACGACGGCCCTGTATTTTTTTGCGGCGTCAAAGTTTTCCGGAAGATACAGATGACCTGCCACCTCGAACCCGAAACGGTTCTGGAAGCGAACGTTTTTCGCCTGAACGGACCTGTCAATCTTGAACACCCGCGTGTCATCAGTCAGGTCGCTGATGGAAGAATATTTCATCTGGGACGCCGCCTGCAGCGTCTGCGCCGGTACAGCGGCAAAAGCAGGAGCCGCCGCGCCGAAAGTCATCGTTCCGATCATCATGGCCGCCAATACCAGCATGGCCTTTTTCCCGGTTCTCATTTTCATAGAAAATACCTCTCTTTCTTTACCCAACGTTCGATTTCAATTTGCTGTTTTGATGATACCATGCGAAATGTAAAATAACAAATACTTATATTGCATATCTATCAATAATTGAAATGCATGATAGGTTGTGTTAAAATGAGCCCGGGGGTGATTACCATGGAATTTCGTGTTTTGAAATACTTTCTGGCCACGGCGCGCACCGAAAATATTACCGCCGCCGCCAAAGAGATGAATATCTCACAGCCGGCACTTTCCCGCCAGCTTATGGATCTCGAGAACGAGCTGGGGGTAACACTCCTGATACGGAGCAAGCGGAGCACAACGCTGACCGAGGCAGGCTATCTTCTGAAGCGGCGCGCAGAGGAGATAACGGAACTGATGGAAAAAACGGTAAGCGAAGTATCAAACGCCCGTAGCGGAGTGAGCGGCAGCATTCGCATCGGCTGTGGCGAGACTGCCGGAATGCGGGCTGTCGCCCGGGCAGTACATGAGATCCGGCAGGACTATCCTTATATCCGCTGCCACCTGTACAGCACAGATGACAGCGGCGTAAAAGAACGGCTTGACAAGGGCATGCTGGATTTCGGCCTTCTCGTGCAGCCGGAGCCCCCGAAAAATTATCCGTATCTGGAAATTGACCATGAAGATACATGGGGTGTATTAATGCGAAAGGACAGCCCGCTTTCCGGTCTCGACCGGATAAGCGCCGAAGACCTGTACGGACTGCCCCTGATCGTTTCACGTCAGGCATTTGCCAACAAGGAACTGGAGGATTGGTTCAGCCGGGACATACGGGAGTTTGATATTGTGGCGACATATACCCTGATCTACAATGCGGCACTGATGGCTGAAGAGGGCGTGGGTTACGTACTGTGTCTCGACCGGCTGCTCACTCTTCCGCCGGACGGGGCTCTTACGTTCCGCCCTTTGTCCCCACAAAACACCAGCCGGATTTTTTTCATCTGGAAACGACATCAGATCTTTTCCCGTGCCGCCTCCCTGCTTATAGAAAAATTACGGCATGACAGGAATGCCGTAAAACCGGATACCAAAGAATGGATTTGACAGCGCTACCCAATCTGCGATACCTATGGTATAATCACTTTGTCACTCCAAGAACAGGCTTCTTTTAACCTGAATGAGATAATTAATTGGCCGGGCACGGGTTGCCCGTGACGATGAGAACCGACAGAAAACGAGCAAAATGCAAAACACTTTATGCAAGGGGTATTTTAAAAGATTTATAGTCTGCATCATCGGCCTTGCGTTCTACGGCCTGGGCAATGCTTTCGGCGTCATGGCAGGAGCGGCCGGCACCAATGCCTGGAATACGCTGTGCATTGGCTTCACCGATAAGTTCGGCATCACATTTGGCACAGCCAGTTTTATCATCAGCCTTGCCGTCATCATAATCGACATCATCGGCAAGGGAAAGATCGGGTTCGGTACGATACTGAACATCGTTGTCATTTCAATTTTCTCAGACCTGTGGATCAGGCTGCTGGGTGTCCTGCCCGCTCCATCCGGCGTCGTGACCGGCGTCCTCTGTACCATCGCAGGCCAAATCGTCATTTCTATCTCCACCATTATCTATATGATCCCGGAACTCGGGTGCGGTCCCCGGGATACCCTCATGGTCATCACCGGCAGAAAATTTCCTGACAAGCCTATTGGCGCCGTCAAATTCGGCATAGAGATCTTTGTACTCATAGTCGGCATCCTGATGGGCGCACCTTTCGGCATCGGCACTGTCCTCGTCATGGCACTGCAGGCCAGTATTTTCCAGTTCTGCTGCAGGATTTTTCGCTTTGAACCCCGCGACCTCGTTCACGAAGATGTGCTTGACACGATCCGGCATATTGGCGCAGGAAGACCGTAACGCCTCAGGATTCCGTCCTGGGGAAATGGCAATGAAAAAATCATAAGATGCTTAAAGGAAAAAGCTGCAGGGAGTATCCAAAATACTCCTTGCAGCTTTTTTTACAGGCCGGGCCTGCGTGTATCATTCATTTGTTCTGATCTGCAAAGGCCAACGCCCTGGCCTCCTCTTCCCCGCACCCTTCCGCGATATGCCGCGCAATATTCTGCATCATCGCCTTGTATTCACGGGGAACAACCTTCGTCAGGCGCGGCAGCGTTTCATCCCAGTGTTCCAGCAGACGTTTCGCAAGGGGGCTGCCAGTGAATTCCAGATGGCGTTCCAGTACCGCCTTCACTTCATTTTGCTCCGCTTCATCTTCCAGTTTTTCCAGTTCGATCAAATCCCGGTTACACAATTCCGGCTTCAGATCTAAAACGTAGGCCGTCCCGCCGGACATGCCGGCAGCGAAGTTGCGTCCGGTCTTTCCCAACACAAAAACACGCCCGCCTGTCATATATTCGCAGCCATGGTTGCCGATTCCTTCCACCACGGCCGTCGCGCCGCTGTTACGGACACAGAAACGCTCCCCGGCCTGCCCGTTGATGTAGGCTTCGCCGCCGGTAGCGCCAAAGCAGGCCACGTTGCCGGTAATCACGTTTTCTTCCGCCGTAAAGGAAGCTTCCCGGGGCGGGAACAGGATCAGCCGTCCGCCGGACAGGCCTTTGCCGAGATAATCATTGGCGTCCCCTTCCAGCGACAGTGTCAGCCCCTTGGGAATAAAGGCGCCAAAGCTCTGGCCTGCCGAACCCACAAAAGATAACTTGATCGTATCGTCCGGCAGCCCTTCCTCGCCGTATCGCCGGGTGATCTCACTGCCCAGCAGTGTGCCCGTCACCCGGTTGGTATTCCGGATCCGCAGCCGCGCCCGGACCGCCTTACGGTTTTCCAGCGCCGGTTTGCACATGCGCACCAGTTTCGTTATGTCCAGCGTCTCTCCGATGCCGTGCTTCTGGCTTGTCAGACAGCGGTGTCCCACTGCAGCGTCAGTATACGGACGGTACAGCAGACGATCCAGGTCTACCCCCGCCGCCTTCCAATTGGCTGCGCTCTCCCGCTGCTTCAGACGGTCTGAGCGGCCTACCATCTCGTTCACGGTGCGGAAGCCCATGCTGGCCATGATCTCCCGCAGATCCTGGGCAACGAACCGGAGATAGTTGATGACGTATTCCGGTTTACCGCTGAACCGCTTCCGCAGCGTTTCGTTCTGGGTACAGATGCCGAAGGGGCAAGTGTTCAAATTGCATACCCGCAGCATGTGACATCCCAGCGCAATCAGCGGTCCGGTTGCAAAGGCGAACAGTTCGGCGCCGAACAGCGCTGCAATAGCCACATCCCGTCCGGTCAGAATCTTCCCGTCCACTTCAATCCGTACCCGGTCCCGCAGTTTATTGAGCAGCAATGTCTGCTGCACCTCCGCCAGCCCCAGTTCCCAAGGAATCCCGGCATGCCGCATGCTGGAACGTGGAGATGCGCCGGTGCCGCCGTCAAAACCGCTGATGGTGATGCCGTCAGCCTTGGCCTTTACCACACCCGCCGCAATCGTCCCGATGCCGGAACCCGCAGTCAGTTTTACGCTGATATCCGCATCTTTATTGGCATTTTTCAGGTCAAAGATCAGTTCCGATAAATCTTCAATGGAATAAATATCGTGATGGGGCGGCGGTGAGATCAACGCCACACCCGGTGTAGAATGCCGGGTCCTGCCGATATCCGGATAGACCTTGCTGCCGGGCAAATGCCCGCCTTCTCCGGGCTTGGCGCCCTGGGCGCACTTGATCTGCAGTTCCCGTCCGTTCACCAGATAGTTGCTGGTAACACCGAACCGGGCAGTGGAAACCTGCTTCACTCCATCGCTGGGATCATCCCCGTTCTCCCGTTTTACAAAACGGACCGGGTCTTCACCGCCTTCGCCGCAGTTGCTCATGGACCCGATGCGGTTCATGGCGATAGCGATGCATTCGTGGGCCTCCTTGCTCAAGGCCCCGTAGCTCATGGCACCGGTGCGGAAATGAAGCAATATCTTTTCCACAGGCTCCACTTCTTCAATAGGAATACTGCAGCCCGGCGGACACTGGAATTCCAGCAGGTCGCGCAACCGATAGACCGCTTCCGTGTTCACAGTCTTTGCAAATTCCTTATAGGCCTGGTAATCCTCTTCCCTGCAGGCTTTCTGCAACTGACTGATAGCCTGCGGGTTCAGGATATGCGGCTGTTCCCCGCCATTATGGTACATATAGTAATCGCCGCTGGGAAGCCCGCTGTCGTCCTTGTACGCATTTTCGTGACGAAGGCGCGTCTCTTTGGCAATTTCTTCCATCCCCAGCCCTTCGATCCGGGAAACCGTATTGATGAAATATTTCTGTACCAGTTCCTGTTTCAGCCCAACCGCTTCGAAAATCTGGGCACCGTGATAGCTTTTCACAGTAGAGATTCCCATTTTCGCCATAACGGCCAGGATGCCGTTGACCGCGGCCTTCATATAATTATCCTGGGCCTGCTCCCCGTCCAGACCGGGCAGCATCTTACCTCCCTCTGCCAGCGCCTTTACCGTGTCCAGTGCCAGATAGGGATTGATGGCTGTAATGCCGTAACCGATCAAAGTACAATAGTGATGTGTCTCCCGGGGTTCCCCGGATTCCAGCACAAGACCCACGTCAGAGCGCACGGTCTTTTTGATCAGGTAATTATGCAGCGCAGCCGATGCAAGCAGGGCAGGTACCGCAGCCATGCGGGAGTTAACGCCCCGATCCGACAGCACCAGAATATTAGCCCCGTTCCGGATGGCCCGGTATGCGTCAATGCATACAGATTCAATAGCGGTCTCCAGGGCTTCCGTACCGCCGTTAACCGGGTACAGCATGGACAGGGTGACGGCCCGCAGCGTATCCGTATGGAGATTCTTAATTACCGCCATCTCCCGGTTGGTCAGAAGCGGACGCTTCACTTCCAGCGCCGCCGTGCCTTTTTCGTCCGGGTCCATAATGTTGGCCACGTTGCCGATCATAACGCGGGAAGATGTGACGATACTTTCACGCACCCCATCGATGGGAGGATTTGTCACCTGGGCAAAGTTCTGCTGGAAATAGT
Source organism: uncultured Succiniclasticum sp. (assembly GCA_905235335.1). Lineage (GTDB taxonomy): Bacteria > Bacillota > Negativicutes > Acidaminococcales > Acidaminococcaceae > Succiniclasticum. Next base: position 27,919 of record CAJOKZ010000004.1, read on the forward strand.
CGTATAACATCTGTGGCTTTTCTGACAGCACCGGCAACGGTGCGTCAATTCCCATAGCCCCTACCGGATCCTTGCCCGTACGCGCCATCGGCACGATCATCTGCGTGATATCTTCTTTTGTATATCCGAAGACCTTTTGCTGTTCTTTCAAATCGAAGGGGATAAAGTTTTCATTGAGGTTGCTGCCCCGTTCCTCCAGCAGGCGGTCCATTTCGATAATATGTTCCCTGCACCATTCCCCGTAAGGATGGGAGGATGCCAGCATATGCTTGATCTCTTCATCTTCAATGATTCGCTGTGCCTCCGTATCCACCAGGAAAAGACGTCCCGGTTCCAGCCGTCCCTTGCGAACGATCTCTTCCTGGGCTACCGGCACGGCCCCCGCCTCTGAACTCAGCACCACCCGGTTATCTTTCGTTACATAATAACGGGCCGGGCGCAGACCGTTGCGGTCCAGCATCCCGCCGATCACAGTACCATCGCAGAAACAAATAGCAGCCGGGCCGTCCCATGGCTCCATCATGAAGGTCTGATAGCGGTAAAAATCTCTTTTTTCCTGACACATGGAGGGATCTTTCTCCCAGGGTTCCGGGATCATGGTGACCATGGCATGGGCCAGGGAATGCCCCGTCATTATCAGGTATTCCAGACAGTTGTCAAACATGGCTGAATCGCTGCCAGAGTCATCCACCACGGGAAACACCTTCTCCATATCCGGGAAATAGGGCGATTTGGCCTTGCTTTCCCGTGCGTTCATCCAGTTGATGTTGCCCCGTATTGTATTGATCTCCCCATTATGCACGATATAGCGATTGGGATGGGCCCGCGCCCAGCTGGGGAAGGTGTTGGTGCTGAACCGGGAATGAACCAGCGCCATAGATGTCGTAAAATCCAGATCCGAAAGATCCAGATAAAAATGCCGCAGCTGCAGGGATGTCAGCATTCCCTTATACACGATGGTACGGGAAGAAAGGCTGGCAATGTAAAAGTCCGTCCCCATCTTCCGGCTCAGGGGAATAATCTCCTTTTCCGCTACCTTGCGGATGATATACAGCTTGCGTTCAAAATCCATACGGGTCTTCAGGTCCGGAGATCTTCCGATAAACACCTGGATGAACCGGGGCCGGATGGATTTGGCCGCTTCCCCGATAATGCTCTCATCAATAGGGACCTCGCGCCAGCCCAGTACGGTCTGCCCTTCGGCCCGGACAATACCCTCAAAAGCCTCAATCTGTTTTTTGCGAAGGGATTCATAGCGATGGGCAAATATCATACCGACACCGTACTCCCCTGCGTCCGGCAATGAAAAGCCAAGCACCTCGCACTCCCTGACAAAAAATTCATGGGGAATCTGCACCAGGATACCGGCGCCATCGCCGCTCTTCTGGTCGGCGCCTTCTGCCCCGCGGTGATTCAGGTTCTCCAGAATTTTTAAGGCATCATCCATGATGCCGTAGGATTTTTCCCCTTTAATATTGACCACAAAACCGATGCCGCAGGCATCGTGCTCAAAGGCAGGGTCATACAAACCTTGCGGTTCGGGCAGATCCCGCAAATGCCGGCCCTGCAATCCCTGCAAGTCACTTACACGGTGATTCTGCGGTACAGACAGATCATTGACACAGTGTTCCATAAACAAAGCCCCCTCGTTGCCGCATATAAAGATATTATGCGAATGATTATTGATGTATCAAAGGGAATGGCACCTTTCCCGCTATACCGTCCCCCAATTCCTGACGCCGGAAATCGTTTCATGGAAGGAAATTATCCTTCCCCTGATGTATTATATGCGATATCAGACCCAGCAAAAATAATACATGCACTCAGTATAACAGTGCAACAGGATAACGTCAATAAAAAATAATGGTTCAGAAACATAAATTCCATTGTAAAAAGATATTTGTGTTAAATTTTTATCACTTTAATGATTTCTTATTAAAAATATATTGTATTTTGCATACAAAATACCCGGAAGACATAAAATCCTCCGGGCAAACACAGTTTTTATTGTTAGTGTGCACTTCTCCTTATTTTCTGACTTCCGTTTCATCGATCTTCGTCCCGTCCGGCAGATAACAGGAAAACTTGAGGATATCGCCCTCTGCTTCCATGACCATATAGTTGTCCGTCTCCGGCTGGGGCGCCATGGCCTCGTCCAGCGTATGACGCTTCCACAGGCCCGGATACCGCACATCCCCAGCCACCCCGGTCAGGATATACAGCGGTCCTTTCGGATTTCGCTGATAATCGTAAATATGCCCCCGATTCCGGTAGGTGTGCAGATGGGCCGTCAGCACCACATCCACTCCGTACCGGTCAAACAGCGGCATGAAAGTTTTTCCTTCTTCGGAAAAGCCTTCTTCCCGCGGCGTCTTCCGGGTTAGGAACCCGTACCGCAGCACATCCTTATGCATCAGTACGACCTTCCATTTCTTTTTCGTTTTTTCCATGTCTGACTTAAACCAGGCAATCTGATCCTTCAGGAGATCAGGCTGAAACGCTTCCATCTCCCGCATCTGGGTATTCAACACCGCGAAGTGCACGTCACCGTAATCAAAAGAATAAAACTGATTTCGGTACGCTTCCGGCACACCTTCCGGAAGTTGGAAATAATGCAGGTAGGCCAGCGGCATGCGCACCTTCCAGTCCATTGTGTAGGTTTCATGGTTCCCCAACAGCGGTACCGCGGGAATTTGGGAAATCATGGGCTGGATACGGGTAAACCATTCGTTCCACTGGTAAGCGTGTTCCCCGTTATCTACCAGGTCACCCATAACAATAAAGAACTGCGCGTCCGGATTCCGCTGCCAGGCAGGCATGGCGGTATCCTCCCACGCCCTGTAATTAGCGCTCTGACTGTCTGGGAAAATCAGCGCTTTAAATGTATTCCCCTGTGCTGTTGCCAGACGGTACCACCTGCTGCGCCGATTCCCACAACCCAGACGGTATTCATACAGTGCACCCGGCTGCAGATTTTGCAGCGTCACCGTATGAACCCAGGTCGTTTTACCGTTATCGGCAAACTTATCGTTGATGCGTTCCCTTTCTGTATTAATTTTACTTTGCACAGCGGCAACATTTTCATTTTTCTGTTTCTTTTTGTTATTATCTTTTGCGTTAGGACGCTCCCCAGCCTTGCCAAGCACGCGGTATTCAACGAACGCATCCTTTTCTTCTGTTTCAGACTGCCACATGACCGTCCGGGATGTGGCGCTGTCACCTGTAATCACCTGTCGGAGATTAAAGGCATCCGTTTTTGCAAAGGAAGTATAATTTTCTTTTGGGTCCCCGGCGCCGGAATTTTTCCCTCCATTGCTGCAGCCAAGAAACAGTGCGCCGAACATGACGGCAAAGATCAGGAGCGACAAGGCGATGAGTATCGCCGCCAGAATTCTATAAAACCGTTTGCTTTGTTTCATCGTTAGTCACCATTAAATTGAAGTTTGTACGCGTCAAGGCGCCCGTCTGATGCCGCCTTCGTTTTTTCATTCTTCGTTTATGCGGCAACAAAGACTGTGCAAACCCGTCACCGATTGCGATTCCACGGACTCATGCGCCTGCGGCTTCGGAACTCGGGGCTTTGCCCCTCAGACAGCCTCGCCGCGATGGCGCCTTTCGTCTCATGGAATGACGCAATCGCTTCCGATGGTTTGCCCATGCCTTCGCCTTGCCGCATGAGGAAATGCATGATAAATTCGAACATCATGGCCCGGGGTGATGCCGCCTGCACGCAGCGGCCGGCTCCCGCAGGGCGCGAGGAGGAACGGTAAAGGCCGTCATAACAGCCAGGCTGCAGAACGAAACCGCAGGCGTTACCGCATCGTGCCGAAGGCACATGCGGACAATCAGGCACCGAAGCGTTCGGCCGCAATGTAAAGGCGGTATCAGACGGGCACATAAATTCTAATTTTTTGTCTTCCCTGCGACACCCCTTTTGATGATGCCCTCACCAAACCTGCTTTTCAATGCGTCGACCGCCCGGTTCCGGTTCTGCATCCGCACATCTTCCTCAAAGCCCAGCACCGGTTCATCCTCCGGCCGGAACAGGCTGCTGACCGACACACCCAACAGGCGCACTCCGGGCTTTACGTTGATTTTTCGCAACATCTGTTCCGCCAGCGTGAAAATATCTTCATCCCAGGAAATGGGTCGGTCGCCGGTCGTGCTGCGGGTGACCGTGCGAAAATCCGAAAATTTCACCTTCAGCGTAACCGTATGGCCTGCCAGATGTTCCCTGCGCAAACGCCAGCCCACCTGACCGCTCAGGTCCAGCACTTCATGCCGGCAGGATTGAAAATCCGTCAGATCCGTGTCAAACGTGTTTTCCTTCCCGACGGATTTCGCTTCCTCCCCGCTGACAACAGGTCGGTCGTCCAGCCCCCGTGCCAGCAGCTTCACCTGCTCCGCATTGATGCCGAATACCCTGCGCAGGATGGCAATGTCTGCGGAAGCCAGCTGCCCGATCCGTTCGATGCCAAACTGTTTCAATTTTTCCTCCGCACTGCGGCCTATCCCAAATATTTTTCCCACCGGCATCGGCGCTAATAATTCCTCCGCCTCTTCCGGCGTAATTCTTACAAAACCGTGGGGCTTGCGCATATCGGAAGCCAGCTTGGCCAAAAATTTATTGGGCGCCAGTCCGACAGACGCACTGAGTTTCAGTTCCGTCTGGATACGGTCCTGCACCTGATGGGCGATGGCCTCCGCCCCACCCATCCGTTCCATGCCTGTCAGATCCAGGAAGGCTTCATCAATAGAAAGCTGCTCTACCAGCGGCGACGTCTCACGGAAGATCGCCATAATCTTTTCCGACATCTCCGCATACCGATGCATGCGGACCGGAAGGTACACGGCATGAGGACAAAGACGCCTCGCCTCAAATAAAGGCATGGCAGAGTGTACCCCAAACCGGCGGGCCTCATAGGAACAGGTAGATACCACGCCCCGCGCGGAATGTCCCCCTACAATGACAGGCAGACCTTTCAGTTCCGGATTGTCCAGAATTTCCACGGAAGCATAAAAGGCATCCATATCCACATGCATGATCCAGCGCTGATGAAATGAAGCAGCCATCACCGTATCTTACCCTTCCACCACATTTCGCAGCACGCCGATCCCATCAATCTCGCATTCCACCACGTCGCCCGGCTTTAAAAAGACAGGCGGTGTCATCCCCATACCCACGCCTGCAGGAGTACCGGTGGCAATGACCGTTCCCGCCTTCAGCGTCATGCCTTCCGACAGCATGGTGATAATATCCGCGATCCCGGTAATCAGATTGGCTGTGCTGGAATCCTGCCGTATATCTCCATTTACGCGGCAGGCGATCTTCCGTTTTGGCGGGAACGAAAATTCATCCGCCGACACAATGCAGGGCCCCATGGGGGTGAAACCGTCCAGGCTTTTACCGAAATACCACTGCTTATGGCGCGTCTGCAGATTGCGGGCGCTTACGTCGTTGACGATGGTATAGCCGAAAATATAATCTGTCACATTCTCCCGTTTTACATTTTTGGCGTCTTTCCCGATGATGACCCCCAGCTCGCATTCATAATCCAAAGAATCCACCAGCCCCGTATAGGCCGGAATCGGCGCATCCGGCCCCTGGGAATAGCATACCCGTTTGGAAAAAAAGATGGGGTACGGGCGCTCCCCGCCGAAACTTTCCTCCGAAAAACGGGACGCTTCTTCCGCGTGAGCCGTATAGTTGATACCCAGACACAATACATCCTGCAGCGGCCGGGGAATGGGAGAAAGGATCTGTACCGGACCGGCCGCCCCTGCATTAGGCGCGCCTTTCGGAATTTCCCGGATCCCGCCCGACGCAATCAGCGCGTTCATGTCTTTTACTTCTTCCAGAATATACAAATTCTTTCCGTCCGTGCTGGCCGCCACTTTTTCTTCACCCTGAAATAAAACTGTGTAGTAACGCATCACATTCCCTCCCGAACAAAAGTGAATCCCTAAGGAAATATCAATAAATTCATCCGCACGACTACCGGCGCATCTTGTTTTCCGTTTATTTTTTCTCCGTCACGGCTTCGATTTTTATCGTGCCGGAAACTGACCCGATCTGCGCGGCACCCTTTACCGCCTTTCCCATGACATACAGGCCCGGATAGCGCGGCGCATCGCCGTAATACAGGCAAACGTTGTTCCAAGGGGAAAAGTACGCAATGGTCCCTTTAGGGCATGCGCCTTCCCTTCCGTCCCCGCAATCCAGTTTTTTCGGCGGCTGGAATGTCTTTTCATTGCTGCCGTAGTTTTCCGATACCGCCGTCAGCGGCAGCTGTTTGTAAAACGAGCGGGATACCGTACTGTCGTTCAGTGCGAACAGGATTTCTTTATCCCCGTGAAACGTCACTTTGATCAATCGGCCCTCTTTTTCCATAACCTTGTTGTCTCCGGCCCTTACCTGATTTCCCGCGACTGCCGGCGCAGCCGTCTTTTCCTGTGCCGGTCCGGGATTCTTACGCCCGTCTTCTTTTATCTTGCCGGCAGCTGCACAGCCGGTCAAAACGGAAAATAAAAGAATCGTTAAAAGAAGCAGTTTCCAAACCCTTTTCTTGTCCATATCAGTTTCCCAACGTTAACTAATTCCGTTCGCTGTCATTGCGGCTTTACGGCAGCTTCCCATTCCGGCTGCCGGAACCCGGTAAGGACGAAATCCTTTCCTACAAGAAGCGGACGCTTGACCAGCATCCCGTCGCTGGCAAGAAGGCGGAACTGTTCGTCCTCATCCATATCCGGCAGCTTTTTCGAAAGCTGCAATTCACGATACTGTATGCCGCTGGTGTTGAAGAACCGTTTTAACGGAAGCCCGCTCACCGCATGAAATTTCCGAAGCTTCGCTTCATCAGGATGGTCGGTCTTGATATCGACCACTTCATGTTCGATATGGTTCTCTTCCAGCCACTGTAACGCTTTCCTGCAGGTTGAACATTTGCTGTAGCAATATACTGTGATCATAATTCTCTCCCCTTTTCCATAATTGTTTTCTTAAGAAAACGCTGGTTAGCCTGTGTTTTTTTTATTATATCACAGAGCCGTCGGGAAAAGAAAACCTTCTCCCGTACATTATGTGACACTTATTACAATTTTCAAATCGGAAGGCCTCCACATAATGTTCTCCACAAAAAATTCCTTGAATTTTTAAGAATTTTAGATATAATACGTCATAATAGAAGTTTTAAATGCCACAACATCTCTTCAACACATATCCATGGCAAAACTTCTAAATTTTTTGCAGAGGGGAATTCTCATGAAAAAACTTTTATTCCTGTTACTGACCTTGACGATGCTTCTCATTTCCTGCACCGCGATGGCGGCCGGAAAACTGGAAACCATCACGACACGCGGCACCCTGCTGGTTGGCACCACCGGCGACTATAAGCCTATGTCCTATCTGGACAAGGAAACCGGTAAATACGAAGGTTTTGATTACCAGCTGGCAGAAAATTTGGCAGCAGCGCTGGGCGTAAAAGCAGTTTATGTACCCACTACCTGGAAAACCCTGACCCAGGACACCCTGGACGGAAAGTTTGACGTAGCCCTTTGCGGCATCACCCGTACCTTTTCCCGTGAAAAAGTCATGGACATGTCGGACGGATATCTGCAGTTTGGAAAAACTATATTGGTACGCAAGGCAGACGCGGGAAAGTTTAAGACTTTAGAAGATATCAACAAACCCGGAGTAAAAGTAATGTACAACCCCGGCGGTACCAATGAAAAATTTGCGCTGGCCAACCTGTCCGGAGCGACGCTGGTGATGCATCCGCAGAATGCGGAGATTCCCGGACTGATCGCGGAAGGAAAAGCAGACGTGATGGTTACGGAAACCACGGAAGCAGCCCATTACGCAGCCATAAACGACAAACTTGCGGCCCCCCTGCTGAAAGACCCCTTCACCAAAAACACCTTCGGTGTGCTGATGCAGAAGGGAGACCAGGATTTCCTGAACTTTGTAAACTTCTGGCTGGCCGAACTGAAAGGAAACGGCACCCTGGCACAGTTCGAGAAGGACTATATCAAATAACCGTTTCACAATAAATAAAATTTCCTGAACACATACTAAACAAGCCGGCGGGCCCAAACCCGCCGGCTTGTTTTCGTACCATTTTCAACTCGTTCGTTTGGAATACCGGAAATCCGTTATATCGTCAGGGTCACGGTATTGAATCCGTGATATCTGCGGTACAGGTACTGGCGCGCATGGTTCTTGACCACATGCAGGCTCAGCGCCCTCACATCGATTCCTTCATCCTGTTCCAGCAAAATGTCTGTGGTTTTCTGCGGAAGACAGAACGGATTCATTTCCTGGGCATTGTCCCGCAGATGGACCTTAAAGGTTCCATCCTCCTGGGCAATAAGCGTAAGCTGGGTCAGTACGGGTTCTCCCTCCTGGCGGCTTCCCGCCCGTTCGTTCATCAGGCCGCAAATTTCCTCCATGGCCAGCCGAAGTGTATTACGGGTATGGACGCCGGCTCCCCAGGATATCGCAAATTTATCGATTTCATCCATCTGTGCCGCCACATCTTCCACCCTGCCAAAGAAAGAAGCGTTATAAATCCGCGCCGTATCGATGGTGTGCCGCTCTCCCCGGCTGCGCTTATATATATAAAGGACAAACAGCGTAACAATCTCTGCCAGCGGGTAAACAAGCCAGAACGCATGGTACCCATATTGCGAAAGGACAAAGAGCAAGGGCAGGCTGGCTCCCAGGCGGCGCATGAACACCACGAGGAATGCAGATTTCTCATCCTCCTCCGACTGCAGATAATTTTGCAGCAGCAGCGCGACCCCCATAAAAATCGATCCCAGACAGAATATTCTGGCCGCATAATAGGCATTGTCGGGATTCGAAATATCTTCCAGCCCAAAAAGCAGATCCAGTATCTGCGGCCATGCGACCACAAGCGCCGTGGACAGGATCCCCACGATCAGGGAATATATCAGGGCATAACGGAAAACCCTGTGAAGTTCGTCAAAATTGCACTCCGCAAAGAACGTGGAAAACAACGGCTGTGAAGTTTTGCCGATAAATTCAAACAGAAAGACAAACAGGACCGACAGATTTTCGATGATACTGAATACAGCCACCCCGTCCGTTCCTGAAATGTTCCTGAGCAGATGGATGGCAACCAATGAAAAGATAGCATCGAATATGTACTCGGAGGAGGTGGCGAAGCCCAGCCGCATTGGCTTTATCGCCTCTTTAAAGGAAGCCGTCTCTTTTTGCAGCGCCAGATTCCCGGTCGGATACAGCATGATATATCCGACGGAAGCCAGCAGCGCCAATGCGTTAGATATAAAGAAACCGAAGCTGCACCCCGCAATGCCCCAGCCAAAAAAGATCAGCAGGAGGGCGCTGACAATGAGATTCACCACACCGCATGCGGTCTGGATCACCGTGGCAAACGTATCTGCGTCGTCATTGCGCAGGTACGCGGTAACAACTTCCATCAAAATTTCAAAAGGAATGCCCAGCAGGATATAAAACAAATATTCCTTGGACATCTGATACACCACGCCGTCCCCTGGCTCTGTACCGAGAATTTGAAGCACGGTGTCCTCAAAGAAAATCCCCCCGGCCGCTACCGCAAAGCCGATCACAGCGCTAATCCGCATAAAAAAGTTGAAAATCCGAAGGGCCTCCCCTTTCTTCCCTTCATGCATGAAGTTGCTGTAGACGATAGCTCCCCCAATGGAAAGGCCGAACACAAAAAATGTGGCCAACAGGAACAGGGGTGAGATAAAGCCGATGGCAGCCAACCCATCCATGCCGATGTTATGTCCGACTAAAATCGTGTCGCCGATTTCAGCAAGGGCCAGACCGATGGCAGCCAAAGGGGCCGGTAATACCGCCCGTATAAACATTTTTCTTGTAAAATATGCATAATCAACCGACTTACCCAAAAAAAATCCTCCTTGCCATGAATCATGCCGTAATACTGTCAGCACTGCAGCCCTTCAGGCCTTCCATCACCGGGCAGCCCCGCCGCAGCATGCCGGCAGCCCCGGTACGAAGGCCGCGAACCTGCACTGGCGATCGTAAGTTACCGGCCTTCAATCTTTTTAACAATAGCACCGATGGTTTCCCCGGCAGCCAGCCCGTGGATAGCAAGGGCATAGTTTTTGAGGAAGCGCTCGATAAATGCCTCGCTGTATTCCAGCGTATTGTAGGTAAGATTTACATAGAAGTCATCCCTGCGGCGATGCAGGAAGAAGTCGAAATTTTCATCCTCAAAATCTTCGATTTCTTCATAAAGGGCTTTCCCGCCGCAAAAGTCAAATTCACCGTCAATATCTTCCCCCTGATAGGAGAACGCGGAGATAAGGGGAACCGCATCCCCTTCATACAGCGCATGGCGGCGGCACAGCAGGATGTTGTTCTGCGTTTCCTTCACAAACTGCGCGGCCGTCATATCTTCTGCCCAGCGGGTACAGAGCGGATAATGCCTGTAAATGGCGCCCATGGTCCGCTCGAAACGGATATCATCCCGTCCATTGTAGATAGTGAGGACAACAGACGCCTGTTCCCCGTTGGCAAGTCCCTGCAACAGGCCGAACGCCGCTGCAAGGATTGTGCCGTCCGTAATACCCTGGGCTTTGGTAAACGCATCCACAGCCGCAAGATCGATATGCAGGGGCACCGTCATATCTTTGGTAATATTTTCATCCTTCGGATCAAGATCACCCGGCAGTTCCCCGGCCTTTTCCGTAAACGAACGCATAAAATCCTGGTTCCACTGCTGTTCACGCTGATAATCCGGCGTACCGATCCTGTCCTCGATATCATCATAATAATCGAAGATGCTGTATTCTTCCGTCGCCGGCGGATTACCCAGATAGGCGTCGTTCACATCGTCCAGGAATACCGTAATGGAATCGCCGTCAATGATGGGGTGTAAAAAGTCGAAATAAAATTCCTTGCTTACGCTGCCGTCCGTTTCTGTAACGGCGAAAAGGCGCATCACGAACATACGGGTTTCCGGACGGTTCATCGCCTGGCGCAGACGGGGCTTCAGCGCTTCGTAATCCGCACGGGAAATTTTTTCCACAACAGGCTTCAGATTTTTCAGATCCCCCTGCTGCCAGCGAAGTTTTCCGTCCGCAGCGGCTACAAGCCTCGCATCCGTAGCAGGATGAGCCAGCAGCGTCTTTTCAATGGCATCCGCCAGCCGTTCCATATCGGTATCCGGCGCCAGATAAACCGTGGCATCACAGTGGAGGCCGTAGCCCTCTTCCAGCGAATTCCCCCATTCATAATGGAGTTCCTGAAGGGGACCGAAAAAGTGGGTATCCCGTTTTACGGTCTTCAGTTTATTGCCGTCTTCCCGCCGGAGCAGAAGCTGCGCGATACCGGCAGGAGTCTTTCCTTCATAGACAAGATTGAAATTAAGCTTCAACTCCCTGCATTCCGCAAGCAGCCGGACCGTACTCAGGCTGTCGCCGCCTGCGGCAAAAAAGTCTTCATCCGCGCTGACGCGGTCCATGCCTAACGCAATGGCAAATCCTTTGGCAAGTTTCTCTTCCGTCTCGTTTTTCGGCGCCACATAAGGCGAGTCGCTCACGTAAACTTCCGGCTTGGGCAGCGCTTTTCTGTTGAGCTTGCCGTTTTGGTTACGGGGAATAGCGTCCATCTGCACAATAGCCGCCGGTACCATGTAAGGCGGTTTCCTTTCCCGGATAAACGCAGCCAGCGCCTTTCGGTCAATGGGACCGTCAGACACTACATAGGCAGCGATAAATTTTCCGCCGGCGGGATTGTCACAGGCTACTACAACCGCATTTTTTACAGAAGGAAAATCGTGGATCACGCCTTCCACTTCCGCCAGTTCCACGCGGAAGCCGCGGATCTTCACCAGGCCGTCACGGCGGCCTACAAATTCAATGTTCCCATCCGGACGGTACCGGACAATGTCCCCCGTCCGATAGGCCGTTGCATAGTCCGGCTCCCCGGAGAAAGGATTCGGCACAAAGGCTTCCCTGGTCTTTTCCGGACGGTTCAGATAGCCTCCCGCCACCTGGATCCCTGCCACCCAGAGTTCGCCCAGCGCGCCGGGCGGAACACGGCGGCCCGCGCTGTCAACAATATAGATAGCCGTATTGTCCATGGGCCGGCCAATGGGAATATCCGGTTCGTATTCTGTCATATCATACGAGGTAATGGAAACGGTGGCCTCCGTCGGCCCATACTCATTGACCACAATATAAGGGTAGACCGGCTTGAACGGCACCAGCGTTTCCCCTCCCACCACGATATATTTCAGTTCAGGACAGTCCATTGACAGGGCAAACTGCCTTCCTACCTGACTGGGAAGGTCGCTGATACTGACATGGTGCTTCCGGATGATTTCCGCCAGCGCCGGCAGGTCCAGCTTCTTTTCTTCCGGTATTACCACGACCGCGCCCCCCACCGAAAGTGTCGGATACATATCCGCCAGGGATCCGTCAAAACCGTAGCTGTTGTAACAGGTGACGCGTGTCTTCTCTGTAGGAGCAAAGTAGCGCCTGTACCATGCCGCATAAGCTATGATATTCTTCTGCAGCAGGCGGACACCTTTGGGTACACCGGTGGTACCGGATGTATAAATCAACATGAACAGGTCATCCGGCTCCGGAAACCGGATCTGTGCAAGAACCGGTTCATCCGGACACGGCAGGGAAGAAATTTCCGACAACCGCAGGACCGTTCCGTCAAATTCCGTAAAATTATCCAGCCGCGGCAACAGCTCATCCGCAATCACAATGAGCCTGGCCCCGGCATCCTTGGTCATAAACGACAGCCGTTCGTCAGGATAGTTCGGGTCCAGCGGCTCATAGGCACATCCGGCCCGCATCACGCCCAGGGAAGCAATCACCATATATTCCGAGCGGGGAATGAACACCGCCACCGTATCTCCCCGGCCCAGCCCCTGACGGTTTATATACCAGGCCAGCCGGTTGGCAAGATCCGCTGTCCGGGCATAGGTATACGAAGCATCTTCGTAAATCACCGCAATATTGTCCGGATACTCTGCCGCACGGGCATAAAACTGTTCCGCTATCGTCACCGACTTGTCGTATTCATGGGCCGTTTGGTTAAAACTGTCCAGCGCCTCCATGGTTTCCTTCGCCGTGATGCGGACACCTGCCAGCGTTTCCGCCTCCGGAAGGCTCAGCAGGATCTCCCGCCAGGAAAGACTCATCACACGGATAAATTCTTCCGTATACAAAGCGCGGTCATAAGAAATCATCAGATTTCCGGAAGCACCCTGGAATACGATGGCCAGACCCGCTCTCCGGTCCGGCGGAATGTCCCCGCCTGCCGAAAAAGCGATCGCCCGTCCCATTTCAGCGCCCAGGACTTCCCGGGCTTCTTCATCTTCCCAGGTAAAGGAAGCGCCGGATTCCAACATAGTCCCGACACGTTCCACAAACGCCTCTGTCCGCATATCCGGCTTGCATTCCAGCCTCAGGGGGCGGTAACCTCCCTTATCCCATACAAGAAACCCGGCCTCCCCCAGTCCTCCGTACATTCCCAGCAGCACCAACAGGCTGGCCGCCAATTCCGGGATCCCCGGAATTTTTTCAGACGGAACCGCACAGGTTGCCCATCCTTCCCCTGCAGCTGCCTGCTTTTCCGGAACCGGCAGACAATCCGGCATCTCAGCATCAAAAAAAGTTGCGCACCATTCCGTCTTGTTCATCATCAAAAACCCTTTCTTTCTTAAATTAAATGCACTGACATGCCTCTGCACAGGCATTGCGCTTTCCGGAAAATCCCGGTTATTTCAGCAGTTCCGTAACAACACAGTTTTCGTCCATCAGGGCGGCGACCATCTTTTCCATCACAGAAGCAAACCGGCGCATCGCCGCTTCCGTGTACATCCCGTTATCATAATCCAGCACCAGGGAATAGGCCCCGTCATCATGGGAGTTCACTTCGATATCCAGCGTGTTCTCCGCCGCTGAAATTTCATTGGCAGGCATCTCAACGATTTCACATTCCGTGTTACCCAATTTAATTGTGCCCCGGCGCCCCATGCTGCCCTTCTGAAGGATAAAGCTTGCACAATCATCTTCCAGTCCTTCAGCATATACGACATCAAGACTCTTGCGATATTGCATTCCCTGCTCGACACGATCCTCCAAACCTTTAAGATATGCCGCAGCCGTAATATCTTCCGAAAATTCCCAGCGGATGGGGAACTGGTCCAGCATCAGGCCCATAAGGCGCATTTCCGACAACCCAACGCGGCCGTTATGCACCCATCCTATGATCGCATCCCGGCTTCCTGCGGTTTTCGCCAAAGCCAGCATGGCTGCTCCCATGAAAAATGTATTCTCGGTAAACTCCTTCCCTCTGAAAAAACTTTTCTCAATAACAGAAAACGGGACTTCGATTTCATGTTCCGGGGTCTCGCTTTCTCCTTCGACATCCGTCGGGGGCAGATGTTTCGCCTCATCAAACCCTTCCAGCATCTTTCGCCAGTAGTTATGCCCTTCCTCCAGTTCCGCCTGCGGGATACGGGACTCTTCCAGAATATATCCGGCATAAGAGGCATGGTGTGCCTCTTTTGCCTTCGCCTTAGAATGGGAATAGCGCTTGTCCAGCTCCCGGTTGAAAAGCAGCGCGATCGCAGCGCCATCCATGATCGCATGGTAAAAATCTATATACAGGTATTTTTCCGAAGATGTCACCATGAGATAAATCCGGTACAGCGGATGGTCTATCAATTCATAAGGCTGTTTTACAAACTGCTTCCGTTTTTCGAAAGCTTCATCCGAAAGCGTTTCCACGTAGACCCGTTCCGTCGCTCCGTCAAAACGCTGGCAGATATCTCCCGTTTCCGGATGGATCACCAGACGGCAGCGGAAAATATCATATGAGTTAATAATATCGTTGACAGCATCGGCCAGCCGCTCCATATCAATAGACGGATCCAGCCGGATCAGGGCGCCGGTGTTCATCATAGTGGAACGGGCCCGCATGAAGTGTGTATCCACCATCCACCGCTGAATCGGGCGAAGAGGATAGAACGTGACGGATTTTTCTTCCGCATCCTTCCGGACAATGGTGATGACGTTATCAAAACTGGTGGTTTCCAATACGTCCAATACCTCCGGCGACGGATACATCAGTTTTATTTCCCCATCCTGACGGATCATGATTTTTTTCGCAAGGAAAAGGGACCGCAATCCCATGGAAGCAATGTAGTTCACCCGGGAAAAATCCAGGAGGGCCAGCTTCATTCCCTGCACTTCTTCCGCAAAAACTTTATTCAGCTCCACAGCTTCCACCGCGCCGAGTTTTCCCTCAAGTTCCAAGGTAAGAGTACTTCCTTCTTTTTTTGTACGAATTTCCAATGCCATTTGCAATTTCCTTTCTCTGCTGTTTATCCTTTGGCTACAGGAAGATTTTTTTAAAACAAATTTTTTTCAAGTCTTCATTATTTCATGCATTTTGATTTTTTCATTATACCATATTAACCCGAAGCATAACAGTATTTTATGGTAAAGATTATGTGAAATCTTTGCTTGCAGCAGTTTCTTTGAATGTATATATTCGATGCGAAAACTTTGCCCTGCAGGACGATATGCAGAACACCGGCGCAGTTTCAGGGAATAGAAACAGCGAACGGGTCAGACCGGACAGCCGTTCCCGTTTCCTGTACCAACCGGGTATTTTTCCGCAAAATTCCTGCATTCCTGCTTGTTAGCCTTGACAAACAGAGAACGATAGTGTATCATTTGGTTAGTCTTGGCTAACACCTTTTGCGGAGCGGCCGGGACATTATTTTCAGCCATGAGTTAGCTTTAGCTAATCAATGTGATGCAAGGAGGCAGATCATGTTACCACTTCCCACTGCACAGGAAGGTGAAATTATCGAAATCAGAAAAATTACCGGAAACGACAGCACCCGGCTCCATCTCGCGGAACTGGGGTTTACCGTCGGCAGCAGGATCACCGTGGTCAGCCGTCTGGGCGGCAATATGATTTTACAGGTGAGGGATGCCCGTATCGCGCTGGATGAATCCATGGCCCGGCGCATCATGTACTGACAGATTTTAAGGAAAACTGATTCATACGGTTGCGCTCATAAAAATAGCGCGACGCTTTGTCATTTTACTATTTTGTTTATCAAAAATATCTATCATACAACGGGAGGAGATTCCAAATGACATTAAATGAAGTTCCGGTTGGCGGCGTCTGCACCGTTACCAAACTCAAAGGCGAAGGAAAACTGCGCCGGCGCATCATGGACATGGGCATCACCAAAGGAGTGGAGATAAAGGTCGTAAAGATTGCGCCGCTGGGCGACCCCATGGAACTGAACGTGCGCGGCTACGAACTTTCGATCCGCAAAAATGAAGCGGAGAACATCGAAGTGCAATAATACCGGCTGCACAATCCCTTTCCTCACAAATACCGACACAGTTTTTCGTATCATCAGGAAACCCATATAACCACTGGAGGCTCTTAATGGACATCAAAATCGCCTTGGCAGGCAACGAATCGCGCCGAAAAAGAAGGAGTGAATCTTAATGGACATCAAAATCGCCTTGGCAGGCAACCCCAACTGCGGCAAGACCACATTGTTCAATGAACTCACCGGAAGTTCCCAGTACGTAGGAAACTGGCCCGGCGTTACCGTCGAAAAGAAAGAAGGGCGCCTGAAAGGCCGCAGCAATGTAATCATCCAGGATCTGCCGGGGATTTATTCCCTTTCCCCTTACACGCTGGAAGAAACCGTCACCCGTAAATACCTGATCAATGAAAAGCCCGACGCGATCCTGAACATCATCGACGGCACCAATCTGGAACGCAACCTGTATCTCACCACGCAGCTGATCGAAGTAGGTCTGCCCGTGGTCATCGCCATCAACATGATGGATCTGGTCAGCAAGAACGGGGACACGATCAACCTGCAGAAGCTGTCCGCGGAAATCGGCGCACCAGTCTGCCCCATCAGCGCGCTGGAAGGAAAAGGCTGCCTGGACGCCGCCAACGCGGCAGTGAAAATGGCGGAAACCCGTCAGGTCTTCAAGGCAGCGGAACTTCCCCATGTGTTCAAAGGCAGCGTGGAACACGCCCTGGCCCATATCGAGGAAAGCATAAGTAACAGGGTGGACAAAAACAACCTGCGATGGTACGCCATCAAGCTGTTTGAAAGGGATGAGCAGGTGCTGGAGGATTTACAGCTTCCGGCCGGCCTGAAGGAGCATCTGGAAGAACATATCAAAGACTGCGAAACGGAAATGGATGACGATGCGGAAAGCATCATCACCAACCAGCGGTATGAATACATCGGAAGCATCATCGACGCCTGTATCACAAAAAACCGGCCGAAGCATGCGCTGACCTTATCCGACAAGATCGACCAGGTAGTGACCAACCGCTATCTGGGTCTGCCCATCTTCTTCGCCATCATGACCCTGATGTATTACATTTCCATCACCACCGTCGGGGGCTGGATGACCGACTGGACCAACGATGTGTTCTTCGGGGAGATCGTCACCGCCGCGGCCACCGACATGCTGGAATCCATCGCGGCGCCGGAATGGCTCAACGGCCTGGTGGTTGACGGCATCATCGGCGGCGTAGGCACCGTACTGGGCTTCGTTCCCCAGATCCTGCTGATTTTCTTCTTTATGTCCTTACTGGAAGACTCCGGCTACATGGCCCGCGTCGCTTTCATCATGGACCGCATCTTCCGCCAGTTCGGCCTGTCCGGCAAGTCCTTCATCCCCGTGCTCATCGGCATGGGCTGCGGCGTACCTGCCATCATGGCGGCCCGGACAATCGAAGAAGAACGGGACCGGCGCATGACCATCCTGTTGGCCACCTTCATCCCCTGCGGCGCCAAAGCGGAAATCATCGGCATGATTACCGCGGTGTTCTTTCCGGATTCCGTTTTCATGGCTCCCGGTATGTACTTTTTAGGACTGGCCATCATCGTACTGGCCGGTATCGCCCTGAAAAAGACTTCCTGGTTTGCCGGCGAGCCGGCACCCTTTGTGATGGAATTGCCCGCTTACCACATGCCGTCTATTAAAGGCGTGCTGATCCACATGTGGGAACGTGCCCGCGGCTTTATCGTCAAGGCCGGCATGATCATTTTCCCCATCTGCGTTCTGCTGTGGTTCATGCAGAACTATAATTTCAGCTTCGAAATGGTGGAAGAAGTGGAAGAATCCATTCTGGGTTCGTTTGGCAACAGCATCTCCTGGATCTTCGCCCCCATCGGCCTTGGTGACTGGAGGGCAACGGTAGCGTCCATCGCCGCCTTCCTGGCTAAAGAAGACGCCGTCGGCGTACTGGCCATGCTGGCGGGCGCTGCGGAAGACGCAGAGGAAGCGCAGGTCATGGAATCCCTGTCCAAGCTGATGCCGCCCATGGCTGCGTTCTCCTACATGATCCTGAACCTGTTCGACCCGCCGTGCCTTGTTGCCATGGCAACCTGCTACCGGGAGATGGGCAGCCGGAAATGGGGCCTGTTCGCCATCCTGTTCCAGGCCGTCCTGGGGTATTCCCTGGCCTTCGTATTCTACAACCTGGGCAGCTGGTATATCGGCGACGTGCCCTTCGGTCCCATGCAGGGCGTCGCGCTGTCCCTTGTGGCCGCGGCATTGTATTTTATCCTGCGTCCGGCCAGGCCATATGTGAAGCCTGCGGAAAAGGCGCATGCGTAAATTGGAATTTGTTGTCAGGAGAAAAGAAAAATGAATCCCGCATCGACCCTTCTGTTTGCCGCAATTGCCGCGGCCTTTGCCTATACGTTTTATCATCTTGCCAAAAAAATATACGGCTCGTTAAAGGGCGGCGCAAGCGAAACCGGTTGCAGCTGCTGCAGCAAGAATTGCTCCCGCTGTAACGGCTGCGCTAAAGCAAATAGATAAGGCTGCCAAAATTTTAAATTTTCCAATTTTGTCAAGGAAACACCGCTTCGATGAATTTTTGCGATTGCCGGGCGCTTTTTGCAAATGAAAGGGAAATGGCGCAAAGGCGCAGCGAGACCGCGTCTGAAAACAGCGGCGCGTCCATTCGGAAAAATCGCCGTCAGGTGTGCAGGCGGATGAAACTGTGTTTCCCTGAAATTTTTTTCGTGATATACTAAGAGCGGTACAGGTTTGTACCGCTCTTTAACTTTTCATTATTCACAGTAACACATCCAACGAAACCGGAGCACGCTGAAAAAACATTCTGCCGTTTTTTTCAGAACTGTCCCACATCCATCGGCAAGGAAAATTTTATGAAAAAATACCTGAACGCATTCATCCTGCCCATCTTAATATTGCTGGCATGGTACGGCATCACCCGGCTGCAGCTGTTCAGCCCCTACCTGCTCCCTTCGCCGGGAACCGTGTGGGACGCGCTGACAGAACTGGCCGTCTCCGGCGAACTGGTAAAGCACCTGTCCATCAGCCTTCGACGGGTCTTCCTCGGGTTCCTGCTGTCCGCCTCAGCCGCGATTCCGCTGGGCATCTTCTGCGGACGCAGCCGGTATTTCCATACCTATTGCTGGTTCCTGCTGGAATTCCTCCGGCATGTGCCGCCGCTGGCCGCTATCCCCCTGATCATACTTTGGGCCGGTATTGACGAAGCCTCCAAGCTCACCATCATTTTCCTCGCTTCGTTCTTCCCCCTGTTCCTCAACACCTGCAGCGGCATCCGCAACTGTGACCCGAAACTGCTGGAAGTGGGCCGGAGTCTGGGCTTTTCCCATATGCAGCTCATCCGCCACATCCAGCTGCCCGCCGCGCTGGAATCCATCGTCACCGGGCTGCAGCTTTCGTTAGGCTACAGCTGGCGCGCGCTCATCGGAGCCGAACTGATCGCCGCTTCCGCCGGTATCGGCTATTTAATTCTGGACGCGGAGGAAATGTCCCGGCCGGACATCGTGCTGGCCGGCATGCTGTGCATCGGTATCATCGGCAGCGTGCTGGACTGGGCTTTTTTGAAAATATTACGGAAGCTGATCCCCTGGTACCGGAAAAACTGAAAACCCTGCCCCGGTCAGCTGTACCGCCTGAATCTAAAAGGCCCCCGGGGTGGTAACCTGTGTCGGCGTCCGCGCTGATTACCCGTTCCGGCTGTACCGATTAAATCCGGGGATCCCCCGACATTCCCTGCGTGGTAAATGTCAAAAACCTGTTTCCTGTACGGAAAATGCAAATCATTTCACGTCATTTCTCATTCCCGAAATATTATTTTAAATCATTTCACGTCATTTCTCATTCCCGAAACATCATTTCAAATCATTTCACGTCTTTACACATTCTGCGAACCATTATTTTTTATGATTGATTATGACTGATACGATGGAAAAAAACCGGATCACACTTCACAACTTAACAAAAAGTTACGGCGAAAAAATTGCGGTAAACATTCCTTCCCTGTCTATCCAGCCGCAAACCTTCACCTGCATCGTAGGCAAAAGCGGCTGCGGGAAGACCACCCTGCTGCGCCTGCTGGCAGGGCTGGAAAGGCCGGACACGGAACAGGACGGCAGTGGGATAAAAAATGCCGGCCACCCCGGCCGGACAGAAAAATTTGTCGCCGCAGGCATCACCGGCCTTCCGAAAGAAACCGCGCCGGTGTTCCAGGAGCCGCGCCTCATGCCCTGGCTGACAGTGAAGGAAAATATTATGTTTTCTTTGAAAGGACAGGAAGGAAAAACTGACAGGCAGCATGTGTCTGCATCTGACGCAACAAAAACAACCGCAGCGAAAGAGGCGCCGCACGGCAATAACAAAATACCCTTCGCACCCGGCTCAGCCGCACACGTCCAGCCGTCCCTTTCGCCGGAAGAACGCTGCCGCCGGCTGTTACACGAATTAGAACTGACTGATGCCGCCGGCCTTTACCCCGCCCAGCTTTCCGGCGGTATGGCGCAGCGGGTTTCCTTAGGCCGCACCCTGTTCTACGATCCCGAACTCATATTGATGGACGAACCCTTCAGCGCCCTTGACTACTTCACCCGCCGCAACCTGCAGGACATGGTGCTGCGCCTGTTCCGCAACCAGACGAAGACCATCCTGTTCGTCACCCACGACGTGGAAGAAGCGCTGCTCTTAGGCGACCGCATTTTAGTCATGGAAAACGGCGCCATCAAAGCCGACCTTCCCGTTCCCTTCCCCTTCCCCCGAAAAGCGGCGGACAGTGAAATACAAAAAATGCGGCAGGCCATTTTAGATTTACTGGCATAGGCCGCCGCCCCGCCAACCGCCCCCGTTTTAGGGAAACGCGGATTCAATTTTTTCTTTTTATTTTTTCTCCGCATCCTTCTTCTTCGCGCGCAGCATCTCAAATGCCGCCGGCCCTACAACGATCAGGTCGTCATGCTGCAGGGATTCAATGTGGTTGAGCCGCTCTTCCTTGCTCCCGACGGCCCACCGGCCCAGCACGGGATGCCAGCGGGACTCATTATACGCTGCGTCATGAAATTTGCGGTTGCGTACGGCGATTTCTTTTACATTGCCGACGGCAGACAGGTCGTCAAGAAATACAAAAAAACGGATCGGTTTTCCGCCTCTGACGCGGAATTCTAATTTCGTCCCGTTTTCTGCTATCGTTAAATCCGTCCCGGGGCTGACCGTTATCTCCTCTGTTTTCACAGCGGCATTTCCCGGTTTCTCGCAGGTCCTTGTGCAGGATGGATAACGAAGCGTTAACGGGACGTTTCCGTTATGGGTATAATCCTCCCATTTCCGGTAAACACTTGTTGTGACTTCCCCTCTTTTATCTAATTCGATGCTTTCTTCCGCCAGACAGGTCTGCCCGTTGGTCGGCCACCCCGGTTTCGCGCCGTACGCAGACCGGGCCGCGTCTTCCACTTCCGCTTTCAGCGCGTCGGGAAGCCGCTGCAGTTTGACCGATATACTGCGGGACCCCGCTTTAACCGTATCCGGCGTGACGGAATCCGCCCGCAAGGGCCTTCCTGTAAACGCAGCCCGGAACGTAAGTTCCAAATCCGGATTTTCCAGCGCGCCTGCCACCAGTGCGTCCATGTCCGGAATTTTGGCGGGCAGCATGCCCCGCAGGACAAGCGGCCCGTCTGCAATCGGCCGCCGCTTGGAATTCAGTGGCCGGAGCGGCGTCAGGAACCCCAGAGAAATATCTGCCTTAACGGCTGTCCATCGCAGATCGAAGCGCCGGTTTATGTGGCCGGTCAGTTTCTCTTTAAATTCATCCAGCCGTTCGGAAGTAAAAATGTCCCCGGTTTTCGTGTTCACGGCAAACGCAAAATTTTTCCCGCCAGACTCATAGGTGCCCTCCGCCAGTTCCGTAAGCTGGAACTGGTGATTTTCTCCAAGATATGGGATTTCCTTCATCTCCGTGATTTTCGCTTTCGGATCCGTGCGGGCAAGATATTCTTTAAAAATCTTTTCCCCGTCCAGTATGAGCTGCTTCCGTTCCGAAGATTTATATTCATCCACATAGCAGCCGCAAAACAAGATACAGAACAGCAGGAACAGACATATAGCAGGATACCGTTTCAGCGAAAAAAATCCAACATGTTTTTCTCCGTAATTATTATTTGTCATCACTGCGCCACCTCCGGCAATTTTTCTGCCGAAATATCCCCCTTTGTCCTTATGAAAAATACACCTATTTGATCACTGCCTTTTAAAAGCAGGAAATTTCCTTATTTCCCCTAATCTCCCTCTCGCCTTTGACTTTTTGCTGTTTTAGGGCAGCAAAACCATCCTTTTCCCCTTTTAATCGTATTGCAATTCGCTGTAAATTGCTATTTTCAAGAAAATATTATGAACATCGGTTATTATCACAATTTATAATTCTATTTCTTAATTTTACACAGTT
>CAJOKZ010000005.1 GCA_905235335.1 uncultured Succiniclasticum sp.
AGTTCCATTACCGTCTGTTTGGGCAGGTATTCAGTAAGCCAGCCCCCAAATTCAGTAGTAAAATTATACTTCCCGTCAGAAAAGGCACCGGCGCCCCCAAATCCCCGCATAATCGCACAGGGAGTACAGCGAAGACACTGGGTTGACGTTCCTTCAGCCAGCGGGCATTTGCGTTTCGCCACCATATGCCCTTCTTCCAGCATGATAACGGAAATCCCCGGAAATTTTTCAGCAAATTCCAGACAGGCAAAAATCGCAGCCGGACCTCCGCCGATAATAGCTACATCATACTTTTCCCGCATTTTCTGTCACCCTTTTCCATCAGCCTCTTTCAATGCAAGTTTCAGCACTTCATCCATGTGGCTTACCGGCACAAACCGGATCTCGTTCCGTACTTTCTGCGGCAGTTCCTCCAAATCCTGCATGTTCCGCTCCGGCAGCAAAACAGTCTTTATGCCGTAACGGTGAGCCGCCAGCATTTTTTCCTTGATCCCGCCCACGGGAAGCACCCTGCCGGACAGGGTGATCTCCCCTGTCATGGCCAGATCCGCCTTTACGGCCCGTCCCGTCAGTGCAGACACCATTGCTGTTACCATGGTAATACCGGCGGAAGGTCCGTCCTTGGGGATCGCGCCCTCCGGCAGGTGGATATGGATATCGGTCTTGTCATAAAAATCCGCGTTCAGCCCCAGTTCCCTGCAACGGGAACGGATATACGTATATCCGGCGCGGGCGGACTCCTTCATCACATCGCCCAACTGTCCAGTCAGGGTCAGGCCGCCTTTACCTTCTGCAGCCAGCACCTCTACCTTCAGCAGCTCGCCCCCCACACTGGTCCAGGCCAGTCCTGTTACAATCCCCGTCTCCTCCCGGGCCCGCAGGTCTGTTTCCAGATAAATGCATGGGCCAAGGTATCCGGCCAGGTTTTTTACCGTAACGCTGGCTGCAGATTCCTTTTTCGTAACGATATGGTATGCGACCTTACGGCACAGCTTCGCGATTTGCCGTTCCAGACGTCGCACACCGGCCTCCCGTGTATAATCCCGGATAATTTTCCGGAGCGCGCCGGATGTTACGGAAAAGGTTTCCTTTGAAAGACCGTTTGCTTCCATTTCTTTCGGCAGCAGGTGAAGCTTTGCTATATTCAGCTTTTCTTCTTCCGTATAACTGGAAAGCTCGATCACCTCCAGCCTGTCCAACAGGGCCGGCGGAATCGTGTCCACGGTGTTGGCCGTCACAATCCAGAACACGGAAGACAGGTCGAAGGGATATTCGATAAAATGGTCGCTGAAAGCATGGTTCTGTTCAGGATCCAGTGCTTCCAGCAAAGCCGAAGCAGGATCCCCCCGGAAATCACCGGCCATCTTGTCCACTTCATCCAGCAGGAACAGCGGATTCAGGCAGCCGGCCTTCTGCATGCCGTGGATAAGACGTCCCGGCATGGCTCCGATATAGGTGCGGCGATGTCCGCGGATCTCAGCTTCATCCCGGATACCGCCCAGGGATACCCGGGTAAACTTCCGATTTACCGCCTCAGCGATGGAAATCGCCATGGAAGTTTTACCCACGCCGGGCGGCCCTACAAGGCACAGGATAGGGGCTTTATTGGTTTTTGCCAGTTTCTGTACGGCCAGGTGCTCCAGGATCCGTTCCTTGACCTTTTTCAGGCCGTAATGGTGCTTGTCCAGAATCCGGGCAGCCTTGTCAATGTCAAAACCATTTTTGTCATACTTTCCCCAGGGAAGGTCGAGAACCGTGTCCAGATAGTTGCGGATCACAGCACTTTCCGCCATCATGGGCGGCATCTTGAACAGCCGGTCCACTTCTTTTCCAAGGCCTGCGGCCGCTTCTTCCGACAGGGGAAGCGATTTTATCTTCTCCCTGTACTCTTCCGCTTCTGCGTGGACATCCTCTTCATCACCCAGCTCCTGGCTGATGATTTTTATCTGTTCCCGCAGGTAATACTCCTTCTGGTTTTTCTCAATGCTCTGGTGCACTTTTTGGGCAATGCTTTTTTCCAGTTCGGAAATGGTCAGTTCTTTATGGAGCAGTTCGAACAGTGTTTCCAGCCTGGCCCTGACAGAAACAGTTTCCAGCAGCTGCTGCTTCATCTCCATCGCCACGTCCAGATAACCGGCGATGGTATCCGCCACGGCACCCGCATCCGGATTATCCTTGAAGGAAAGAAGGATTTCCGGGCTGATCTTCTTTCCCAGCAGCACCCACTTTTCAAACTCTGCAATCACCATCCTGCGAAGGGCTTCCAGTTCGGCGCCCTCCTCCGGCCGGACCCCGGGTTTCAGTTCCCGGAAAGCAGCCTGCCAGCACAGCTCTTCACTTTCCGTCACCAGATCCACCCCGGCGCGGAACAATGCTTCTACCATAATCCGCACGGCCCCGCCCGGCATTTTAAGCATCTGCCGGATCTCGGCCGCGACGCCCACCCTGAACAGCTGGTCCGGTGCCGGATCTTCCGTCTCCGATTTTTTCTGTGTAACGATGATGATCCTTTTTCCCCGGCGCATGGCAGCATTCACGGCATGCAGGGACCGGGTCCTCGCAATATCCAGATTCATGACCATTCCGGGAAAGATGACCGTCCCGCGCAACGGCATCAAAGGTAGTATCTGAGAATTCGTATCCAACTTGTATCCTCCGTTATCCAACGCAGCCGTTCCTAAAGGAAACGCTGATGAAATGAGTTTGTGCAAATCAATCATCAGTTCCTTAAACGACCGCCGCACAATATCGCTGACCCGGCAGAAGACACAGGGAAACGCCCCTTTCTGAGGATTTTGGGACATGCCCCCCGCTTCTTGCCCGATCGTTTTACTGTTTCAATGTATGATTTCGATATTATCCTTCATATTTATTTTACCATACATCCTGCGCATAAAAAAGGGAAAAGGTTGTGAACCTTTTCCCGCTACAGAACAAACAATTTCTGATATCCCCGCACCACTTTTCTCCGGGCGCACAGCACGCATGACCACTGCATTCCGTTGACCCACCGGTGCAATCCGCTACAGGATCGTCCGGTTTTGCCCCAAATCAGGCAACGATCAGTTCCGGTTCCATATGTCTGCGCACCGTATCCTCGGTGATGATGCATTTGACCACATCCGACCGGGAGGGAACCTCGTACATCACATTCCGCATAATGCCTTCAATGATGGCCCGCAGGCCCCGGGCGCCGGTCTCGCGCCGCAACGCTTCCTCGGCGATCGCAACAAGGGCGCCTTCCTCAAACACAAGCTCCACGTTATCCATGCTGAGAAAATGCTGGTACTGTTTGATCAGTGCGTTCTTCGGCTCTTTCAGGATCCGTACCAGGGCAGCCTTATCCAGGGAATCAAGGGTGACCATGACGGGAAGCCGCCCGGCAAATTCCGGGATCAGCCCGAACTTCATCAAATCCTCCGGCATGACCTCCTTCAGCAGCGAATCCTCAGATTTCATCTCGTCTTTCTTCTTGATGTCTGCCCCAAACCCCATGGACTTCGTGTCCGTGCGCTCTTTGATGATGCTTTCCAGCCCCGCGAATGCACCGCCGCAAATGAACAGGATGTTGGTGGTATCAATCTGCAAAAATTCCTGATGGGGATGCTTGCGGCCGCCTTGTGGGGGAACATTGGCCACAGTGCCTTCTAAAATCTTCAGCAGCGCCTGCTGTACCCCTTCACCGGAAACGTCCCTCGTGATGGAAACATTTTCCGACTTCCGGGCGATCTTATCGATCTCGTCAATATAAATAATACCCCGCTGGGCTTTTTCAATATCATAATCCGCGTTCTGGATCAGGCGCAACAGGATATTCTCCACATCTTCCCCTACATACCCCGCCTCTGTCAGCGTGGTGGCATCCGCAATGGCAAAAGGCACCTGCAGGATCTTGGCCAGGGTCTGCGCCAGCAGTGTTTTACCGCTGCCCGTAGGACCCAGCATCAGGATGTTGGATTTCTGCAGTTCGATATCCCGATCCTCCGGACGGCCCGTTTCGTAATTGATCCGTTTGTAATGGTTATAGACAGCGACAGCCAATGTCTTTTTCGGTTCTTCCTGCCCTATCACATATTCATCAAGGATTGCCTTGATCTCCTTTGGCGTAGGCAGGCTCTGAAGCGCTGCCACATCCGAAACGGAATTTTCCTTTTCAAACTCTTCCTTCAACACTTCCGTGCAAAGCTCGATGCATTCGTCGCAGATGTACCCGTTGCGGCCCGCAAGCATACGCTTTACCTGGTCCCCCCGTTTTCCGCAGAAAGAGCAAATTACATTTTTGTTTTTATTCTTATCGGAAAAATTCATTCCCTTCTAGTCTCCTCTTACGTATTACTTTTTTCCCCGTTCCTCTGTTTTCCAGTCTGCCCCCTCAATACAGGTTCCCGGGGATGTATGGCTGACTGCCTGCTGTCAGTAACAGCCTGTCTTCCCTGTCTGCCGGCAATCCCGGATGGGTTAAGCCGCCGCAGCGTTATGCTTCCGGCGCCCGGTTCACCACCTGATCGATAATACCATATGCCTGCGCTTCTTTCGCAGTCAGGAAATTATCCCTGTCCGTATCGGCGGCTACGGTATCTTTGTCCTTCCCCGTATGCTTTACGATGACATCATACATCTCATCACGGATCCGCAGGATGTTTTTTGCATGGATCTCGATATCGGATGCCTGTCCTTCATACCCTCCCAAAGGCTGATGGATCATAACCTCGGAATGGGGCAGCGCATACCGTTTCCCTTTAGTACCCGCCATCAGCAGGATGGATGCCATGCTGGCGGCCAGCCCCACACAGATGGTGGAAACATCCGGCTTGATGTACTGCATGGTGTCATAGATCGCCATCCCGGCAGTCACGCTGCCGCCAGGACTGTTAATATATAAATGGATATCCTTATCCGGATTTTCCGATTCCAGAAACAGCATCTGCGCGATCACCACATTCGCCATGGAATCATCAATCGGTCCGGACAGGAAAATGATCCTGTCTTTCAATAAACGGGAATAGATATCATAAGAACGTTCTCCCCGGTTATTTTGCTCAATGACAATAGGAACATAATTCATACAGTTCCCTCCCTTCCATATGTATCGTCCAAATCCCACAAAACCTGTCTGTGTATCCCCGGACGGTTTTACACCGGCCGTCACAGTCACTGCTGAATCTTAGCAGCATGCTATGGCAAAAAGGCTGTCTGCACAGACGCACAGACAGCTCTTTCCGCAACAGCTTCTTTTTTTATTTCGCGTTGTCCAGAATGACATGCGCCGCCTTATGACGCAGGATATTCGCCAGCAGCAGGCCCATATTATTGTTCTTGCGGATGATTGTCTTCACATCTTCCACCCGGGCTCCGTTCTGGTCTGCGATGGACTTCAGCTGGGCATCCACGTCATCCATGGTAACCTGAATGTTCTCCGCCCTGGCAATAGCGTCCAGTACCAGGTCGGTACGCACATTCTTTTCCGCCCCTTCCCGCTGCGCTTCGCGAAGCTTTTCCATGTCCATGCCGGTATAGTTCATGTACTGGTCCAGCGTCATCTTGCGGCTTTCCAAATTCAGTTTGATCTCCTCGATCATCTGGGTGATGCGGTCTTCGATCATGACAGCCGGAATATCAACCTTCGCATTGTTGACAGCGGTGTCGATCAGGGCATTTTCATATTCTACATTGGCATCCCATTCCGCCTGTTCCTGCATATGCTTTTTATAATCTTCCTTTGCTTCGGCAACGGTTTTGTAACGGGTATATTTCGCAATGTATTCGTCGTTCAGTTCCGGCAGTTCCTTATGTTTTACAGCCTGGATATGAACCTTGAAGATGGCCTGTTTGCCTGCCAGTTCCGGTACAAAATAGCTTTCCGGGAACGTTACGTCCACATCGGTATCATCGTCCTTCTTCAGACCGATGAGCTGATCTTCAAATCCGGGGATAAAGGAACCGGATCCCACTTCCAGCGGATATCCCTTGCCTTCACCGCCGCTGAAGGCTTCCCCGTCCACGGTGCCTGCGAAGTCGATGATGGCAAAGTCGCCTTTTTCGATGACGGTTTCATCATCGGTATCTACCATCTTTGCACCCCGGCTGCGCAGATCTTCCAACGCTTTGTCAACATCTTCGTCAGAAACCTTCGCCTCTTTTTTCTCTACATGGATCCCTTTGTATTCCCCTAACTCCGGTTCCGGTTTCAGGGTCACCTTAACATCTGCCGTAAAATCCTTGCCTTCCGCAAACGCTTCAAAGGCTTTCTTTTCATCCTGTACTTCCGGATCAGAAACGGGCATCAGCTTTTCCGCTTCCACCGCTTCCTGATAGGCGCGGTTCACACAGATATTGAAGGCTTCTTCCTTCACAGCGCCTTTACCGAAATGCATCTCCAGAATATTGCGGGGTGCTTTGCCAGGACGGAAACCGGGGATCTTCACCTGGTTTGCGATCCGCGCCACAGCCTGCTTAAAGCTTTTATCAACTTCCTTGGCGGAAACAGTAATTTTTAATGCCGCTTCATTTCCTTCCCTCGTAACAGTCACGTTCATTGAAAAATCCTCCCTTTATATATGTTACTGTTATAATAACCACAGGAACCGGGCGGGACTACTCCGCCCATTTTCACAATGCTACAATATAATATCACAACGATTTCCTTTTGACAAGCAAGCAGTCAAAAAAACATCTGCCCAAAAGCAAATTTTCTGTGAAAAAACCGCCACAGCATCGTCAGTGCGTTCAGATGTTAACAATATAAACATTTAACTTATCAACAACAAACAAAAAATCCCGGCCGCAGGACCGGGATGTGCTTTCATGGAGCGGAAAACGAGACTCGAAC
Source organism: uncultured Succiniclasticum sp. (assembly GCA_905235335.1). Classification (GTDB taxonomy): domain Bacteria; phylum Bacillota; class Negativicutes; order Acidaminococcales; family Acidaminococcaceae; genus Succiniclasticum. Next base: position 6,830 of record CAJOKZ010000005.1, read on the forward strand.
TCGCGACCCCAACCTTGGCAAGGTTGTGCTCTACCAACTGAGCTATTTCCGCATCGGTAACAACATGGTTGATTATAAAGTATCGGTTTCAATTTGTCAAGCAGGTTTTTGAAAAATACCGTCTGCCGGATATCTTGTTTTTAAAAGATCCCCAGCACCATCTGACAGATATTTTTCGCGTGATCGCTGGTCCTTTTCATATTGATCACCAGTTCCAGGAACACCAGTCCGGAATCCGGATGACAGGCGCCCTCATTCAGCCGCCGTATGTGGTTGTTGCGCATCTCTTTCTGGGCTGCTTTTACCTCCCGGCAGGCCTCCCAGGCCTGCTCGGCCATTTTTTTATCATTCTTCGCAAAACTTTCCAGACTGATCTTCAGTGCTCTTTCCGTAAGCGCGCCCAGCCTCTCGATCTCATGCTGCGCTTCCGGGGACAACGCGATGCTTTCTTCAAAAATCTTCCGGCTGCGCTTGACCAGCGTCTGGGCATGGTCGCCGATACGTTCTATATCGATACAGGCATGCATCAGCGCCATGTGCTTGGCGGAAAGGGCCCCGCCCAGTCCGCCTTTTGCGGAAATGCGCGTCAGGTAGCGGGTAATCTCCTCGTTCAGCTTATCCACGATCGGCTCGTGCTCCAGAACATATTTCACCTTGCTTTCATCATAAGACACCAGCGATTCCACTGCCATATGCATATTTTTCTGCGCCACCTCACCCATGCGGATCACTTCTTTTTCGGCCAGCATCACAGCGATGGAAGGCGTCTCCAGCATATTGTTGTTAATATACAGCGGTTTGAATGAAATTTTATCGTCCTTGTCCGGCAACAGCTTTTCGATCAGGTGGGTAAAAGGCGTGATCAGCGGCAGGAAGATCAGCGTGTTCAACACATTGAACGCACTGTGGGAGTTGGCTATCTGCCTTCCGATATCCCCCGCCGGCGAAATCGCCAGTACAACTTTGATGAACAGGGGCATGAATATGATGAAAATCACGCAGCCCACGGAATTGAATAATACGTGGGACAGGGCCACCTGCTGCGCCGATTTGTTGCTGCGGGACGCCGCCACGATAGCCGTCAGGCAGGTGCCGATATTATCGCCCAGCAGTACCGGGATGGCCCCTTCCAGGGGAAGCAGGCCGTGTCCTGCCATAACCATAAGGATACCGACCGTCGCCGCGCTGGACTGAATGAGTATGGTCAGGATGATGCCCACAAAAACGCCCAGCACCGGATTGTCCGCAAAGCGGGCGATAAAATCCACAAACACAGGGCTGCTCCTGAGGGGCGATGCCGCGTCCCCCAACACCTTCATGCCCAGCATCAGGAGGCCGAAGCCCAGCATGATCTGCCCGATAAACTGCCCGTTCTTATGCTTGGCAAACACGCGGACCATCACGCCGATAAAAATCATGATGGTCAGATAATCCGTCAGGTTAAACGCAATCAGCTGCGCCGTGAGCGTCGTACCGATATTGGCCCCCATGACCACGCTGAAGGCCTGCTTCAGCGTCATGACGCCCGCGTTGACAAGCCCCACGGACATAACCGTGGTAGCGGTGGAAGACTGAAGGGTAGCCGTCACCAGGGCGCCCACCAAGACCCCCATCACCGGCACGCCGGTCAGGGACTCCAGCACCTTCTGGAGTTTTGACCCGGCAGCCTGCTGCAGGCCTCCGCCCAACAGTTCCATACCATAGAGGAATAAACCTACGCCGCCTAAAAAAGCAAATAAGTATAATATCATAAACGTATCACACTGCTTCTTTCTGTCATTGAACCAAAATCCGTCTGCATGCCGGCCAGAATCACGCACCCCGTCCCGGCAGCCGCGCCCCCGCTTCCGCCTCGCCATGCCGTATCTCCCGGCCTCGATCCGCGGCAAAGGGCGCGCATAAAATGCGGCAAAAAATCAGCCGGAGATCAGTCCGGCTGATTTAATTCGGGGAAACGCCGATAACCCGGGTTTCCTCACCTTTCTCTATTCTTTTCCTGCCATCTTTTTGTAATTAGCCAGCCGCTCCATAGCGTCCGCTTCCGTCTTCTTATACAGCTCTTCCGCCAGCTGCGGCCGCACCTTCTGCAGGGATGCGAAACGCACTTCACCCAGCAGATAGTCGCGGAAGCTTTCCGTCGGTTCCTTGGAATCCAAAATGAACGGATTCTTGCCCTGGGCCTTCAGTTCCGGATTGTAACGGTAGGTCGCCCAGTACCCGCAGGCAACAGCACGCTTTTCTTCCAGCTGGCTGCAGCCCATGCCGGCCTTCAGGCCATGGTTGATGCACGGGCAGTATGCAATGATCAGGGACGGGCCGTCATAGGCTTCCGCCTCGGTCAGGGCCTTGACCAGCTGGTTCTTGTCGGAACCCATGGAAACCTGTGCCACATATACATAGCCATAGCTGATGGCCATCATGCCCAGATCTTTTTTCTTGGTGCGCTTGCCGCTGGCAGCAAACTGCGCGATTGCTGCCGTCGGGGTCGCTTTGGAGGACTGGCCGCCGGTGTTGGAGTACACTTCGGTATCCAGTACCAGTACATTTACATTTTTACCGCTGGCCAGCACATGGTCCAGTCCGCCGTAGCCGATATCATAGGACCAGCCGTCGCCGCCGAAGATCCAGTGGCTGCGTTTGATGAAGTACTGTTTCATGTCCAGAATGGCCTGCAGCGCTTTCTCCCCGCCGGCTTCTTTCTCCAGCAGTGCCGCCAGTTTATCGGCGCGTTCACGGGTTCCCGCGCTCACATTCTTATTCTCTTTCCAGTCTTTCATAGCGGCCTGCAGGTCAGCAGAACCCTTGCCCGCTGCCAGCGCGGCATCAATCAGTTCTTCCACCCGCTCCCTGGACTGTTCCACACCTAAGAACATGCCCAGACCGTATTCTGCATTGTCTTCAAACAGGGAATTAGCCCAGGACGGACCGTGGCCTTTCTTGTTTACGGTGTACGGCATGGAGGGGGAAGACGCGCCCCAGATAGAGGAGCAGCCCGTGGCATTGGCCACCATCATGCGGTCGCCGAACAGCTGGGTCACCAGTTTTACATAGGGGGTCTCGCCGCAGCCGGAGCAGGCACCCGAGAACTCCAGCAACGGCTGTTCAAACTGGGAGCCTTTTACCGTATTCTTATTCATCGGGTTCGGTTTTTCCGTTACTTCTTTTACTGCATAATCCCAGGCCGGCGCTTTATCCAGCTGGGTAGCCAGCGGTTTCATAGTCAGCGCTTTCTTGGGAGCCGGGCAGATCTGCGCGCAGTTGCCGCAGCCCTGGCAGTCATACGGGGAAATGACCATAGCGAACTTGCTTCCGTCTTTGGCGCCCATAGCCGGTTTGGACGGATAGCCGATCTTTTCCGCTTCCGCGTCATTCAGCAGCACCGGACGGATCGCAGCGTGCGGGCAGACGAATGCGCACTGGTTGCACTGTATGCAGTTCGCCACTTCCCATTCCGGGACGTTGATGGCGATGCCGCGTTTTTCGTAAGCAGATGTGCCAACCGGGAAGGTGCCGTCGGCGTGGCGGGCCATGATGCTGACAGGCAGCTTGTCGCCCTCTTGGCGGTTTACGGGAACCAGGATCTCGTCAATGAACGCATTGCCGGTCTTTTTGGTTTCCACTTTATCTTTCGCGTCAGCCCAGGCAGCCGGCACATCGATCTTCACGATAGCCTCAATGCCTTTATCGATGGCCGCGTTGTTCATATCCACAACGTTCTGGCCTTTCTTGCCGTAAGATTCTTCTACCGCGTCTTTCAGGTATTTCACCGCGTCTTCCAGGGGGATGATGTCCGCCAGCTTGAAGAATGCGGACTGCATAATCATATTGATACGCCCGCCCAGGCCGATGGACTGCGCGATCTTCACAGCGTCGATAATATAGAAGTTGACATGTTTTTTCGCGATGTACTGCTTGATGGCCGCCGGCAGCTTATCCTCCAGCTCTTCCGGTGTCCAGGCGCAGTTCAGCAGGAAGTTGCCGCCTTCTTTCAGGCCGGCCATGATGTCGTATTTATAAACATAAGACTGATTGTGCACCGCCACATAATCCGCATCCGTAATCAGATATGGCTCCATGATGGGCTCTTTACCGAAACGCAGATGGGATACGGTGATGCCGCCGGATTTTTTGGAGTCGTAGGCAAAATAACCCTGGGCATACATGTCCGTGTGATCGCCGATAATCTTGATGGCACTCTTGTTGGCGCCTACCGTGCCGTCAGAACCCAGGCCCCAGAACTTGCAGCCCTTGGTTCCCTTCGGGGTGGCGTTGATAATTTTCGTCTTCGGCAGGGACAGGCAGTTGATATCATCTTCAATGCCAACGGTAAAGCCGTTCTTCGGTTCCGCCTGCCGCAGGTTTTCGATAACCGCATATGCATCGGACGGCGTGAATTCCTTGGAACCCAGACCGAAGCGGCCGCCCACGATGACCGGATGCTGTTCGCTGCGGTAGAACGCGTTACATACATCCAGATACAGGGGTTCGCCCAGACTGCCGGGCTCCTTGGTACGGTCCAGCACCGCTACCCGTTTTACCGTCTTGGGAACCGCGGCCAGGAAATGCTTTACAGAGAACGGGCGGTACAGGTGAACGGCCAGCACGCCGACCTTCGCGCCTTCCGCCGCATTGACCAGCTCTGCTGTCTTGACACAGGTATCCTGACCGGAACCCATGACCACGATCAGGTTTTCCGCATCCTGCGGACCGTAGTAATTGAACAGGTGGTATTCACGGCCGGTGATCTTGCTTACCTTCGTCATGTATTCTTCCACGATTTCGGGCACTTCTTCATAATATTTGTTCACCGCTTCACGGCTCTGGAAATAGGTGTCCGGATTCTGGGCCGTGCCGCGCATAACCGGAGCATCCGGATTCAGACCACGCTGGCGGAAATCCTTGACAGCGTCCCAATCCAGCAGTTCCGCGTAATTTTTATAATCAAATACTTCAATTTTTTGGATTTCATGGGAAGTACGGAACCCGTCAAAGAAATTCAGGAAGGGCACCCGGCTCTTAATGGCCGCCAGATGGGCCACACCGGTCAGATCCATAACTTCCTGCACGCTGCCTTCGGCCAGCATGGCAAAGCCGGTCTGGCGGCAGGCCATAACATCCTGATGGTCGCCGAAGATGCTCAGAGTACTGGTAGCCAGCGCACGAGCCGATACATTAAAGACGGCCGGCAGCAGCTCGCCGGAAATTTTATACATATTAGGGATCATCAGCAACAGACCCTGGGACGCCGTATACGTGGCAGTCAGGGCTCCTGCCTGCAGCGAGCCGTGCACCGCGCCGGCTGCGCCGGCTTCAGACTGCATCTCCAGCAGTTTTACCGTCTGCCCGAACAGGTTCTTCTTTCCCGCGGAAGCCCATTCATCCACATGCTCCGCCATCGGCGAAGACGGTGTGATCGGATAGATACATGCAGCATCAATAAACGCGTACGATGCGTGAGCGGCAGCTTCGTTGCCGTCCATGGTTTTCATGATAGTCATAGCCTGATTCCCCTTTTCTTTAAAAAAATTAGAACAACCATTCTTTACTTTTCTTTGGTTTTCTTTACAGCAGGAACCCTGTTCCGGGAAGCCCTCGCTTCCTTTGACGAAGTTCTTTCAATATTACAATGACAACGCGCTGCACATTATAATATTATTATTTATTATATCGTATGTACGGTTCTTCCGCAATGTTTTACCCGAATGTATACAAGAATTATTTAGAACCGCGTTCCCTGCCACAGATAGCAGCGTTTCAACCGGGACAACACAGCAAACTCCTGCTCTTCTTCCCGGAATATGGTATAATTAAGTAGTAAAATTATAATACGAGGTGAATACAAATGCATGCAATGACAGAACTGCTGATCAACAGTCTTGGCTCTATTTTACAAACAGAAGCGGTTACCGACATAAACGGCAGCACGATCACGGCGGTGTTTCCCAATCCGTCCGGGGGAAGCCCGGTCAGGTTTACAGACGATCTCCAGGGGGATTTCAAAGTGATCCTGAATAAAACGCCCCGGTATTATCCCCGCGAAACGCTCTCCGCCGGGCAGATCCAAAAAGACATCACAGCATATGCAAACGGCAGCACGGCGCTGCTGGATTTCACATACAACAACGGAAGCGAAAGTAAAATCGACCGGATCGCCAAAACCTCTGACATGGAAAACCTTTCCCTTTCCTCCCTGGTCGACCTGTGCGTCCGCATCAGCCTGGCGCGCAGCGTTGAACTGAAAGACCTGTTAGCCGCAGGCGGCACCGTTAACGTGCATTTCTGGGATGCCGCGAAAGATTTCCGCTACCGGCAGATCGGGGACAGGCTGGAAAAACTCTGATTCAACAGCCTGCGCGCCGCGTCACCTTTTCATCCAGTCCAGCTTGTCCGCCAGGTACGCTCCCGTACCCGCCGCAGCCGCATTCAGCGCCGAACGCATGCCGTCCAGCATCCACTCGAACAGTAACAGCGGAACGGCGGCCCGCAACGGAAGTCCCAGCATAAAAAGAAGGAACAGCGCGCAGTAAAGACCGCTGCCGCGATAGTTCATCCCTGCCAGCGAGAACAGCAGGATCCAGACAAAGAATCCGCCGCCCGAGAATTCGGAAACCGGCATACCAACGTAACGGGCCGCCAGCATGCAGGCAATGCCCAGATACAGCACCGTGCCCGTTTTACCCAGCAGTTTACCGCATCTCCAGGCAGCCCGCCCCGTTTCCTCTGCAATCCCCATGCGCCGCAGACTGCGCAGGGCATCTCCTTCACCGGAATCGGAAGCGCAGACCGCAAAGGCCTGCAGCAGGACCAATTTGAAGTTGCGCAGAAAATGCGCCGGGCAGTCTTTGCCGCAATGGCGCAGTTGATATCCGTAAACCAAAACTCCGTAGGCCGCACAGCAAAATGCCGTAACCAGGGCCAGCTTCACACCGGGCCACAGAACGGCCATTCCCCGGGTCGCAACCATAGGGCACAGAAGGAAAAACAGACCGACAGGCAAAAGCCGCAGCAACAAGGTGCCGGCAAAAGCAGACACGTCCGCCAGCGAAAAGAACAGCCGGCGGGTTTCCTCGCCCTCCGGACCGATTTTCGCGGCGGCAGCACCGACCAGCACCGACAGCAGAAGCGCCCAGGGCATGGCAGGCCGGAGCCAGCGCAGCCCGAAATCGCCAAAGCCGGCAAAAGCGGCAGGAATCTGCGCAGACCCGGCAATACCGCCCGCGACCAGGCCAAGGATGGCAGCGCCAAACACCGCAATGCCATGGAAAAAACATAACCTTGCAGGCGCCGAACCGTCAGCGCGCAGTTGCAGCCGCAAGATCACACCGGAAACAAGATTCAAAACGACAAGCGGAAGCGCCAGCAGAAGCAACAGCTTCAGATACGCCATCCCCACCGTATACAGCATCGCGTATACGCCGCGTCCGGTTCCCACAAAGCCAAGGATGATGCCAACCAGAATACTCACAATTAAGGAAGCGATCATCAGGACTGTATTATTCAATTTTAGATTAACCGGTATTCCGCGAATCTGCATAGTCCGCCCTTCCTGTTGAAACAGCGCGCCTAAAGTGAGGAGCATCCGATCAGCCGTCTGCGCGTCACCGGCGCAAACCCATGGCATTTTCCTTAAATCAATACGGCGCAGCCTTGTAAAAAAGCCGGTTCCTTACGGTTCCGGCTGTATTTTTTTGGTGCGGGCGACAGGACTTGAACCTGCATGGTAAAACCGCCAGATCCTAAGTCTGGTGCGTCTGCCAATTCCGCCACGCCCGCAAAACATTTTTAACAAAACTCTGTAACCAATTGCGTTTGCAACGTAGTCCACCCGGAGTTTTATCAATTTTATAGACGCACCAGACCAAGAGCCGGATGCGTTATAAGTAGCTGATTCTTGTGTTATTAGCTTTTTACTCTCATGGCCATGCTTATTACCTTACGTTCTTGTGCGTCTTTTCCCCCGGCTAATAAAAATTGTAAGCTCCATCCAGCTGTTTCATAATTCACTATACAAGGACCCTGATAGTTTTTATCATCCATAGATATACGGTTATTCATGGTATCCAGACATTCATCGGGTTCCCCATACGCTTTTTTCACTTCTGCGGCGGTAGAACCAGTTTTGATGCCGGCTTTCGTTGCAATCTTTATGTCGCCGTTAATGGCTACGCTTAATACCGACTTGTCACCGTCCGGCATCGTATCTACTAAAAACCATTTGGAACTTCCTTCTTTAACGAAATAATATCTGGAATACTCGGTTGCCTGATCCTGATGCACAGGCTGTCCGTATTTCGCAATTACTTCATTAAAGGGTTGCCCTAAGTAGATATTCCCAATTACAAAATCCTCTTTCGATACTGCAAAGCAAGTACCTGTCACAGCGATTGCCAAAGCAGTAATAACAGTCATCACCAGCTTTTTACTATTCATATGGACACCCCTCGCTTTATAATTTGAATGATTTCTTAACATTTATGCCAGCTAAGTTAAACTACGGCTTTATTATAGCAGATACTCACAAAAATTTCCATGAGGCTCGCGCGAGGAAAAGATTTTTATTTTAATTGAAACTTACACCTGCCAGGGAAAAGGCAAAAGCAACGGCCTTCCCCCGCATCGTTTTTTAATCTATATTGCGATGCACTGAAAAAACAAAACTCCCGCCCTTTCGGACAGGAGTTGTTTTCTGGTGATCCATCCGCGACTCGAACGCGGGACACCCTGATTAAAAGTCAGGTGCTCTGCCAACTGAGCTAATGGACCATAACTGGCTGGGGTGGCAGGGCTCGAACCTACGCATACAGGAGTCAAAGTCCTGTGCCTTACCGACTTGGCTACACCCCAACGTTTAGATAAAAATTGGGGTGGGTAACAGGATTTGAACCTGCGCATAACGGAGCCACAATCCGCCGTGTTAGCCGCTTCACCATACCCACCGTATCACAAGTAACGCTTAGTGACGGAAATTATTATAACACAGGCTCCTTTGCCTGTCAACCAGTTGCCTCCCGGAAATATTATTGCCGGCTTTTCCAATCCGGGGTGGAATTTTTTTGTTTTATCGTTTATAATAAAATAGTTATAGTAGACAGCTAATTCTTACGGAAAGGAGGAACGGGCCATGTACAAAATCATGAAGACCAACTACACCGGCGTCGATGAATTTGTCCTCGCCGATATGGATAAAGGCTGCTGGATCGATGTGGTCGATCCGGATGAGAAAGAACTTAATGAAATCGCGCAGGCCACACAAATCTCCATGGATTTTTTAACCGCGGCGCTGGACCGGGAAGAAAAAGCCCGTACGGAAATAGACGAAGAGCAGCTTCTGGTCGTCATCGACATCCCTTTTTTCCGCAGCAACAAAGATTACGATACCATGCCCCTTGGCATCATCGTAACGAAAGATATCATCGTGACCGTCTGCCTGGAAAGCAATGCGGTCACCTCCGGCTTCAATGCCAAAACATACAAGACATTCAGCACGTATAAAAAGACCCGTTTCCTTTTCCAGATTTTGTATAAATCAGCAACGCTTTATCTGCGGTATATCCGGAACATCATCCGCAGGACGGACGATTTGGAACAGCATCTCCGCCAGGCCATGGAAAATTCCAAGCTGTTCAGCATGCTGGACCTGCAAAAATCACTGACCTATTTTACGACATCCCTGCGCAGCAATTACATGGTAACAGAAAAACTGCTCCGGCTGCGCACCACCGCCCAGACGCAGCAGCTGATCCGACTGTATGAGGAAGACCAGGATCTTTTGGACGATGTCATCGTCGAATATAAGCAGGCCATTGAAATGGTTGAGATGTACAGCCACATCCTCAACAGCATGATGGAAGTGTTTGCCTCCATCATCAGCAATAACCTGAACCTTGTCATGCGGTTCCTGGCATCGGTGACCATCATCCTTGCGATCCCGACCCTGATCTCCGGGCTATGGGGCATGAACGTCCCCGTTCCCTTCGCCGAAGAGGCCAACGGCTTTTTCATCATCTTTATCATGGCCTGCGTGGTCAGCCTGCTGGCCGGTTTCTGGCTGTGGAAAAAAGATATGTTCTGACTTCCTGTTTCAAAGGCGGCGCCCCGCCGGATTCCGACTGGCGTAAAAGGGCAGCCCGCTTTCCAAGCCTCATAAAAAAAGGCAGCGTTCTGATAACAGAACCTGCCTTTTATTTTTTTGCGGCTTTGCGAAAACCGGTTCAGCGGCCTTGCGAAAACGCCCGGAACACGAGTCCGTCCGTCAGCGCAGAGTGTCGTTCCCCTATTTTACGATCAGCACCGGGATATTGGAGTACTGGGAAATTTTCGCGCTTACACTTCCCAGGAAGAACTCTGCGATGCCGGAAAGCCCGCGGCTTCCTATTACGATCGCATCAGCCTGGCTGGATTTTGCAACCGCAAGGATCCGTTCTGACGGATGCCCCAGTTCCATTTCATACTCTGTCTTCCCGGTGAAGCCTGATTCTTTCACCTTGTCTTTCGCAGCGCTCAGCACGCTTTTCCCGATTTCTTCCAGATCCGCATTGCTCTGTCTGATGATGCCCGGATCAATCGGTACTGCCATCAGCGCCACATTATCGTAGGGTTGGATAACGGTCAGAATCACTAATCCGCCGTCAAATTTTCCTGCCAGGGCGGCCGCCTGTTCCAGCGCGCGCCATGCAGTTTCGGAACCGTCAACAGGAACCAGGATTTTCTTGAACATGATCACACCTTCTTTTCTTTAATAAAAATTCGTGAAACGGGTTATACGGCGACGTTTTGCCGTACTTCCGCTGCCTGTATCCTTCAAAATGCAGGTTGTATCCTGTAAAATATCATTCTTTGTTTTCCCGCCGGGCTCCCTGTTTTCCCTGCTCACGCCGGGCCGCCCGTCTTTCCCTTGCCTCCCGGATACGCCGGGATTTGGAGCTTTCCCTGCGCTGGAAGTCAGACTCCGGCTTTGCCTGGGGTTCGATATAGGTGCCGTGATTGCCGAACCGGTAATACAGGCAATAGCCAAGGATCAGCGCAATGGGCAGGAACCCGACCAGGTAACGCCATTTCCCGGCCAATATGACCAGGAAGTTGTACCCCATCACCGAGACGGGAATCAAAAAGTAGCTCAGCATTTTGGCCGTCTGGGTGCCACGCCCGAAATAGCGATTGACCGCTACCCAGACGATCACGCCTACGGCAAAGCTGACAAGGGACATCATCAACAAAAACAGGAATATTTCGAAATTCAAATTACAGACCCCCGAACCTATACGTCAAATTTTTTCTTTTCGTCACCCAACGGTTTATCTTTATCCGGATTATCCTTAAAGAGATCAATGTTTTCCTTCGCGTACTTCACAGCGTCATCATACACCTTTTTGAAGGCACTCATGTCCTTGGGTTTTCCCGCCTTGATCCATTCCATGACCACACGGCCCAGCCCGTAGGTCATGCCTACCGCCAGCGGGATCTGCAACGGGGCAAAGGGGATCAGGGTTGCCAGCTTGCCGCCCGCAAATACCGTCCCCATGGAACCCAGCAGGCTTACCGCCGCTTTTTCTGTGATCTTCTCTTCATAAACCGAACCGATCTTCATGATCATGTAAATATCATTGGCCACGGTGGAAAGGGTTCCCAGTCCCGGCACCACCACGATAACGCCGGCCCGGGCCGCCGCCCATTTGCACAGGGACAACGCTTCCTCTTCCCTGTCTTTGTCGTCAATAACAGTAATTTTTTCGTCTTCCATAGTTTCCCCTCCATTCTGAAACCATATCCGTCCGCGTTCTGAACAGCCTGGACCATTCTGCCGTATGTTTTAATTATATACTATGTCTGTATGTCTGGCAAGGAAGATCAGCCGGCGGCGCGGTCAGCAGTCCGGCTCATCCATCAGCGGCAGCGCTCCTCTTTTCAGCTTCGCCCTGTTTACTTCCATATATTTTGTATACAGCGCAGTCATCGGCACAATGACCGCCAAAAAATGTTTGTTTTCGTTCGCCTCCAGGAACGGATACAATTTCGCCAGGTGCTCTTTTGTATCTACAATTTCGATGATGAGGGGAAGGTTGTAGGATCCGCTGAAAAAGATCGGCATAGCACGCCCGTTCTGGCCGCGGATCTGGGTCCCGTACCCTTCATTCGCCCGGATCAAAGTGCCGCCGCCAAGACCGAGACGGCGCGCCTCTTTGAACAACGCTTTGTAAAACGGCTCATCGCCGCAAAGCACATCTTCCGCAGTGTAAATTTTTAATTCGTAGAGCTTGATAAACTTCATTTTCAACCCTTCTTTCTGCCCGTCTTCCAAAATTTTACAATACAACGGATCATATATGGCTAAAAAAACAACGACCGAAGGGTCAGCATGCGGTAATTTGCTAACCTTTTCGCTTTCATTATATCATTTTACTCCGGCATATGTAAGTATTTTATTTGCATAATGCGGTTCAATAGAGTAAAATTAGTAAAGCGCCACAGGTGCTTTACTGTTATAAAATCACAATTTATGCCGCTGACACGAAAGCGGCAGGACGGAGACCTCTATGTTATATCTGGCCTGGGATATCGACGGCACCCTGTTACTGACAAACCGTGCCGGCTATGACGCGCTGGTGGAAGCTGTCAGTGATTACTTTTTCATGAAAGAGCCTTACCAATTCAGGCATTCGCTGGCCGGCTGGACCGATTCCGCCATCATCAAGGAAATCGTGACGGATGTCAAGGGGCGCTGCACCAGCGGCTGGGCCGCAGGCCTGATCCTGAAATACGAAATGTATCTGAAGCGCAACCTGCAGATGCATAAGGGATGGCTGATGCCCAATGTGGAAAAGACCCTGCAGTACCTGCAGGACAATGCCCCGGATATCACGAACCTCCTTCTGACCGGGAATACTTCCATGGGCGCCAGATACAAAGTTACGGAATACGGCATCGCCCCGTATTTCGACTTCCGCCACAGCGCCTACGGGGATCTGGCGGAGGAACGGGATGAGCTGGCCCGGATCCTTTACACCCGGCTTTTGACAGACGGGCTGATAAAGCAGGACGAAACCGATACGATCATCGTCATCGGCGACACCCCTAACGACGCAAAATGCGCCGCTGCCATCGGCGCCCGCTGCATCATCGTCCTTGCGGGCAGCGAGTACAGGCCGGAAGATTTCGCAGCCTGCCCGCCCTGGAAACTGTGGAAGCAGCTCCCGGACGATCCGGCGGACTTTGTGCGGGAATTGGCCGCGCCATGTTAACAAACTTTTTTGAAAACGGTCATGAAACCGTTTGATACAAAACGGGAGGATATATATGAAATCAAAATTCCTTTCCGCGACGGTTCTCTTTACGATGCTTCTGGCAGTGTCATCTGTACCGGCCGCCGGCGCCTACAATACCGGCGATGTTTCTGCCGTCGCAGGCGGAAGCAGCCGGCCCGGCGCTGATTTGCAGGGCGCGGACCTGAGCGGCGCCGACCTGACCGGGCTGGACCTTTCAGACGCCAACCTGACCGGTGCCAACCTGACCGGCGCCAGGCTGGAACGGACCAATCTCAACAGGGCAAGCCTGAAGGACTGCAAGCTGAAACGGGCCGTATTTTCCGAAGCGCAGCTGGAAGACGCCGATCTGCGGAATACGGATGCGCCATATTCCTACTTCGGACATGCCAAACTGAAAAACGCCGACCTGTCCGGGGGCAATTTTTTCCGTGCCGACTTTCGCGCCGCGGACCTGACGGAAAGCACGGCGTATACCGCTGTATTTCAGGAAGCTACCTTTGATAAGGCGGACCTGAGTAAGGGGGATTTCAGCTTTTCCAATTTCTCCTACGCCTGGCTGTTCCATACCAACCTGTCCGACAGCATCCTGTCCGGCGCAAACCTTTATGAGGTCAACGCCGCAGGGCTGAAGGCGCAGCGAACCAATTTCACCGGGGCCAAAATGGGAAAAGCGCGCCTTTCCGACGGCGATTTTACCGAAGCGGTCTTTGAAAACGCGGTGCTGGACAACGCTGTCCTGAAAAACGCTGTCTTAAAAGACGTGGTCTGGGGAACGGCATTTAAAGAAAAAACTGTTTTTTAATAAAAGTAAGCGGCAGATCAAGCAAGCCGCAGAAACTCATGCAGCCATGACCGTCAGACCGGTACACTGCCGTAAATACACATTTTTATAAAAGGGGGTAAGAGAACAACATGAAAAAATTACTTTCGTTCATTCTGGCAACCATCCTTGCATTAGCATTCACCCTCACCGCAGCAGCCAATCCTAACGGCGGCGTGCCCAGGTCTCTCACCTTTCCTACGGGTATGACGCCTGCCGAAACGCTGCAATATTTCCACCATAAAATTACCGACGGTGAGCCGGGATTGGCCTGGGATATCCTTACCGAAGACTATAAAAATGCATTCAGAAGCTACGGCGATTTTGAGCAGGGTTACCGGACAACCATCTCCAGCCGTCCCGGTAATATCCGGCAGCAGCAGCGGGATGCCGACACGATGGAAGTTTTTTACCTGCTAAAAGCGGAAGACTGGGAGAACGACAGGCAGATTGTGGTGCAAACCTTTGAGTGTTCCACCGTCATGAAACGGGTAAACGGCAGCTGGATGCTGGACAGCGGAACAGGCAAACAGCTTAGCCGCCAGGTGCTGGGTTCCCGGGAAACCGCCCGGACAATTCTGGCGGATTACCATGAATGCATCACCAACAAAGAAATGAAACGGGCCTGGAGTTTTTTGAGCGACAACTATAAAAAAGCGTTCGGCAGTTTCCCCGCTTTCTGCGACGGCTTCACCACCACGGTCAGCAGCGTGATCAGCGATGCGGTGAACGTGGCCGACGCGCCTGATGAGACTGCCATCGAGTACACCCTGACCGCAAAAGATTCCACCCCGGAAACCAATATCGTGCAGATTTTCCAAGGCATTGCGCAACTGACAGTCGTGCCGGGCCGGGGCTGGGTCATCACATCGGCCGAAAACAAACTGAAAAGCCGTTACTTCCCGCCGAAGTGGTGACGGAAAGCCGTTGCATTTTTCATTCCCGGCAGGCGGAGAGCTGCCCGATACATGTATCGGAAACGGCTTGCGAAAACCGTACCATATTCACGTACAGCACATAAACGAAAGACGGACGTTGACCGCAACGCCCGTCTTTTTTTCTGTTTTAATATCCGGAGGAACCGCTGAGGCATTTACCCTCACGTCTGGCCGTGTTTTTGGCGGATAACTTCGTTACCGTCGGCAGACGCGGTTCCGGGGGAACGGTTACATCATATGGCCGCTACCTTTTCTTTGCATTCTTGCCCTGTTTATGCATTTCCTTCCCTGTATCATTTCCTGCCGCGCCGCCGGTCTGTTCCGTTGCACTGCCCGGCAGCATCACACGGGCCGGATCAAGTTTGGCAAGATACCCGAAGTACAGGAAGAAACCGAGACACACCAGCATGAAACCGGCGCTGGTCGCCTGGGCGCTGGTAAGGCCCAGGAGCCAGGGTTCCGCATAATCGCCCCGCAAAAATTCCAGACAGAAACGCTCCAGCGAATACAGGAAACCATACAGGCAAAGCGCCTGCCCCCTGGCATGGGGAAAAGCGCGAAATACCAGCAGCAGCGCAAAGATCACCACGTCCAGCTGGCCTTCCCACACTTCCGCCGGCCATAACGGCTGGGTCCCGTACGTAGCCCGGGCCAGCGTCCCTTCCGGATAGATTATGCCAAAGTCGCCGCCGGTAGGAGCGCCAAACGCGTCGCCGTTCAACAGGTTGGCCATACGTCCCACGGCCTGCCCCAGGATCATGGCCGGGCAGACGATATCCGCCAGCGCCAGCCAGTCGATCTTATGCAGCTTACAATAGATAATGCCTGTGAGCAGTCCGCCCAGCATGCCGCCCTGCACCGCCATGCCGCCCTGCCACACAAAGGGAATCTCCAGCAGGTGATCCTGATAATAGCTCCAGTCAAAGAAAAAAACATCCCACAGGCGGGCGCCGATCAGTCCGGCAAAGCCGCCGTAAATGCCGATGTCCGGCACGTGCTCATGCCAGCGTCCGTCCTGCCGCGCCAGAAAATACGCCGTGCCGGTGGCCAGGAAGATCGCCAGGGTGAGCATCAGCCCGTACATGCGTATGGGGAAGCCGCCTATATGGAATAAATACTGATGCATAGTATTGTCTCCGTTCAGATTCTTTTCTACCTAATATTTATCATACTAATCATATCATACCACAAACCGCACGAACAAATCCATCTTCTTTGCTGCATGCCAAAAAAACATGCTGCGGCACTGGCTGCCGTATGCTGCCGGCAGCGTGACAACGATATTTTTACAAATGCAAAAAAACTATTGACTTTTTTCGACGATTGCGCTATCATATGAAAGTACTCACTCCGGGATGGTGTAATGGTAGCACAGGAGATTCTGGATCTTCTTGTCTGGGTTCGAGCCCTAGTCCCGGAGCCATTTTATTATCCGGGAATTTTGTAATTTTTTTGTTTCCGGGCTTTGCACTTCCCCTAAAATTGTGTATAATGTTTATGTAGCAAAACGGCGCCATGGTCAAGAGGTCAAGACGTCGCCCTCTCAAGGCGAAATCATGGGTTCAATTCCCATTGGCGCTGCCAAATAAAAACAACTCCGGTATCCGCAGGGATATCGGAGTTTTTTATTGGGCAAAATTAGACCGCCGGAGGCTTGCCTGCCATAACGGGATCCGTTATTTTTGTTCTGCCAGGCTCTCATTCATGCTGCCGCTGCGGAAGCCGGCCAGGTCCACCGTCACATAGCGGAACCCCAGCGCGTTGAACTTTTCCAGGATCTTTTTCCTGGCGTTCGCCTGCGCCAGCAGCGTGATCTGGAAAGGCTCGACCTCGATGCGCGCCAGGGTGCCGTAGCTACGCACCCGGATCTTGGAAAACCCCATCTGCTCAAGAATCGTTTCCGCCTTCTCCACCCTCGCCAGTTTTTCCGGCGTGATCGGTTCGCCGTACTGGATACGGGATGCAAGACATGCGTAGGAAGACTTGGAAGCGGTAAACAATCCCATATCCCTGCTCAGATTCCGGATATCCTCTTTCGTGAATCCCGCTTCCTGCAGGGGGCTGCGTACGCCCAGCTCAGCCAGGGCCTTAGTTCCCGGACGGTAATCCTTGCTATCGTCGACATTGCTTCCGTCCACCACATTGGTGAACCCTTCCGTTTCCGCAAAGTCCTTTATTCTGCTGAAAATAGCCTTTTTACAGTGGTAGCAGCGGTCCGGCCCGTTGGCGACAAACCCGGGAATTCCCATCTGGTCTACTTCGATATGCCGGTGCTTTACGCCCAGACGCTGGGCAATCCGCGCGGCGTCATCCATTTCATGCTGCGCGAAGCTGACGGACGTCACCGTCACCGCCAGCAGCCTGATATGGTACATGCGTGCCGCAACCGCCAGCAGCAGCGCGGAATCCACCCCTCCGCTGAAAGCCACGGCCACGTTTTCCATTTCGTTTAAAATCTGCTCCAGTTTTTTTCGTTTGTTTTCCAACGTGTCCATAACGAACCCTCCTGGAAATTTTATCGCATAAGCAAAATGCTTCTCAGGAAGCTTTGCAGCCTTTCATTTTTCGGATGCTCGAAAATCTCTGTCGGTGTTCCCTGTTCCTGAATATATCCGTCTGCCATAAACAGGACCTTGGTCGCCACTTCCCGGGCGAATCCCATCTCATGGGTCACCACCACCATGGTCATGCGGTCTTCCGCCAGGTTCCGCATGGTTCTCAACACTTCCCCCGTCAGTTCCGGATCCAGGGACGAGGTCGGTTCATCGAACAGCATGATGTCCGGCTTCATACAAAGGGCGCGGGCAATAGCAACCCGTTGCTGCTGGCCGCCGGAAAGCCGCAGCGGATACTGGTCCCGTTTGTCCAGAAGGCCTACCTTCTGCAGCAGCGCCTCCGCCTCTGCCTGTACTTTCACCGGGTTCCGCATCTGCACATGCACCGGGGATTCCATCAGGTTTTCCAGCACGGTCATATGGGGAAACAGGTTGAACTGCTGGAACACCATTCCCATCCTGCAGGCGATTTTGGAGGAGTTCCTCGAGTAATTCACGTTGCCTTTCCCATCAGTACTCACCAGGGTCTCCCCGTCGATCACAATCGTTCCCCGGTTGATGGTCTCCAGCTTATTGAGACAGCGAAGGAAGGTACTCTTCCCGCCGCCGGAAGGACCGATGATGGCAACCACTTCGCCTTCCTCTACATTCATGTTGATGCCCTTCAGTACTTCCAGGTCACCATAATTTTTGCAAATATCTTTTGCTTCTATCTTGCGCATAATCCGCTCCGTCAATGCTCTGTTCCAATTTCCAAATCTGTGAAAACAACCAGGCCGCCCGGCTGCCGCACGGATTTTTGCAACGGGTCTCCCTGCAAACCGCCGGCCGCGGCGACACGAAATATCCTGTCAGTCCCAACGCGCGAAATGCTTTTCCAGTTTGTTGAAACCGTACGTGAGGATCAGTGACATCACCAGGTAAAACACGCCCGCCACCACGAAGGGCAGGATGTTGAAATCGCGCTGCACCAGGTTCCTTGTGGTACGCAGCAGGTCGTTCATCGCCAGCACGTAAATCAATGAGGTATCCTTTACCAGCGTGATGGTCTCGTTGCTTACCGGCGGCAGGATGATCTTGAACACCTGGGGCAGAATCACCCGGCGCATGGTCTGCGCGTAATTCATACCCAGGGTCTTCGCCGCCTCAAACTGCCCCCGGGGGATCGCCTGCAGGCCGGCGCGGAAAATTTCGCAGAAGTATGCGCCGTAATTAAACACGAAAGCCAGCACCGCGGCGGGGAAATCGTCCAGCCGCACGCCGATAACAGGCATGAACGGGAGGCCGAAGTACACAAACAAAAGCTGCAGCATCAGCGGCGTGCCGCGCAGTACATACACATATGCCGCCACAACGCTGCGAAGCGCGCCGAAAGATGACACGCGGCAAAAGGCCATCAGGATTCCCAGCGGGATGGCAAGGACGATGGTAATAAAGAACAATCTTAATGTATCTACCGTCCCCATCAGCATCTGGGGAATGATTGAAATGATATAGTCCATATAACGCTCCGTTAAACAGGAACTGTCCGCAAACGGTTCCGACAGCTATAAAAACCGGACCGGCAGCTCCTTACTATACATAAAGGCCGGTGGCTTAAGCCACCGGCCTTCCTGCATTTCACTGAAATCATATTGCCGGGCAGACTGCCGGAAGCTTATTTCTTATCGTCGTAACGGGTGATATCGGTACCGAACCACTGCATAGAGATCTTCTTGCAGGTGCCGTCTTTTTTCATTTCATCCAGCACTTTTCCGATCCGGGTCGCGAATTCCTTGTCGTCTTTGCGGAAACCAACGCCGACCACTTCTTTGCCCAGGTCCTCTTTCAGCACCCTGTACTTGTCAGGCGCTTTCTTCATGTAGTAACGGACCAGGATCTCATCCACGACCAGCGCGTCCAGGCGGCCGGAGTCGATATCCAGGAACGCAGCGGCGAAATCGGGATATTTTTTGTATTCCTTCAGGCCTTTACGAAGATCGGAATACTTGCCGTCCAACAGGTAGCTGCCGGTGGAGTCGTCCTGTACGCCAACGGCCTTGCCCTTTAAGTCCGCAATCGTCTGGATGTTGGATTTTACAGGAACCGCCACGACCTGGCAGTTGTTGATGTAGGGTTTGGAGAACTGGATGACCTTTTCCCGTTCCGGGTTGATGGTGAAGCAGTTCCAGATGGCGTCGATGCGTTTGCCGTTCAGCTCGGCTTCCTTGGCGCTCCAGTCGATGGGCTTGAACGTTACTTCCATGCCGGCGCGTTTGCAGGCTTCCCGGGCCAGATCAATGTCAAAGCCGACGATTTCATTCTTTTCGTTGCGGAAACCCATGGGCGCAAAGTTATCGTCCAGGCCGATGACCATCTTTTTGGGGCCGCTGCTGCCGCAGCCTACGACCATAAGCATCATCAAAACGGAAAATAAAACAAGACAGATTTTTTTCACGGTAAAAAACCCCTTCCTCTATTTAGATAAATTCATTATACTTTATCTTGCTAAATTTGTAAAGAGATGAAAGAACGATTTTGCCAACGGGGCTCCCGTTGATAGCCCCGCTGAAACTTAATCGCGGCATGCGGATGAAATGCGCCGCCTGAACGCGGATAAAACGCAGTTTAACTGATAAACACGCGCAGCCCGCTTTAATTTCTCACCCGTCTTTTTCACTCAGCTCGAGCCACCGCTCCGTCAGTTTTTCAATTTCCTTTTCTATTTTGCTCAGTCCGTCTGACAATTTGGCAATCTTTTCAAAATCCGTCCCGGCAAGTTCGATCTCCCGGGAGATCATTTTGCTTTCCGCTTCCCTGCCCGCGATCTGTTCCTCCAGTTTTTCCAGTTCGATCCTTTCGCTGAAGGTCAGCCCCGTCCGTGTCCCGCACCCCGGACCGCTGCCTTCGGAAACTTCTTTTTCAAGCGCGGCCTGCTTCCCTGTTTCTTTCCGGCTGCTGCGCGGGCTGCCGATGTTCCGCAGACCCGCCTGCATATCCTCTTCCTGTTCCAGGGCCTCCAGCCGCAGGATCTCCTCATAGTCGCTGTACCCGCCGGGATACTGCCGCAACGTGCCTCCTTCCTCCACCGCGAAGATGCGTTTGGCAAAGCGGTCCAGAAAATACCGGTCATGGGACACGGCGACCACCGCCCCGGCAAAAGTGTCCAGATATTCTTCCAGCACCGAAAGGGTCGGGATGTCCAGATCGTTAGTGGGCTCGTCCAGCAATAACACGTTAGGCGCTTCCATCAGGACATGGAGCAGATACAGCCGCCGCTGTTCCCCGCCGCTGAGCTTGCGGATGGGCACCCACTGCAGCTCCGGCGGGAACAGGAAGCGTTCCAGCATCATGGCCGCGCTGATATACGTCCCGTCCGCGGCCATGACATAGTTTCCCGCGTCCCTGATGTATTCCAGCACCCTTTCATCCTCATCCGGAAATTCGCTGTGCTGTGAAAAGTAGCCGATCTTCACTGTCTGCCCCACCGTGACCGTTCCCGTGTCCGGCGGCAGCTTTCCGGCGATGATATCCATCAGCGTCGTCTTCCCCGCGCCGTTGGGCCCGATGATCCCCACCCGGTCGTCACGCAGCAGGATATAACTGAAATCGTGGATGTATTCAATCCCTTCGTAGATACAGGTGACGTGGTCCAGTTCCACCACGGTCTTTCCCAGACGGGTGGCTGCCGAACTGATTTCCAGTTCCTGACGGTTCACCTTGGCCCTGGCCGCCGCCTCGATCTGCGCGAACCGCTCCACCCGGTCCTTCTTTTTGGTGCGGCGCGCCTCGGCGCCCCGGCTGATCCAGGCCAGTTCCCGCCGGTAAATGTTCTGCAGTTTCCGGGCCGCCGCGTTTTCCAGCTCACGCCGTTCCGCCCGTTTTTGCAGGAATCCGCTGTAATTGGCGGCATACAGATACGCCGTCCCGCGATCCAGCTCCAGCGTCCGGTTGATGACGCGGTCGAAAAAGTACCGGTCGTGCGTCACCATGAGCAACGCGCCCTTACGCTTCTGCAGCTGTTCCTCCAGCCAGGCGACGGTCCCGTTATCCATGTGGTTGGTCGGTTCGTCCAAAATGAGAAGGTCGGAAGGGCGGACCAACACGCCGGCCAGCGCCACGCGCTTGCGCTGCCCCCCGGACAGGGTCTCCATCTTCTGGTTGAAATTCGTGATCCCCAGACGGTTCAGCACCGCCTTGGCCTCGCTCTCCAGCTGCCAGGCAAAATGCTGATCCATCTTCTGCTGCAGCTCGATCAGCCTGCGCTGGACCGTTTTGTCCTCCGGATGCAGCGCCGTATCCTCCAGTGCCTTTTCATAGGCGCGCAGCAGCGTCATCATAGGGGAATTCCCTTTAAAGATCTGTTCGATGACCGAGGCGCCCGGCTCAAAAGAAGGATTCTGTTCCAGATATTCGATGACACAGGCTCCGTTAGGCACCACCCTCCCCGGTTCCCCCGTGACCGGATCCCGGCCGCCGTCAAATTCCGCAATGTGACGCAGCAGGGTGGATTTTCCCGTGCCGTTGATGCCAATCAGCCCGATCTTGTCCCCCGTCTCAATATTGAACGAAACATTTTTGAAAAGCGTGCGCTCCCCGTAACTGTGGGAAAGGTTTTCTACCGTTAAAATAAGCATGGCTATTTCCCCTTGACATACTTTTTATAAAAAATTAACCTGCCGCACTGTCAGCAGGTTAATGGGATGCGTACTCACTCCGCCGTTTTTACTTTTTTCCGCAGCAGTACCAGAAGATGAAGCTGACCGCAAGGCCGCCCAAAATATTGCCCAAGGTCACAGGCAGCAGGTTACCTGCGAGGAAACTGCCCCAGTCCAGCACGGAAAGGTTCACGCCCGCTTTCACTGCCAGGGCCCGGTACGCCGGATCCGACGCGGCAAAAATCCCCGCGGGGACGTAATACATGTTGGCGATGCTGTGCTCAAACCCGCAGATGACAAAGAACGCCACCGGCATATAGGCGCCGATGAAACGCCCGATGGCATCCTTCGCGCCCAGGCTGATCAGCACGCCGATGGTCACCAGCACGTTGCAGAAAAAGCCGAGACCCACCGCCGCCCCAAAGGACAGCGAGCACTTTGCCGCCGCCGCCTTCATGGCCGACACGGCAAAGCCGCCGCCGGACAGGTTAAGGCAGCCCAGGAACGCGATGCCCGCGGCTACCAGCAGGGCACCGCAAAAGTTTCCGATGTAGACGAAGATCCAGTTGCGCAGCATGGAGCCGAAACCGGTCTTCCCCTCGAATACGGAAATGTTGATGAGCACATTGCCGGTAAACAGCTCCGCCCCGGTCAGGATGACCATGGCCAGCCCGAACGGAAACAGAAGGCCGCTGACCATCTTCGCGAGACCCGCGTTGGCAATGGCATGGGAAGCCGTACTGGCCGTTGCGCCCCCCATGGCGATGAGGAAGCCTGCCAGCATCCCCAGCAGCAGCATGTTGGAAACCGGCAGCGACGCTTTTTTTACGCCGGCATTGGCGTAGTTATCCGTAAATTCAGCAGGTGTAAACAAATTCATTTCAAAACATCCTTCACAAAACTCTTTTTTAAGGGAACGCCGGTGAAACGGGGCTATGCGATGACCGATTCCCTTACTTTATTTATTCTTCAAAACGGCCTTTCATCAGCAGCTCGCCGTCCCGCATAGCGGTCTTTCCTTTGGCGAACAGGCCGGTGATTTCCAGATCCTCATCCAACACCAGCAGATCCGCGTCCGCGCCGGGAGCGATACAACCTTTGATCCCTTCTTTGGCAATCATCTTGGCGGGCGTGGAGGTAAGCATTTTGATGACGTCTTCCAGCGGCATGCCCATTTCCACCAGCAGTTTCACTGTCCTGTGCAGGTATTTGGGCGACGCGTAGGTATAACCGATGCATTCGCCGCAGCTGTCAAACTTGGGCTGGCTGCCAAACGCGTCGGAAGACATGGTCACATGGTCGGTGGTGACCCCTTCCATGTGCAGAAGGTCGTAAAGCCGTTTGGCGCTGTTCACCACTTCGGTCTCATCCGAACCTGCCGTACAGTCCATATAACCGCCCATGCGTACCAGACGCGCGCCGTCTTCGATCAGTTCGGGGCAGCGCAGCATATGGGTGGGCAGGAAATGTTTCGGCGGCAGGTCGCTCTTTTCCAGCGCGTCGAACAACGGGTTCAGCCGGCCTTTGCCGCTGCCCATGTGCATCGTGACAAGGCCAGCGGTGCCACTGATCATACCGGCCCGGCGGGCCTCAACGCCTAACGCGATCAGGTCATCGCCGTCCGGATTGGAACTGCGGTGATCGGAAACGGCTACTTTTACGCCGATCATAGGAGTGAGCATGACGATATCTTTTTCCACACTGCCCAGCAATGTTTTGGGCGGATACATATAACTGCTGGTCAGCGTGTATACGGTCATCCCCTCTTCCGTCAGCGCCCGCGCTTTGGCAACCAGCGCCTCAATGCTGCGGGTAATACCGTCGGTGCCTAACAGACCGACGCAGCTGGTAATGCCGTTCCGGAAGAAAATGCTCAGACAGGAGCCGGGCACGCTGGAAGAAAATCCCTGCTCGCCGCCCCCGCCGCAGATATGCACATGCATATCGATATAACCGGGAAGCAGTTTCTTCCCCGCAAGGTCGACCACTTCCACATCGGGCAGCCCGTCATATCCGGCGATCCCGTCATCGATCCGGCAGATTTTATCTCCCACGACCAGGACATCTTTTTTCCCCAGAAATGCAGGCGCGTAGACCTGCGCGTTTTTTATCAGTTTGATCATCAAAAAGCACCTCCGTCAGTTTTGTTTTATTATATCATAAAACCGGAGGCAAAAAGCGCTATTATTTATTTATGGGAAATGGTATAATGATTTAACCCCTTTCCATGGATGGCAACTTCAGTTCCTTCCTTTGGCAGTCCCATTGCCGAGAACCTGAAACCACCAATTTTTTTGCCAAGATGGCTTCGGATCATTTTATCCAGACCTTATCATGCAGGGGCTTCCGGAAATAGTTGCCGAAAATTTTGGAAACCGGGAAAAATATAAAGGAGGAGTTTTATTATGGACGAGAAAAAACCCGTTCAGCAGGATGACGGAATCAGATGGTACAGCTACGTAGCGCTGCTGTTTGCCATCGTTTTCTTCTCCGGCGTGCTGTCCACCAGCAAAGAGTGGTACAGCGTATTTGATTTTACCGTGTTAAACGGCAGCTTTGGCAAGATCGCCGCGGCCACCGGCAAGGCCCTGACGTTCCGGGGCGCGGGCGGCAACGGCGCCCAGGACGGCTTCGCGTTTGCGCTGTCCCTGCTGCCTGCCGTTATCTTTGCGTTAGGCGTTGTGAATGTCGTGGAAGGACTGGGCGGACTGAAAGCCGCGCAGAAACTTTTGTCGCCGCTGCTGCGGCCGCTGCTTGGCATCCCCGGCGCCTGCGGCCTGGGCATGATCGCCAGCTATCAGAGCACGGATGCCGGCGCCGGCATGATCAAGGCCATGTACAACGAAGGAATCATCAACGACGACGAAAAGACCATCTTCGCCATGTATCAGTTCTCCGGCGATGGGACCATCACCAACTTCTTCTCGTCGGGAGCCGCGCTGTTCAGCATCCTGGTCACCCCGATCATCTTACCCTTCGGCCTGATCATGATCTTCAAATTCTTCGGCGCCAACCTGATGCGCCTGTATCTGAAGTATGAGCACAAAAAGAACGGCAGCAAGGAGGCAGCATAATGGGAGAGCAGGCAAAGAAGAAAAATATTATCGACTTGTTTATTGAAGGCTGCCGCAAAGGCTGGAACACCGGTATCAGCAACATGATGCCCAACGTCATCATGGCTTTCATCCTCATCAAAGCCCTGAACGTCACCGGCCTGTTAAAACTGCTGGGCAGCGTATTCGCGCCTGTTATGGCGCTTTGGGGTCTGCCGGGCGAAGCTGTAACCGTACTGGTTTCAGCGTTCATGTCCATGGGCGGCGCTATCGGCGCGGCGGCCGGCCTGTTAGGATCCAATGTGCTGAACGCGAAGGATGTCACCGTGCTGATGCCCGCCATCTACCTGATGGGCTCCATGGTACAGTACCTGGGACGCTGCCTGGGAACTGCGGAAGTCAACTCCAAATATTACGGCATCATGGTCGGCATCGCCATCCTGAACGCCCTTCTGGCGATGTGGGTGATGAAGATCCTCATCGTTATGTTCTGATCTGACTCGAGGTAACCATCTATGACAACGTATAATATCGACCAATACATGAAGGATCTGGAATACCTGGTAAACATCGACAGCAACGCAGCAAACACTGCGGGGATCGACAAAGTCGCGGAGTATCTGTCCAACGGTTTTAACGCACCGTTCTGGAGGGTGGAACGGGTGGACTGCGGTCCCGGCTGCGCCAAACCGCTGCTGATCACCAACACGGACGATACAGAATATGATGTGGTCCTTTGCTGCCACATGGATACCGTTTTCCCGGACGGCACCGTGGCCGTGCGCCCCTTTTCCGTGAAAGGCAGCCGCGCCTACGGCCCCGGCGTCAGCGATATGAAGTGCTGCTGCCTGCAGGCCACCCATGTCTTAAAAGCCATGGAAAAAGCCGGCAGCCTGAAAAAGCTGAAAGTCTGCCTGGCTTTTAACTCGGAAGAAGAAGTGGGCAGCGCCCATGTGCAGTCCTGGTTACAGGAACTGGGAGCCCGCAGCCGGTACTGTCTGGTATTGGAAGCGGCGCGTGCCAACGGCGCCCGGGTCCTGGAACGCAAAGGCGTAAGCCATTACCAGGTCAAACTGAAAGGCCGCGCGGCCCATGCGGGCAACGCGCCTCAGGACGGTCGCAGCGCCATTAACGAGATGGCCTATTGGATCCTGAAGCTGGCCGCCCTTACCAACTTCGAAACCGGCATGACGGTAAACACCGGCGTAGTAAAAGGCGGCACCGGTTACAACAGCGTGGCTGCGGAAGCTTTCATGGATATTGACCTGAGGGTAATGGAAAAATCCCAAGTCTCCATTATGGAAGAAGCCTTTGCCAAACTGCAGGAACACGCCAAAGCTGCGGAGATCGAGACGGAAATCAATGTCATTACCAGCATGCCCCCCATGGCCAGCACACCGGAAACGGCGGGACTGGTAGAAATCATTGACGCGGCCAGCCGCGCGTACGGCCTGTCCACCGAATGGGTAAAGGCGGGCGGCGGCAGCGACGGAAACCGCGTGTCCGGAGGCGGCGCAACTACCGTCGACGGTATCGGCCCCACCGGCGCAGGCGGACACAGCGAGGCGGAGTATCTGGAACTGGATTCCGTGGAACCGTCCCTGCACTGCCTGGAAAAAATCCTGCTGGACCTGCAGGACAAACTGTACAAGTAAAACGGTACAACTATAAAACAGGGACAGCCCTTCCGCGTGAAGGGCTGTCCTCTTTTTTGCGTCTGCCTGCAACCAGCGATTTATTCAACCACTAATTGCAGATAGCCTTTTTTTATAAATTTCCCTAATCCTTTTGCTGTAACTTTTATCCCAAAATCCTGGCAATAATTTTTTTATGGATGCTGACACCGTTTTCCAAATACTTCGGGTCAAAATGCATATTTTCATGATGCAGGCCCGGTTCGGCGCCGACCCCGAGCCCTATGAAACCGACCTTCAGCCCCGGCATCCTCACGGGATAAAAGAAGAAATCCTCGCCGCCGGATGTGTTGAAAGAAGGAATGATGTTTTCCGCCCCCACCACTTCGGTAGCAGATTCCCGAATGATTTTCGCCAGTTCGGGATCAAATCCCTCCGCAGCCGGGAATCCGTTGTAGAACTCATATTCCTCCACCTTGGCCCCCACAGCGGCAACGCCGTTTTCAATCGCGCGGATGACCTGTTCCCGCATATCTTTCATCGTGGGATTATCCTGCGCCCGCATATCAAAGGTGATGTCCGCAAATTCGGGAACCGAATTGAACACGCCGGAATCGGAATGGAACCGGGTACACTTTACGCTGAACGGAATACGGGGATCCATATGGACAGCGTTGACCGCCGCAATGGCGCATAGGGACGCATCAATGGGATTGATACCCAGATGCGGTCTGGCGCCGTGGGCATGACGCCCCCTGATGCGGGCCCGGAACTGGCAGCCCGCCGCATAATGCATTTCACAGATGACCCCGCCGGCATGACACTCCTGGGTAGGCCGCACATGCATGCCGACCAGGTAATCCACATCTTCCAGGATACCGCTCTCCAACATTTTCAGCGCGCCGGTTCCCAGTTCTTCTGCCGGTTCGAATAAAACCTTAAGCCGTCCTTTTTTGACCAGCCCTTGCGCCGCCGCTGCTTCCGCCGCCGCAAGGAGCATGGAACTGTGCCCGTCATGGCCGCAGGTGTGGCGGAATTCCTTTTTGCCGTTAATAATATGCGTCAGCGCATCCATATCCGCCCGGATCCCCAGCACCGGCCCCGGGACGCCGCTGTCAAACTCTCCGGCCAGCCCGGTGCTCCCCGCCAGATTGCGGGTCACCGTAAACCCGGCCTCTTCTAATTTCCCCGCCAGATAGTCAGAAGTCTTAAACTCCTGGAACCCCGGTTCGGGAATCGCGTGCAAAAACTGATAATGCGTTAAGACATTGGACATAACAATGGCCTCCTTGGAATCATAAAACACGGTTGCATTTGCTTTCCGGTTGAAATGGAAAATAAAAAACAAATTTTCCTCAAAACCATTATACACAAAAATTTCCGACAGCGCATTATATTTCAGTATTTCAGCAAATTTTAAAACAAAAGCGACGGACGCGCGATTTTGCCGCCGAATCTCGTCCAATCTAAAGTCAACTTTATTTTAGACGATATTTTTGTTTTTTCAATTTAGGCCTTGCACACCGCCGGATAAATGTATGCAGTCATGCTTTTTTCTTACAGCTTGTCAAAGGTATCTGTTATTATCTTCCAAACTTTCTTGCGGTCAACCTTCTGCACGATGTGGGCCTTTTGCGAACCTTCCGGTCCGGGGCCCACAAAGGCCAGCGTCTCGCCGTAAGACAGGGAATACGTATCGTTCACGTCAACCGGCATATACACTTCTTCGGTAATAATGGAGGGATCGAGCACATATGAGGCGGCGAGGACATCCCAGATATAGTTTTCGAATTTGTGATCATTCCGGAACAGCGGGGTCTGGTAATGCCGCTCCCACATATCCTTAAAGACCGGGTTCTTCACGCGTTTTTCCAGATCAAGGAAGTTCTTGTAAGTGATCCTTTCGTTTTCGCATACATCCAGCGGGAAAAAGGTCTGCTTCGGCCAGGCGCCGCGATATTCCTTCTTCGCCGCTTCCGGATCCAGCCAGACATTAAATTCCGCGGTAGGCATCACATTGCCTGCGTGCAGGAAAGCCCCCGCCATGTATACGATCTCCTTCGCCAGCGGGGCGATAGACGGATCTTTTTCCAGCGCTTTGGCAATATTGCCGCCGGTACCGATGCCTACGACCGTCACTTTATGCGGATTCTCTTTAATGGTGCGGATGATAAAATCGCTGGGGTCTTCCGATTTAGGGCCGACGGTCGGTTCGCCCTTATACCATTCACGGTATGTTTCCTGCCAGGAAGCAGGCTGCGGATGACCGGCCGCCCCCAAATGGGGATCATGGCCGCGGCCCCACAGTTTCTTTTCTGCCTGAATGTTTTCGATGCGGCCGGACCGGGTCGGTTTGTTATTGCCTGCAAAAACCGGTATATCCGTCCTGCCGATGCCTTCCAGGTGGCGGATCGTACTGGCTACGCCCTCTTCCACCCAGCTGTTTCCGATAACAATCGTTACGCCTTTTAAATCCACTTTGGGAGAGGTTGCCAAAATGAGCATGGCTACGCCGTCATCAAACAGGTCTACCATATCCGTGTCCAAAATGACGGGAATTTTTTCCGGCGCCTGCGCCACTGGCGCTTTAGCCGCGGAAGCCGTCACGGTCACAGCCGTAGCGCCCGCCAGAACCGCAACACAAGTCGTCTGCAACAAACGTTTCCAAGGTTTCATCGAAAGCCCTCCTCCGGATATAAGGAATATTTTCAAACTTTAACAAAAAAGTAAATCCTTGTGAAAATAGTTATACACTAAAACGAAACCGGGCGCAACGCCATTTTATAAAAAGACAGGGGCAAAGTCCTCCGCAAGCACATGTTTGCCGATAAGGGAAGCAAGTAAAATCACATAATTCCCAATGAAAGTGTGATTGTAATCACATAATTTATTTTTTTATGCGTTCGTAGCGTTGCCTAATCATATTTTCCAATTTGCTCTTATTCTGTTTTTGTTGTACAATCGGTTCAGAAAGGGGGGCAATGTTTAATGAAAGTATTAGTAATCAACGGAAGTCCCAGGGTAAACCAGTGTACGGCAACCGCACTGGACGAGGTAATAAAGACGCTGCAGGCCGAAGGCGTGGAAACAGAACTGATACACGTGGGCAAGACGGCTGTCCGCGGCTGCATAGCCTGCAATTACTGCAGGACTCACGGCAAGTGTGTGTTTGACGATATTGTCAATGAAACCGCCAAAAAATTTGAAGAGGCTGACGGCATTATTATCGGCAGCCCGGTATATTACGCTTCCCCCAACGGAACGCTGCTTGCCTTTTTGGACAGGCTGTTTTTCAGCACGCCTTTCTCCAAACACATGAAGGTAGGCGCGGCGATTGTCAGCTGCCGGCGGGGCGGGGCCACGGCATCTTTTGATGTGCTCAACAAATATTTTACGATTTCCGGCATGCAGGTGGTCGGCAGCACCTACTGGAACCAGGTGCACGGCTTTACGGCCGAAGATGTGAAAAAAGATCTGGAAGGCCTGCAGACTATGCGCAACCTGGCCCGTAATATGGCGTTTCTGATGAAAGCCATTGCAGACGCCAAAGAAAAATACGGCCTGCCGAAAGAAGAGACGGATGTATTCACCAGTTTCCCCGATGGGAAATGATACGTCTCCCGTTAGGAAAATAAACAGGTGAACCAGACAACAGTACTGACTATCTCGATAAATTAAGGCAAAAGAATACAGATAAGGTTATATAGTAATCAAATATCAGTTGCACAAAAATCAGAAGTTGTCAAACCGAAACGAACTGCGTTCAGAATGGAGAAGGAGGATACCGTTTATGAAAAAAGTATCGGGAATGCTGAGTGCAATCATACTTTGCGCGGGCATGCTGTTTACAGTTGCCGCATACGCAAACACCAGCCGCGAGGCAAACTATGCTGCTGCCGAAGAAGCTTTTCAAGCAAAGGTGATCAAAAATATCGGACACGGGAAACTGGTTTATTTTGCAGCCCCGATGTTTAGCGCAAGCGAAAGGGATTATAATCTGAAAATCACGAACCTACTGGAAGAGTTCGGATATAAAGTCTTTTTACCGCAGCGCGACGGTATCGAAGCCGCAAGATTAGACGGCAAGACGGAAGAAGAACTGGTAAAGATGATTTTTCCGTTGGATGTGGGAGAAGTAAAAAAAGCGGATATCGTCTTCATGAATATAGACGGCCGGGCTCCCGATGAAGGCGCTTGCGTCGAACTGGGTATTGCTTACGCTAACGGTAAACGGTGCTACGGGTTCAAAACAGATCCCCGCACGGTAGAATTAAAGCTTGAAATGAACCCGATGATCAGCGGCTGTATGATCAAAATCTTCAAAAATTACGATAGCGATAAGATGATCGGAGAACTTAAAGAGTACTTGTCTAAAAACGCGCTGTAAGCCGACGCCGGGTATTGTAACAGGCAAGGATTTTTTATGCTTAGCGAAAAAGTTGCCAGCGTAACTCAATCTTGAATTACGCGGCAACTTTTTTATACTTCAACTCAAATTTTTGCGACACAATCCGACAAAACAACAAAGACTGACCGGCTAACGCCGGTCTTTTTGTATGTCGAAAAAACGCTGACACTACGAAGCCGTCAGCGTCTCAAAATTTTATTTCACTACCTTCTTGACGGAGAGCGGTTCACCATACCCCATACCAGTTCGTTTTGTTCCGGTTATTTCACTCCAGCAGCAAGTCCATCAGGTTGAACACGCCACAGATTGTTTTCCCCGCCTCTTGCACCTGTAGGCTGGCCGAAATGCCGGTACGGCACCAAAGGGCAAAATGCTCGCAGTTATTGGCAAGCAGATAGTAAGCGCAGCGGCCCGGATTTTTGCGCAAACCCCCATGACCCCACACTCAGGCAGTTTGAATTTTCTGTTTTGCGGTTACGCTTACTGATACATACAACCTGTCTATCATATATTAAAGAGTGCGTAGGGTGTAAACCCTGTAGCCATACGGCCTCGTGAAAAAAATCCGGGTGTTTTCCCCCCATAAATCAACCTTACGCCATTGCAACAAAGCAAATCTTCCTGTATAATGAAGACAGAAAACCCTACTTTCCTACTTTATAAATGGAGGTATTATAATATGGCTGTTTTTACCAATGATGCTAAGGTTATGCCGAAAGGCCAGGTAACGATACCAAAGAATGTCCGCAACGTGTTAGGAGTAGAAAGCGGAGACCGCGTAACTTTTATCGTAGACGGCAGCACGGTGCGGGTTGTCAACACTGCCGTATATACGCTGATGCAGTTCCAGGAGCAGATGAAAGGAGAAACTGCCAAATCCGGGTTATTTTCAGAAGAAGACGTTGCCGAATGGATAACGCAATCCCGTAGGGAGGCAGCCGCCAGATGAAAGTAATGCTGGATACGAATATCATCATTTCTGCCGCGCTGTTCCCGACAGGCCGGGCTGCGCAGGCTTTTATCAAGTCGCTTGCTTTCCCCTACGAACCAATCATCTGTGATTATGTGCTAGAGGAACTGTACCGTAAGTTTGAAGAAAAATTTCCAGACCGTATTGCCAGTCTGGACGAATTTTTAGAGGCTGCATTACTGTTTATCCAGGTTGTTCCTACACCGGAGGCGGGGGCCGCAGAAGAAAATAAAATACGAGATCCCAAAGACCGTCCGATTTTACGTGCTGCGTTAAATATCCATGC
The DNA here is from genome assembly GCA_905235335.1 of uncultured Succiniclasticum sp. GTDB lineage: Bacteria > Bacillota > Negativicutes > Acidaminococcales > Acidaminococcaceae > Succiniclasticum. The sequence goes on from CAJOKZ010000005.1 coordinate 39,393, forward strand.
AGATCTGTTTCTTACCGGAGATAAAGACTTTCTGGAGTCGTCGGTAACCGATCCGCGGATTATAAGCGTTGCCGATTTTTTGAAAATGTGAAAATCGTTGGAAGTGGTTTGGTTAAGGCTGGTTGGCGGCATCTGTAATAGAATGCGGATTCAGAATCACGCAAAAAAATTATCTTTTCCTTTTTTAATGATTATAAGGGTTAATTTCCCCGAGCACAAC
>CAJOKZ010000006.1 GCA_905235335.1 uncultured Succiniclasticum sp.
GTAGCCCTTACAACTTTATAATAGTGGTTCCCATAGTATGCTGTCAAGCGAGCAAGGTCTTTGTCCACTCCCAACTTCTGTAGACCCCACTGGCGCTTCATCGGGACTTTCCATTGCTTCCAGATATTCATCCGTAGCCTCGTCCTTAAATGGGCATCCACTTCTGCCATCGCTGTCTTCATGGAACCAAGGGCATAGTAGTTTATCCAGCCTCTTGTTACCTGGTTGATTCTTTTTATCTTTTCCGAAACTTTCCCAGGCATTCTTCTGCAGGTCAGTTCCTTCAGCTTGTTCTTAAAACGGACTATGGAATCCTTGTGCGGCCTGCACTTCCATTCTCCTACCTTGCTGTCCTTGTAGAAACCAAAGCCAAGATATTTCAGTTTGGACGGCCTTGTTATATGGGTTTTAGTCATATTTACCTTTAACCCAAGCTTCCGCTGAATCCAATCTGCTACCGTATGCATGACCCGCTTCGCACTTGCTTCGCTTCGTACCGCTATCACGCAGTCATCTGCGTATCTTGCAAACCGAAGTCCTTTTGCTTCCAGTTCCTTGTCCAGTTTGTCCAGCATTATATTAGACAAGAGCGGCGACAGGTTTCCTCCCTGTGGAGTCCCGAGGTTCGTTTCTTCATAGCCTTGCTGTGTCATAACCCCTGCTTTCAGGTATTTGCGGACAAGCGATTCTGTGTCGCCATCGTTGACTATATCATGGACAAGGCTTATCAACCTGTCCTGCGGCACATTGTCGAAGAATTTTTCCAAGTCAATATCCACTATCCACTCATACCCTTCATTCAGATACACAAGTAACTGTCTGATTGCCATTTCACAGCTTCTGTTCGGTCGGAAACCATAGCTTCGTTCCGAAAACACTGGCTCACACATCGGGCCTACCACCTGTACTATCCCCTGCTGAATCACCCTGTCCATTACTGTTGGGATTCCCAGCTTTCTTACGCCGCCGTTCGGCTTTGGTATTTCTACCCGTCTAGGCTTGTATTTCCTCTGCCTGATTTGTTCCCTGATACTGTCCCAGTTCTCTTTGATGTAATCGCTGAGTTCTTCCACCGTCACGCCGTCTATTCCCTTTGCCCCTTTATTGGCGCAGATTCTTTTGTAGGCTGCGTTCATGTTGTCCCTGTCCAGTATCTTTTCCAACAGTTCCGACATTGCTTTGTGTGCTTTCTCCTTTCCGTTCCCTTGGATTCGCCTTATGTAGTGCAGTACCTGCTCATTTACGTTTCGCTTTCCTGCTGTCGGGTATTCCATGGGGCATACATTTGATTACGCAGTTACGTTGTTCGGCCCTTCGGCTTTGCCTACTATGGCCTCTGCTGACTTCTCACAGTTCGTTGTTATTACAGCTCTTCGCCGTCTGTGAGACTTCACGGGATAAGTCTCCAGTCTTTCCTCGTCTACCTGCCCGATTTACGCAGATGGGTTACGGTTGCCTTTTGGACTTCGCTGTCGTTAGTCAGCTTGTCCGCCATCTACGCCTTATATCAGGTTTCTGTTCGTCAGGCTACGATTTCGCTATCCCTTCTTCTCGCCTGTACCTCACGGTCTAAACCTTGGGAGTCGCTATAAGGGTTCGTCGGCAACTACGCCCCTTGTGGACTTTCACCACAGACTGACGGCATGCCCGTCATACTAACAAAACAACCGTGGTAATTCCACGGCTGTTAATAAAAAACGTAAGTTATCAGTCAGCGTGCCAGACGACAACCTTCATGACAGACACTATTTGCCGATCGTATTTTCAAAAGCAGCATTTCCCTTAAATGACCTGGAAAATTTAAAGTGGAAGTTTTGCATACCTTCTCTTAAATAGAATCGGTGCGCATTTTCCCGAAGTTGATTGCAGGCCACTTCGATCTGCGAACATCCATGCTCTTCCGCTATCAGACAAGCTTGCTCCAGCATAGCCTTTCCGATTCCCTGATTTCTAAAGATATTTTCAACTGCAAATTCCATGATTTCTGCAATATGTTCAGCATGGTGCAGCTGTTCCTCAAGCCTCATGTTCAAAACAGCATTCACATGGCCGTTCTGATCATTGACAAGACAATAATAATGCTCGTTGCCCAACTGGTCAAAATAAATTCTCTTTGAAATCGATCAAAAGGCAGTTCTCTGTTTTCCAGATCGCATAGCAGACCATATATCTGCAAGCAGTCACCGATTGAAGCCTTTCTAAACATTATCGAGTCACCTCTTAATTGATTCTGTAATACAATAATTTAGGAAGAGATGGTGGGGTTAAGCCATCCGAAAAATCAAAGTCTTCATCCGCGTCTTTTCTGGCAAGAAAAACTGCTCTGTCACAGGAAGAAGGCGCGACATTCTGATCACTCTTTTGATTCTCCATAGATAAAAATTCGGTCGAACTGAAATAATACTTTTCCGTTCTCACAGGGCTTGTAATGTTCGGCAGTTCTTTTCTTCAGGAGTGCCAGAAATTCGTTTTGCTGCGTTCCGGAAAGCCTCTCCAGATAAGGAATCAGCGCGGTCGCTTTTACAAACGAAACGATTGCATCGCTGCTGTTCATCTGATGGATATAGCTTGTTTGCCAGACTTCGACACCGGCATAATACCGCGTCATGATAGTATAGTACTCCATAAGGGAATAATTGCTGACAGTACGATCCATATCGGCAAACAGGGTGGCGTCACTGTCAAATTCCGCAGCTGCGGCTTTAATAATTTTAGCGATTGGCATCGGCTCAAAATTTGGTATCTGCATAGCAAGTATGCCATCCTTCTTCAGGCTCCCACGGATATTTTTTATAAAACTCTCCTGATCCGAAAGCCACTGTATAAACGCATTCGAAAACACAAGATCAAATTGTCCCAGGTCGTCCAGACTTTTGCTGCAGTCTCTCTGTATCCAGTTTATCTCCGGTAAAAGCTCTTTTGCTTTTTCAAGCATGGCAGAGGACATGTCGACACCGGTAATCACTGCGTTCGGAAATCTGTTTTTTACAGCCAGTGTGCTCATGCCCGATCCGCAGCCTACATCAAGGATTCTAGCACATTCTTTATCTATTCTGTTTGCAAGGTCAATCGACGGCTGCATTCGTTCTTTACCGAAGATTCCGTATGTTTCCGCGTTCCACATTGTATTCCACCTTCAACTGTATCCATCTGTCTCTTAATCTGGCAATACATATTGGGATTTGTACATTAGCATGCCCGGGGTGATGATGCCTTTACATTGCGGCAAGGCAAAGGAATGCGCAAACCGTCGGAAGCGATTACGTCATTCCACGAGACGAAAGGCACAGTCGCGGCGAGGCTGTCTAAGGGGCAAAGCCCCGAGTTCCGAAGCCGCAGGCGCATGAGTCTATGGAATCGCAATCGGTGACGGGGTTGCACAGTCTTTGCCCTATCCACATTAGCGAAGAACGGAAAAAACAAAACCCGCATCAGGCGGGCAGATAAACCCCGGTTTACCGCCTCACGATGCACGACAGGTTCTGCAAAATCCCGCCGATAATCTCCGGCTTGTTCATCGTGTAAATGTGCACGTCCATGAATCCGTTGGCAAGCAGGTCCAACACCTGTGCCGTCGCGTAGTTAATACCCGCCTGCTTCATGGCTTCGGGATCGTCCCCGTATTTTTCAACGATAGCCCGGAACCGCAGCGGCAACTTCGTGCCGCTCAGCTTGCAGATGTGCTGGATCTGTTTCGCATTGGTAACGGGCATGACACCGGGCACCACCGGCACCGTAATACCGTGGGCCAGCAGCCGGTACATGTAATTGTACATCGTATCATTATCGAAGAACATCTGCGTCACCAAAAATTCCACGCCGCTGTCCACCTTGATCTTTAATTTCTCGATATCATCGTTCAGTCCCGCGCTTTCTGGATGCCCCTCCGGATAACAGGCACCGCCCACGCAAAAATTCCCAAAGGATTTGATTTTCTTCACCAGATCACTGGCATGACGGTACGTTGCATTGTCAAGAGTCACACCGTTGGGAAGATCTCCCCGCAGGGCCAGCACGTTCTGAATGCTATTTTCCTGCAACTGCTCCAGTATGCCTTCAATCTTCTTTTCATCCGCACTGATACAGGTCAGATGCGCCATGGACGGCACGCCGCATTTCGCTACTTCCGCCGCCACCTTCACCGCTTCCCCGGCATTGGAACCGCCAGCGCCGTAGGTTACGCTGATAAAAGACGGCTGCTGATTTGCGATCGTATGCACAATGTCAATGGCGTTGGCCAGCTGCGTCCCCTGTTTGGGCGGAAAAAGCTCACAGGATACGCCCGGTTTGGTTCCCTTTAAATGATCGATAATTTTCATTATTTCCCCTCCGTTTGCAAAAATCACACAATGGGTACATCCGAAACTATTCATTACATTCATAGTATATTAGTAGTATTATGACAATAATTGCACAAAAAGTCCATCTTTTTTTTGCGGAGCCCGAAAATATTTAGCTGATTGATTAAAACAGTGTCCCGATTGTTTCAGATTTGACAATTTGTTTTCACGATTACAAACCGCCGTGCATCAAAATTTTTTTCACATCGCAAAATCAGTTCATCTTTAAACTTGATAAACCAAATTACGAACCGGCCGCACATCCGGAATTCTTTCATCAATAAATTTCCCCTGTGAAAAAATCCGCTTGATACCGATATAAAAAAAGGGCTGTAACAAAATGAAGGTTTTACGCTAAATTTTGTCCAGCCCTTTTTGTGTTTTAAACCGTCTGCCTGACGGAACCGCGCTTCGTTTTACAGACTGCAGAAACGGCAGATCAGATCTGTCCGATCGCTTTCAGGATGACCTGGGCGATAATGGCAGAACCGATATATGTGCCAATGAAGACAACGCAGCTTACCAACACAATACGCCAGCTGCTTTCCGCAAATACATCTAAGTCCTTGCAAATTGCAATACCTGCATAAGCCAGAATCGGTGTGCAAAGCTGCAGGAAACCGACCTTGGAGACCGCAGCGGCAATGGGAGCCGCCGTGGGCAGCCCGGGATAGGTCAGGATACAGCCGATGGTCACGACATAGGCCACGCCGGGAATCCCACCGGGCAGCACTTTCCCCAGCCAGATACCCAAAAAAGCCAGGGCGATAAGAAACAGCATGCCGGGAATCGCTTCAAAGAAGCCGAATTTTGTGCCGACTACATTGGCTACCAATGAAAGCAGACCGCAAATCAACAATACGCCTAATGTTTCACTCATTTTCATTTTGCGTCACCTTCCTTTGCTTCACCTGCATTCACCAGCACGGGCGGTTCCGGATCCTTGCCGTATTTGATACGATAGCTTTTTTTGTAGAGCCATTCCGCAAAGGGCAGGGCCAGCCAGATACTCATGTACAGACCATCCAGGCCGGACAGCATGTTGGATGCTGCGCCAAAGGCTGCCAGCTGATCTGCCATCTGGGGATACATCGCAGACAGGGAGCCGACAGCGGCCGTCATCATGCTGGCGGAACCTACGCCCGCAGCCATCGCCAGCGCATAGGGATGGAAGGGCAGGTACGCTGCGGCCAGACTGGCCATCAGACCGAAGAAGATCGTGCCGATTACAGTACCGCAGATGTAAACACCCATAACACCGCGGCCTTCTGCGCCATCCAGACCGAACCGTTCGCCGATCAGGGCTACGTTGGGTTCACGGGCAACCGAATGGGCTGCGCCGATGGCTTCACGTTTTAACCCCACAAATACAGCCAGGGGAACGCCGATGATGATGGTACCCAGGTTACCGAACTCCTGCAGGATCAGGGCCGGCGAAGAAGCCAAAATCTTTGGCAGGCTGGGGCCTACCAGTGTGCCGTATTTGGCCATCAGCAGCATCAGGGTCACCCCGATCAGGGAACCGGCCGTTTTCACATTTTTGTCCGTCGAGATCTTGGTAAACCGGGGCGCCGTCATCACGCCCATCAGCAACGCATACATCATGGGCAGCAGTACGATGGTGCCAACGCCGACCTTAATGGCAATGTTGCCGATTTTTTCCGCCACAACGATCAAAATAAGAACGATGAGATGAAGACGGAAATCTTTCATGTTTTTTCACTTCCCTAACATAAATTTTTTTATAACCACAAAGAAGCAGACCTCTTTTCTAAAAGCCTGTCTCTTTGGAATTATCGCGCAAAATGTTCGCGTAAAAACATCTCTCGAAAAACTCCCGGACCGCGGCGCTGTCAGCCGCAGGCGGACAGGTTCCGTTATGCTGAAAAATACGAATCGCATTTGGCGATGTATTCTTCCTTAGTCAGGATCGGTTTGTAATCCGCAAGAATCTCTTTTGCACAGGCTGCATCATCATAGAGCAGATCGATGATCATCCGGGCAAAGGCTTTGGCTGGCGTAATCACAGCCGCAGAGAAATCCGTCACTGTAAAGTCTTTGGTGTGGAGAGATCCATCCGTGCCGCCGATGAAGGGATGGATGGCCGGCATCAGATGAGATACATCGCCCATATCCGTCGAGGCGCTGAAGTGTCCTGCGTCCACAATCTCCGTCTCCGGCGAGAACTGTTTCACATTCTCCACAAACAGGTCGTTCAGGGCTTTGCTGCAGTGCAGCGGCATCATCCCTGGCAGGGTTTCGATAACGGTTTCGGCGCCTACTGCGTCCCCGCCCGCCTTCAGCGCGGCATCCACCCGTTTATGGGTACTGTCGATGGCATCCATGGTTGCCGCCCGGACATAGAGCTCCATGCGCACGTCGGCCGGAACATTGTTGACCAGGTCGCCGCCCTTGGTGATAATGGGATGTACCCGGACGATATCCTTTTCCCGGAAAGTCTCCCGAAGGGCGTTGATGCCCATCAGTCCCAGACAGGCCGCATTCAGAGCATTGATTCCTTCATGGGGCGCATTGGCCGCGTGGGCGGCCTTCCCGATATACCGCACCGTCTTTCCCACAAACCCGTTACTGGAGTTGCCGATCGCCACCGCCTTCTGGGGCATGTTGGCTTGGGAATGCATCATCATGGACATATCAATATCATCAAAGCAGCCTTCGTAGATCAGCTGGCCCTTGCCGCAGATATAATGCAGCTTACCCTGCTCCCGCAGGCCCTGGCGGTACGTAATCTCCACATATTCTTCCGCGGGAACGGCAAAGAACACCGCATCCCCTGCCAGCTCCTTCATCACACCGGATTTTACGATGCCGGTGCAGGCTGCCAGCATGACGGACATCTGCAAGAAATGGCCGCAGGTGTGGGCTGCCCCTGTCAAGGGATCTGCTTTCGGACTGTCCGGCGTGCCGATGGCATCCAATTCTGACAGAACCGCCACGGTAGGACCTGGCTTTCCGCCTTTCACACGGCTCTTCACCCCGGTCAGCGCCAGGCCGGTTTGGGGATCCAGTCCCAGACCGCGCATATATTCCTCAACCTTTTTGGCGGTTTTGGTCTCTTTAAATCCCAACTCCGGCTCACTTTCAATGCAAAGCGCCAGTTTTTGGATATCCGCCGCCGCAGCGTCAATGGCACTGCAAACAGCGGCTTTTAATTCTTCTTTACGATTCATCACAGACACCACTCCCCGAAATACTCTTCTGTCCTGCCGGACAACCGCTTCATTAAAACAGGATTCCCTGCGGCCACAAAGCAACAGGGCAATCTCTGATTCATTTTACAGAAATTAATTATATACCTTTCATCTGTATTTATCAAACATTCTTACGGATTACCGGAATAAATTCCGCATTTGGCTGTTTCTGTCGTTAAATATTGTATTGTTTTTTACAGTTTGATCAAATCCGCAAAATCGTTGAGGGAAATATCATACACCTCGATATTCACAGATCCGGCATTTTGTCCGGAAATCGGAACCGAAGCCTTCTCGCTTCCAGCCGGATTGGTTTTGTTTTCTACTTCCGCTGCTTCAGCGCCGGAAGTAGAACCCTGTGTTTCTTTCGTTGCAGTCTCAGCACCGGTTGTTCCGAAAAGTTCTTCGTTCGCTGCCGATTTGCTTCCTGCATCTGCTTTCTCCGACGGCTTTTCCTCTGTTACAGCAGGTTCCGCTTTTTTCTTCGGCGCAAACGAATAAATGATCAGCCCCAGGTTGTAATGATCGTCCACATAAAAATTTTCCTGCCCTGTAATGGTAACCGGAACCGGATCCGCCACATTCTTCCCCTTAATGTATCTGACAAGGCGGATCCGTCCCTGCTGCTGATAGCCGATTAGCGTCTGCAGCCGGGTCGCATAATCCACATCTTTCTCAAACAGGTCTTTTAATTCCAGAATCCTGCCGTCCCGAAGATCAAAATTCAGGGCTTTCCATGTAACTTTATCAGATGCCCCGCCTGTGTACGTCCGTATTTTCAGCACCACGGAAAAGAACGTGTTCTTCGCGGACTTCACTTCATATTCACTCCGCGCATACCAGGAGGCGGACGACCTGCCGGAATCCGATCTTTCGGCGATCATCTTATCGGCATATTTCACCAGTTCGGAATTATACCGGATCACATCGGCCAAGTCCGGCTCTGTAGTATGCGTGTTCCTGAAACTTTGCGCTTCCGCTTCTGTCAGAAGGTCCATCAGTTCCGCATTCACGACGGAGAAAAGTTCCCGATTGACGGCCAGATCCACCTGCTTTCCTCCGACAGCCCCGGAAATATAGGGAACCGTCACATTCAAAATGCCGGCCCTAGTTTTGTTTTCCTTTACTGCCAGATCGGCCGCCAAGGCAGGCAGGGAGCCGAAGATCAGCATCGCCGCCGCAAACAGCAAAACTGCAACCCGTTTTACAGATACCATGGTAAACATCCTTTCCTATATCATCTTGGAAAATTGAAACCGTTACGCATGACAGCATGTTCCCGCCCTTCTGCCGCTATAGACAAAAGAACCGAACCTGCAAACTCAATGGATTCGTAATTCTTTAAAATTATAGCACAAAACATACTGAAAATAAATCCGAAAATGCAGCAGCAAAAAATTTACATTTGTTACTGCCAAAAAATAAATCCGAAAATGTGTCCGCAAAAAACCGCACCGACCGCTACTGAAAAATTAATCTTAAATGCAGCCGCAAAAATCTGCATTCGTTGCTGCCGAAAAATAAAAAAAGACAGGCAACCCTGTCCCGATCGTTCCGTTTTTAATTGGTGGGCGCTAACGGGATCGAACCGCTGACATTCTGCTTGTAAGGCAGACGCTCTCCCAGCTGAGCTAAGCGCCCAAAAAAAAAGATGGTGACCGGTAGCGGATTCGAACCGCTGATACCGCCGTGAAAGGGCGGTGTCTTAACCGCTTGACCAACCGGCCACATGGCTCCACCAGTAGGACTCGAACCTACAACCCTTCGGTTAACAGCCGAATGCTCTACCATTGAGCTATGGTGGAATAAGCTTGTAGTCTCAGCGACTACGTGAGTTATATTATCATAATCAAAGTGCCTTGTCAATAGATTTTTTAGCGGATCTGACAATTTCTGGCATCAACCCACCGCCGCTTTAACTGCAATCTTTTGAACAACGTCAATCGTCTGCCAGCGCTTTGCCCACAATTTTCCGGACAGCATCACTCCTCTGCCAGCACTTTGACCACGATCTTCTGGACAGCGCAGCCCCCATGAACCGCATGGCAGCCGGGTCGGTGCAATTCCCACGGGAAAAATACCGCAAAGATGCCGTTCCCTAAGGTCACACAGTCTGTTTCCCTGACATCCCCGTAGAACAGCAGATCCCTTTCCGCACCGTAATCCTCCGTTACTTTGTGCGTTTCCGATTTTGCCGTGTAATATATTTTTTCGGTTCCTTCTCCCAAATACTGGACATCAATATAAGCGTTATGGCTTTCCGGCTTTTTGTTTTCAAGGGGTTCCGTGGTATAGCGGTCCACCCGCACGAACACCCTGTCACCATCCAGATGGTACTCCCCGTTCTCCACCTTGTCAAAATCCGTTTCCACAATGTACCGCAACGCAGTGCCCAACCGTTTCGAAATATACGGCAAAAGGGCCGCAATATCCTTTTTGTTTCCGGTAATCATATAAGTTCCCTCCGTGTTTTTTGTCCGAACCTGTATGCCACCATTTGAAGCAGTCTCCGTAGTTGACATTTCCAGTATATCGGATTTGTGTCATTTTTAATTATATCACGCTATCCTTTGCAACAGCATTTTTACTGCGTCACATTTTCCTCTATATCAGCTCTTTTGTAAGGTTACCATTTTTATTTTATCACAAAATTCTTCTGTACAAAACAGGTAACAATAAGATAGAATAGGCATGAATTTTCCATCGCACAATTTTATATCCCAAACAGGAGAAACCCTATGAGCTTTTTAACTGTCAGCCACGTAAGCCACTCCTTCGGGGGCCGCCAGATTCTGGAAGATGTTTCCTTCAAACTGGAAAAAGGAGAACACATCGGCCTGGTCGGCGCAAACGGGGAAGGCAAATCCACCTTTTTCAACCTGATCACCAACCACCTTCTGCCGGATGACGGGCAGATCACCTGGCCCGGCAAAATCCGGGTCGGTTACCTGGACCAGCAGAGCAGCCTGGAACCCGGCCAGACGATTCGGGATGTACTGCGTACCGCGTTTAACGACGACTTTGCCGCCGAGCAGGAGATGCTTGCGCTGTATGACAAAATGGCAGACGCGGACGAGGAGGACATGAACAAAATGCTGTCCCGGGTAGGGGAAATCCAAAGCCGGCTGGAACACAACGGATTTTACTCCCTGGACAGCCGGATCGAAGACTTCGCCAACGGCCTGGGCCTGAAAGAGATCGACCTGAGCAGGGATGTGTCCGATCTCTCCGGCGGACAGCGCAGCAAGGTGCTGTTGGCCAAACTGCTGCTGCAGGATTCCGATATTCTGCTGCTGGACGAGCCCACCAACTATCTGGACGTGGACCACATCCGCTGGCTGACACGATTCCTGCAGGACTACGAAAACGCCTTTGTCCTGATCTCCCACGACGTTCCCTTTCTGAACAATGTAGCCAACGTGATCTATCATCTGGAAGATTGCAGACTGACGCGGTATACCGGCAATTACGATAAATTTCAGGAACTCTATCAGGTCCATAAGACCCAGCAGGAAGCCGCCTATGCGCGACAGCAGCAGGAAGTGGCACGTCTGGAGGACTTTATCGCCCGAAACAAGGCCCGGGTGGCTACCACCGGCATGGCCCGCAGCCGCCAGCGCCAGCTGGACAAGATGGAGATGATCGAAAAGCCTGCGGAACGCCCTCACCCGCATTTTCATTTCAAAACGGGACGGACCCCGGGGCGTTTCCTGTCGGAAGCGGAAAACCTGGTACTGGGGTATGACAGCGCCCTGACCCGCCCGGTTTCCTTCAAGCTGGAACGCAATAAAAAAGTGGCCGTCCGGGGCGTCAACGGATTGGGCAAAACCACCCTGCTGAAAACGATTTTGGGCCTCATCCCTCCCTTCGCCGGAACGATCCGACAAGGGGATTTCCTCCAACCCGGATATTTTGAACAGGAGGAACGGGTCAAAAATGAAAAAACAGCCCTGGATGATGTATGGGACGAATATCCCGGCCTCACCAATGCAGAAGTCCGTGCCGCCTTGGCAGGCTGCGGCCTGACCACGGAACACATCACTACCAAGGTATTCGTCTTAAGCGGCGGCGAGGCAGCCAAAGTGCGCCTCTGCAAACTGATGCTGAAAGAAGTCAACTGGCTTGTGCTGGACGAGCCTACTAACCATCTTGACGTGGAGGCGAAAGAGGAGCTGAAAAAAGCCCTTGTGGAATTTAAAGGTTCCGTGCTGTTGGTATCCCACGAACCGGACTTTTATGAAGAATGGATCGATGAAGTTTGGAATATAGAAGACTGGACGACAAAAATCATATAATGAACACAAACACACCGGACGCCCTTTAGCGCCCGGTGTATTCACAAGGTCCCGGGGCGGCGCGTTGTCGAAACGCGCCGCCCCTCATTCTTCCACTATGTCCAGAGTGATGGTGCGGAACCTGTCTTCCGGTTTTGTCATCTGGCTTCATCCGCATCAGGCGAAGAAGTTTTTACAAAAGTACGCACACGCTTTTCCGGCTGCACCGTGTAGTCGCTCCAGTACAGGACATTTTCATCAAAGCTGTAATACAACAGCCCCGATCCGTTGCGATACTTCACCGTATCCTTCACGCTGCCATTGTGCTTCACCTTGCGAAGCACAAAGAGACAATTGTCATAATACAGACTGCCATCCTTCTGATAATGCGCACGCATCATGTACACATCAGTCTTTGGCTGATTTTCGCGTGCCGCAACTGTTACATCGTACCAGCCCGGTTCATCCGTCGGTGTTACCGTCATAAGAAGACGTCCTTCCTTCTTTTCCGCCCACCAGCCTTCGTAACTTTCTGGCGCAATCATCTCATAATCCCTTTTGCCTGTCTGAACCGCTGTATCGGCAAAAGCCGACAGACAGCCTAGGAATGAAAGGAGGAGCAGGCAGACAATAAATACTTTTTTCATGTTTATTCTCCCATCACGCATTTTTTTCTGATTTTACTCCCAAAACAGGAAAATCGCAACGATGATTTTAAATATTAAAAAAGAGGTGCAGCCTGTGAACAAGCTGCACCCGCATTTTGCACAACCCTTTCCTGTTCGTCCGTCAGTGCGAAGTCTGTCTCGGGTTTGTCACTGTTTTACGCTTCCGGCTCCGGTCAGCCAGGGCATGTGCCTCAACAGCTCTTCCCTCTGTATCTCTACCGCTTCCATCGCCGCCAGGATATTGCCGGCCAGCGGCGAAGTATGTTTTGTTACGCTCCCCACGGCCAGGACCTTCCCCTCTTTATCCGAAAGGGTCTGTTCCAGCGTCAGGTACCAACTGTTGTTCTCCCGGCTCGGTACAGCCGCAAATTCCAGCAACAGCAGGTAATCTGCCCCGCTTTCCCGCATGGTTTCATACGGATCTGAGCCAGGAGGGGCAATGATATAATTAGGCAGCAGTCTCCGGTATTCGTTCAGCATAAATCGTTCCAGAACGGCTGCCGTTTCTTTCAGCCTGGCTGCTTCATCCCGTTTTACATGCAAAAGAACAACAGGTTTGCCGGGAACACTCTGCCCGGCATCCGGCCATTCCCTGACAATGCCGTATGCAACTGCCTTATCAAAAGTGTTGTAATAATAACGGAGACCGAAATCCAGATAGAGGTTTAGGACATGGTTCACATTGTTGAACGTTTTGGGGATCCGGAACCGTACCTCCTCCCCGAACTGTTTGTAATTCCGCAACACGGCCTGCATGGTCAGTGGAATCGGATCCTGGGTATTGGTGACCCTGATCAGATTCATCCGGCTGCCGTATTCCTGCGCAAATACTTTGTTTCCGATGGCCGGGGCGCCGAATGTGATGACCTGCAATCTTGCCGGATCAAAACCGAAATCAATCAGCCTCTGTCCCACAAGGGCCGCAACGGCTCCGCCCAGGCTGTGACCCGTCAGTAACAGGCGCGCACCCGTTTCAGCCCGGTACTGTTCCAAAAACCCGGACGGCTCCAGCAGCGCACGTAACGCTGCATCTGCATAGGAATTAAATCCCTTATGCACACTGGGCAGAGTCGTTTTGCCGGATTCCTTCTTTTCCTCTTGCAGGCCGGTATCCATGGCCGGACGGGATGTTCCGTTTCCGGCATCTGCCACTTCTGTGTCGATCCCATCCGGATTCCTGCCAAGAATCCCGGCAATTTTTTCCGATTCCTCCAGACTGTTCCCGCCGTAGACCACCTGGGCCGTCGTAAGATCCGTAGTCCAATCCTTTTTATCTACGCTGCCCCGGAAAGATACCACGTACAAAGGGGTTCCGTCCATCACTTTGCCTTTGGCAGTAATATAATGAACGACGGTTTTTCCCACAGTGGCCCGGTGCGGCGTAAACTCCCATCCGTAATAATGCAGATACTTCATCTCCGTACTGTTTTCCGGTACATAGGCCCCGGCGGAAGCCAGCATGGAAAAGAATATCCCACAGGCTTTGTTATACTCATCTACCTGTTTCGCCGCCAATCCCATCTCCCCTGCCGTATGTGCCAGGCCGCCCATCGGAAATTCCGCAAAACACGATGAAGCAGCGGCAAGCCAGACTATCGCAACTGAAATGTAATACAGGATACGCTTCACACCGTTTCCCTCCTCCGTAACATTTTATGTGAAAATCGAACACGCCTGCCAAATGCAGGGCGGCATAGCCATAAGGAATCATCACGCAGACACAACCACATGGCCACAGGCGGGATCATCCCGGATGCAGGACCGCGGTTCCCGGTTGTCCCGCAACAGAAAAAGGACATTCCTCGTTCAGGAATGCCCTATGGTTCATGCGAAGTAATTGTTGATACGTTAAAGCAGATTATTTTACAGGAACGACGTTAGCAGCCTGTTCGCCGCGGCTTCCTTCCACCACGTCGAATTCAACGGTCTGGCCGTCTTCCAGAGTTTTGTAACCGTCAATCTGGATAGCAGAGAAATGTACGAAAACATCGCCGCCATCTTCACGTTCAATAAAACCATATCCTTTTTCTGCATTAAACCATTTTACTTTGCCTGTCATGTCACGGGCCTCCTAAAAAAATACTTTTGCCGGCTCGTTTACCCGAGCCGACAAAAGTATTATATGACAAAAAAGAAAAATATGCAAGCAAAATATTTACAGAAAATTCCCCTTAATTATAATAAGCATAGTATACTGCATGTAATCGCATTATTTCGTAATACTTAAGTATAAAAAAATCCCATTTTCAAGAATTTCGAAACCCCTCTGCTCCAACACCAAAGCGGCGCAGTAAAAAGAAACCCATTTCAGGAATTTCAGAAACACTTTTCTGTAACGCCGCGTTGCACAGCGACTGGTTTATTCTGCTAACACTTCCACCTTTTCCATCACCACCGGATCCACAGGACGATCCCGAAAATCCGTTGCGGTAGCGCCGATCTCCCGGACGATGTCCATCCCCTTCACAATCTTGCCGAAGATGGCATGATGCCCGTTCAGCCAGGGGGTGGGGGCCAGCGTGATGAAGAACTGGCTTCCGCCGGTATCAGGTCCTGCGTTGGCCATGGACAGGATTCCATCAGAATCGTGCTTCAGTCCTTCGCCAAACTCATCCTTGATCCGGTATCCCGGACCGCCTGCGCCGGTGCCAGTAGGGTCGCCGCCCTGGATCATGAATCCATCAATGACACGGTGGAATATCAAACCGTTATAAAATCCCTTCTCTGTCAGATCGATAAAGTTTTTTGTCGTAGCCGGCGCCTTTTCCTCAAACATCTGCGCCTCAAAGATTCCTCTGTTCGTCGTGAATCGGATGATCCTCTCCGCCATTTTATTTTCCTCCGTTACTCATTACAATTTTCCCTCTTCCTGCTGTTTTTTCCGCAACAGGTACATCAGCAGATACAGGCCGGTACCTGCCTCCACCGCCAAACAGGGCAGCAGCGCCACACCGGCGGCATTCCCTCCGAAATAGATCAGGATGCCTGTCGCCAGCAGAAAAACAGCTTGCGCGCACTGCAGCCGGGATACGATCAGTGGCCGGTTATTTCGATCATCCCGGGCGGTACTAAACCCGGCTACAGAAAACTGGGGCAAGAACAGGATAAAGGAAACACCCATCATATACAGGTAGTTCACGGACAGGACCGGTATCTCCGGATTCCGTCCGGTGATTACACACATGGCAAAAGCGATGCCGCCCAAATACAAGCTGCGGAAATAGCCCTCTTTAATCTGGCTTTCCAGGATATAGCAGACACCGGTTATCACAGGGAACAGCCAGAAACCGACATATCCCATCCAAAAGGCGCTACCCAGGATGATGGCATTGTCCCCGATACAGTGCCGCAATCCGGACGTACGCGTGAACATACGGCAGATGAACAGCATCCACAGCAGGCCGACAACGCCGTTGATGTCTACGCCCAACACCGCTTCCGCCACCAGTGCGATAAATGCAGACAACAGTCCGCCCCATTCGCGCCCCGGTTCCGGGTCCACCTCCCTGCCTATGAGGTAGGCGAAGAAAAACCCGGCGGCATAGCCGATGCTGTCAGTCATGACGCTTCCTGTGCCAGTGCCCGTGATTTGGCGGAAACCCAAAAGGATGATCGTCGTAACCAGAGCCCCCATCATAGCGATTCGGTTGAACCGGTCATCAAAATAGAACGGTCTGCCCAATCCAAAGTTCTCATTGGTTACCTCTTCCTGCCGGGCTATTTTTACAAATTTATTCTCCCTTTTTGCCATAGCTTACAAATTCACTCCCGTATAATGAAAATGCCGTCACTCCCACATTTTCTGATAAAACGCGGGGCCTATCCGCCGTTTCCGGGGAAACGGATCAGTCCATGATCTTTTCCCCATGATAGGATTCTCCGCCGGCATTGGGAAGGATCCCGTACCGTTCCGTCCATAACGTCTTGTATTTCAGCGCCTGGTTATGAATGGTGGTCATGTTGGATTCCGGTAATTTCTTAATGCATTTTGCCGGAATGCCTGCCATCAGGGAAAAGGGTTCCACGACGGTTCCCTTGGTCACCACCGCGCCGGCTGCAATCACGCTGCCGGTTCCCACAACGGCTCCGTCCAGCACCACAGACCCCATGCCCACCAGCACATGGTCTTCAATGGTGCAGGCGTGAATGGTGGCGCTGTGCCCCACCGTCACAAAATCACCGATGATGCAGGCATGACGGTCTGCCACATGAAGGCAGCTGTTGTCTTGGATATTTGTATAGCGGCCGATCTCAATGCGGTTCACGTCGCCCCGGACCGTGCAGTTAGGCCATACGCTGGCATATTCCTTCAGTTCCACCATGCCGATGACATCGGCACTTTCAAATACGTGGGCCTTTTCATCAATTTTGGGACTGATCCCCTGAAATTTTCGCAACATATCGATCGACCTCCTGTAACAAAAATAATCTGACTGAATCATTGAATCAAGACAATACAATTGAAACCGGTACGTTAAATTTTATGCGGAAAGGAAAAGGCATGCTTTTTTCAAATTCCGGGTTACGCTTCTTTTCGAAGCCTTGTGGCAAAAGTGTAAGCCGATGCAAGCAGCAGGATTACGCCGGTAGAAAAGAGCACATACTTCGTAGGCATAACATCGCCCATCAGGCCCCCAAGGAGCGGTCCCACCACGCCGCCAAACTGTTGGGCCGAAGTGGTCAGTCCGAAAGCCTTGCCCCGCATCTCCTGGGGTGTCACCTCCACCAGTGTAGAATTTATATTGGGCACCGCGCCTGCCAGGAACAGGCCATAAATAAATTGAATCGCAGCAAATTCCCAAATCGAATCGACAAAAACCTGGCAGAGGTTCACGCATCCCGCACAACACAACACCAGACAAAGGGTTTTGACAAAACCGCGGCGCTGGCCCCGTTTTCCCCAATAGGGAGAAGCGATGATGCCCGCGATCCCGGCAAGGGAAAAGACCCAGCCGCTCATGGTGACCGACGCATCTCCGGTACCGCCCATCAGCTTGCTGACATACAGCGTGATCAACGGCTGTATTGCCATGGTACAGGTCTGTACCAGGAAGAACATGAACATGACATACAGCAGGCCCCGGTTATGCAACGCGAGCCTGATATCCCTTATGATATGCAGCCCCTCCCGCTTTGTTTCCTTGCTGAGGGGAATGTCGCGAACCAGAAAGATGACCATCACCGTAGCAAAAAACAGGCTTACGGAACCGACGAAAAAGGACATACGCATGCCAAACCAGACGGAAAGATATCCTCCCATCAGCGGTCCCAGGATACTGCCGCTGGAGATTGCTGCCTGCATCCATCCCATGCCCCAGCCCAGTTTATCCCTGGGAAGGGTGGACGACACCAGTGACAGGGACGCCGGTACGAACCCGCTGATGAGACCCGTCAGGATTCGCACGCCAAGCATTTGCGGTGCCGTTTGGACGACAGCTCCAAGCACATAGGTAAGTGCCAAACCGAATCCGGCACGAATCGCCATTTTGCGCTGTCCGACCCGGTCAGCCCAGGCACCCCAGTAGGGAGCCATGAACGATGCCCCCATAAATGTGACCGCATATACCAGCCCGGCCCAGAAATTCACCTGATCCGGGGATACATGCAACTCTTTCAGCAGATACACGGGTAAAAACGGAATACAGGCGGTATAGCTTGCACAAGCCAGAAACACACCGAGCCACAGAACTGCCAGATTTTTCTTCCAGTTCACCGGACCCGCCCCGTGCTCATCAAACAAGGACATTCTATCACCACCGTATTTACGTAGATATTATAACATATAGAAATTTGAAATAAAACACCTGCACCGGGAATGTTTTTTTGCTATAATGAAATTAAAACTTGCCGGGCAAATTGGGATTTATAAAACACGTATAAAACAGGTGACACCTATGAAAAACATAAAAAAATTTTTTCTTTACATGATCTGCTCCGCATTGCTGCTAGCCTGTACCGCCTGCAGCAGCGAGCAGCCACCCGCGCCAAAGCCGCCGCTGCCCTATAAAATCAACCTTGTCTGGCAGCACGATAACAAACCTGAGACGGACCTGTCCACCCTGGACAAGGTGCCCGGCGTCAACGTGGTTTCCCCCTGCTGGTATGTCATTGAAAATGAATATGGAAAATTGCAGGACAAAAGCGTGGATGGCTACGTGGAACGGGCCCACGCAAAAGGATACCAGGTCTGGCCCCTGATCACCAACGGATTCAAGCCGGACCGGACCAAAAAGCTGTTGGATGATGAAAATGCCAAAAAATTTGTCATCAGCCAGCTGCGCCAGCAATTCCAAAAACATGGATTCGACGGTATCAACCTGGATTTTGAAAATATTTATCAGGCAGACAGAGACCGCATCACAGAATTCGTGAAACAAATCCGTACCGCGACCCGGCAGGACGGGCTGATACTGAGCATGGATGTTACGGTGCCGGGCGGCAGCCCCAACTGGTCCCTGTGTTTTGACCGGAAGGCCCTGGCAGAGCATCTGGACTACATGATGCTGATGGCCTATGACCAATATTCCGGCGGAAGTCCCACGGCGGGACCTACGGCAGGGTATGACTGGGTTGAAAAAGGCGTAAAGCGAACCCTGGAGGAAGTTCCCGCCCACAAACTTGTATTGGGAATCCCGCTCTATATGCGTTTGTGGCGCTATGATAACTACACCAGGCGGTTTTACGCAAAAACCCTTTCCATGCCCGCCGCGGAAAAGCTGTTGGAAGAAAAGTCAGGAAACGAGACCCTGCGCTTCCGCTGGCTGGAAAACGAACGTATAACGTATGTTTCCTTCATGGAAAACGAAGTGCCGTATTCATTCTGGCACGAAAACAAGAGCAGCCTGTTACATAAAGCCGGGCTTGTCAAGACATACAGTCTGGCAGGCGTGGCAAGCTGGCGCTACGGATTCGAGAAACCGGAGATCTGGCCCATGCTGGAAGAGAAACTGAAGGACGGCGCCCCGGCAGAAGAAAGCAAAGGAGTTCCAGCTAAAGCAGAAGCAAAGAAGGATATTCACACCCTGCTCACGAGTCTGTTTTCCCTCCTGCTCAAAAACGTGTAACGGAAATAACGCCCGCCATACATCAAATCCCTGCTGTTCTACAGCCACATTACAAACCGCAGCCATACACAAAACGTTTGTAATGCGATGTATCTTGTGCAGATTTTTACCCCACTAGCCACTAACATAGTTGTGCCTCCCCACAACAGTTTTTAGGCTGGTGGGGTTTTTGGGCATAAAAATAAGGTGTGACTCAATAGCCACACCTTACGAATTTACTATTGGTGCGGTAGAGAGGATTTGAACCTCCACGGGGTTAACCCCCACTAGCTCCTGAGGCTAGCGCGTCTGCCGTTCCGCCACTACCGCATGTATCTTGCATCCTTCGGAATACCTAACTACTATACAACATATTCCTTTGTATGTCAAGCTTTTTTTGCAATCAAATACTTGTGGTGCGGTTGATGGGATTTGAACCCATACGAGGTTACCCTCACCACCCCCTCAAAGTGGCGTGTCTGCCGTTCCACCACAACCGCGGGAAGCGTTTGATTCGCAACATGGATATATTAACACACTTGACCCGGATAGTCAAATCTTTTTTTAAGAGAAACTGTCCGCGCCGCAGACAGCGACACGGACAGAATAAAGATCAGACTTCCGTACCCTTGCATCGGACCGGTATATGTCTGAACATCTATATCACCGGATCCAGCAGTACAAACCAATATGCAGCATGACCGACGCCAAATTATATGTCGGTCACTGCATTACGCAATCAGGCAACTTTTTTCGGATGAGCCACGGTTTGATAGCCTTCAAAGGCCAGTACAAATGCCAGCAGCACCAACAGGGTACCGATACCGGCCTGTGCATACGGACCCCAGTCCGCAGCGCCCTTGGCGATAATGCCGAGCTGATTACGGATAGTGAGGAACAGAGAGCAGATCGTTACAATCAGCATGAAGGTCATGGGGAACAGGAACATCTTGTTGTTCTTACCCGCATTGCCCAGCCAGGCGGCTACAGCCAACAAGCCGATGCCGGCCAGCAGCTGGTTCGCAGCGCCGAACAGACCCCAAATCTTGGCAAATCCGTTCAGGCCAAGGAGAACGCCGAGAACAACGGTCAGGATCGTCGCAAAATACGGATTGACCATCAGCTTGCGATACCCTTCCTTGACATCCCGGGGAGTTTCGCCTGGTTCCAGCCAGAATTCTTGGAACATAAAGCGCGCCAGACGGGTCGCTGTATCCAGAGAAGTGAGGCAGAACGCAGAATACGTCAACACCAGCAGGGTATAGAAAGAGGATTCCATGCCTTCCATACCGGGAATCGCCCCAACCATGGCCGCAATGCCGCCGGCAAAAATATCCGTCACGCCTTTGGTGTGGCCGGTGGTACGGGCATACGCAATAGCGCAGACCGTAATGATAGCCAGTACGCATTCCAAAAGCATACCGCCATACGCAATAGGCCTGGCATCGCTTTCCTTATCCAACTGTTTGGAAGTGGTGCCGGAAGAAACCAAAGAATGGAAACCGGAAATCGCACCGCAGGCAACGGTGGTGAACAAAATCGGGAACAGCAGCTGTACGCCGTTTCCGTTATCAACCGCAAAACCGGTCACTGCAGGGAATACCTTCGGATCAATATCCGGATGCGCGCCTACAATACCTACAATAGCAACGATCAGCATCGCATACAGCAGGAAGGAACTCAGGTAGTCACGGGGCTGCAGCAGGATCCATACCGGGGTAACGGAGGCAATGGTAATATACAGGCCGATGATCCACATCCAGGTTTTGGTAGTAAAATAGAACGGATGGAAATTCATGCCGATGGCCATGCAGATGACAATCGCCACAACACCTAAAATGGAAGATATAACCATGGAAGTGTGGCGACGATACACCGCGAAGCCAAACACGATGGCGACCAGGATGAACAGGATAGAAACCATGGCTACCGATGCGTTGGTCGCGCTGGCAGCTTCATTGATGACACCATTTTTAACAACCGCCCCGAAGGTGGATGCAACAATGGCCGCAAAGGCCGCTACTACCAGGATCAGTGTCAGGTATGAGAAAATGATAAAAAGACGTTTTGCCCGACGGGACATGTTAGCGGAAATAACTTCGCCGATGGACTGTCCTTTATGGCGGACAGAGGCAAACAGCGCGCCAAAATCATGAACACCGCCGAAAAAGATACCGCCGATCAGCACCCACAGGGTAACCGGCAGCCAGCCGAACATAGCCGCGCCAATCGGTCCCGTGATAGGGCCGGCGCCGGCAATGGACGAAAAATGATGCCCCATCAGTACGGGGGCCTTTGCGGGAACATAGTCCACGCCGTCTTCCATCGAATGGGCCGGTGTGGGAATATTCCCTTCCCCAACGCCCCACTGTTTTACCAGCCAGCCGCCATACAGGACGTAGCCGCAAAACAGTACAGCCATGGAGATGAGAAGCAATACCAGTGTGTTCAAAATAATTCCTCCCTTACTCCTCTTAAGAAACGTCATGTCTTTCTGTTTCTTAATAAAATTTTTTCCAGGTTCTTTTTCATACAAAGACCACTGTGATTAAAATGCAGCTTCTGTTTCGACGCCTCGAAACAGGCAACATGAAAATCCATCCATCCGTGAAAGGAAAACTTAAAGCTTTTGTATATCTTGCATTTTTCCAGCTCTTTGATGGCATCCGGCTCTGCCGTGTCGCAAACAATGACCGGGGTAATATAGGTATACATATGCCCAGACCCGATGTGGGCCAGCTTCATGCCCTCTTCATACGCGTAATCACGGCACAGGCAAAATGTTTCACGGGTGAGATTCCCGACAGAAAACAGAAAGATAAACTCTTCCTGATAGGTTGCCCACAGCTCATTGGTTTTAAACAGAAAATACTGTTCTGCCTTTTCATAATACTCGCAAAGAGCAACAAATGAATGTTCCTCCGGCAGCACCGGAGGAGTCAGTTTTCCAGCTTCGCATATACCCTTGAACGCTTCGATTGGCGGACTGGGTCCCCCGTCAAACCGGGTTACATTGTAATACCGCAGGTAACCGGACAAAAGCCGTTCCACCGCCGCATCTCTCATGTTTTCCATACAGGTTCCGGCAAATTTCCCTATCGTTTAAACCGCTTTTAAAGAGCCGCTGCCTGAATCCGCTGCGCGGATTGCATCTTCCCCTCAAAAGTTTTACAAATTATAGCACACTTATACCATCCCGTCTACAATTCCAAAGAAAAATATAGCTAATTGTATTAAATTTGTAAAAAATTTCTGAATTTTATTTCATAATTTACAAAAAAACAGGAAGCAAAAAACTGTTTTCAGTCTGTTTCCAAACCGTCGGTCCGTCTTTATTTTTCTCCTTGTGTACCTGTAGCTACCTTACCTTTATATAGGCGGTAATATTCATCTCTGTCATGCAACACGGAAGACACATAATTACGCGACTCCGGATAGGGTATCGCCGCTACATCACCAAAATTATAATCCCACCCGTTGGCATGCATCCAGCCGTGAGTATTACCTCTGCCAGCATTATATGCCATCATCATAAGATACATATTATCCCGGAACTCATACTTCAGTTCCGACAAATACCAGCATCCCATGCGGATGTTGGTACCCGGATGATACAGGGAATCAGTGGAATAATTGTTCATTCCCATCTGACGGGCGATCCATTCCCCTGTTTCCGGCATGATCTGCATCATGCCGATGGCCCCTGCGGGCGAAACCGCCCCCGGCTTGAACTCGCTTTCATTTTTTATGACAGCGGCCACCAAAAAGGGATCGATATCGTTACGTCGCGCGTAGGTAACGATTTCATTCTGATAGGGCCACATGTACACAAACCGCATCTGCACCGCGTCGCTGCGCCAAATCCGCCAGACCGCCAAACAAAACGCAACGAACAGAATCAGTGCAAAGATTCGATTTCGGCTGATTCCCGATAGAGCGCTTCCCGTTTTCATCTTTTTCTTCACAGGACGGCGTGCCCGCCTGGCGTGCTGGCGTTTTTTCAAGTCCCTGTCCGTCCCCCGCCCTGTTTTCTTTTCCTGTTTTTCCGTCAAAATCCTGTCCCTGTCCATCCGCCGGGTTCTGACGCGGCACCGGCTGTCGGAAACGCGCCGTGTGCTCCGCACCGTTCCGCCAGATTTTCTGCAAGTTTGTGCAATATTCCCGACGTCAGCTATATTTTCCTATAACGATTTCTTTAATTTCCACAGCTGTTCCGCAGCCTGCTCCTGCGTATGGGCCACCGTTCCACTGTTATCAATCACCACATCGGCAAATTTTTCCTTCTCTTTCAACGGCATCTGCGCGTCGATCCGTGACCGAATGGCTTCTTCCGTCTCTTTGTCCCGAAGCATGGCCCGCTGAACCTGCATCGTTTCCGGCACACTGACAAGCCATACACTGTCTACCAACCGGTGCCAGCCGCACTCGATCAGAAGCGGCACATCCAGCAGCACCACCGCTGTCCCCCGCTCCCGCTGTTCTTTCAGGAACTGCTCCGCCTCTGTCCGCACCTGATCCTGTACGATCTTTTCATACTGACGCAGGAGGTCTTTGTCGTGAAACACTCTGTCCGCGACCCAGGCCCGATCCAGCTCGCCGCTGGCTTGCAGGCAATCCGGCCCGAAGAATGCGACAATCTTTTCCAGACAGGAGTTCCCCTTCCGTACAGCCGCCCTGCTTGAAGCGTCTGCGTCAAACACGGGGACCCCTAACGATTTTAAATAAGAAGATACTGTACTTTTCCCGCTTCCGATACCGCCGGTCAATCCGATAATCTTCATCTTCCCCACACTTTCCACACGATCCCGCACCGTCTCACACACTGCCGCAACTGTCATTTTGCTGCAGCCCAGTCTTTTCCGTAGTTCACATCTGCCAGAAGGGGAACGTCCAGTTTAAAGGCATTCTCCATTTCCCCCTTCACCAGCGCCGCGGCAGCCTCCCGTTCCGCTTCCGTAACCTCCAGCACCAGTTCATCGTGGACCTGCAGCAATACCCGGGACGAAAGTCCTGATTTTTGCAATGCCGCATCCACACGCAGCATGGCCAGCTTCATGATGTCGGCGGCCGTTCCCTGGATGGGTGTGTTGATGGCCGTCCGCTCCGCAAAACTACGCAGGTTGAAATTGCGGTTATTGATATCCGGCAGATACCGGCGCCGTCCCAGCAGGGTCGAAACATACCCCTGCCTTCGCGCCAATTCCGTCATTTCTTCCATATATTTTTTTACGCCCTGATACCGGGCCAGATAATTCCGTATGAACTCCCCGGCTTCCTGCCGGCTGCAGCCCAGCTGCCTGGCCAGGCCAAAGTCGCTGATTCCGTAGACGATGCCGAAGTTGACCGCTTTGGACCGGCTCCGCATCTCATGGGACACCAATTCCAGCGGCACTCCGAACACTTCGCTGGCGGTCCGTGCATGGATGTCCTGATTCTCCAGAAAGGCTTCGATCATCAGAGGATCCTGCGCCACATGAGCCAGAATCCGCAGCTCGATTTGGGAATAGTCACAGGACATGAGCCAGTCATAGCCTTCTCCTGGCACGAACAGCGCCCGGATCTTCTTTCCTGTCTCTGTCCGGGTGGGGATATTTTGCAGGTTCGGATCTGTACTGGACAACCGTCCCGTTACTGTCACCGTCTGCCGGAAATGGGTATGGATACGGCCCGTCTTCCCTCTGATCAGGGGCTTCAGTCCCTCCAGATAGGTGGATTGGAGCTTGGCCAGCACGCGGTACTGCAGAATCGTATCCACCAGCGGATGCTTGCCCTGCAATTCTTCCAAAACCTTCACATCGGTGGAATACCCCGTTTTTGTTTTTTTGATAACAGGCAGCTTCAGCTTTTCAAACAGCACCGTCCCCAGTTGTTTTGGGGAATTGGGATTGAACGCTTCATCCTCCGCCTGTTCCTTCGCCAGCTTTTCCAGCAATACCAGCTGTTCCGCCATATCCGCACTAAGGACGTCAAGCCTTGATTGATCCACCTTGACGCCGGCCAGTTCCATCTTTGCCAGAACCCGTGCCAAAGGAATCTCTATTTCCTTGTATAACCGAAGCAAATCTTTATCCCGCAGCGCCTGGTGTAATGCCTCTGCCACCCGGGCCATCCCATGGCAGTCCTCCCGATCCTGGCCCAGATAGTGCCAAGCCAGATCGGGCAACGCATAGCCGCTGCGCCCCGGATCGTCCAAATAGGCCGCCAGTGCCACGTCTTCCGTAAGGTGCGCAGGTTCTGTCCCCTGGCAGAAGCAGACCCGGTAAACCTCTTTGATTTCCGCCGTTCCCTTAGGATTCGGCGCTTCTGCCAGCCAGCGGATAAAGCCTCGGAGCGCTTCCCCCGCAATCCTGTACTCCTGTCCGGCTGAAAGCAGCCGTACGGAGGCAAACCGCAACCGGGGAATCTCCCCTTCCGTTTCCGCCGTGAACCAGATCATCTCGTCTTCACGGATTCCGCAAACCAGCGACGCCCACTCCGCTTCCGTCACAATATCCCGGACAGATGCTGTTGGCACAACCGTACCGAACAGACTGTCCATACCGTCATCCCCGGCAACAGAAGCCGACGCCGCGGTTCCGTCTTCCTGCGGGAATGACTGCACCGAAGAAGCCCGGCCTTCCGGCCCGTTCACCGGCAGGGTTTCAGTACCTGCACCTGCGTTACCTACAGAAGATGCCCCGCCGGTATCACCGCCCGGTGTCAGACCTTTCACTCCATCCGCAGCATCCGGGTACACCCCCATAATCTGTCCGAATTGGACAAAAAAGCCCCGGAACTCCAAATTTTCCATCATCTGCCGGGCCGCTGCATCTAACGGCTTCAGCGCATAAATATCCAGATCTGTATCCAGTCCAGGCACGTCCCTGTAAATCGTGGCCAGTTCCTTGGACAGGATCGCTTGTTCCCTATTGGTTTCCAGCTTTTCCTTCAGGCTTTTCCCTTTGATCTCCGGAATATGGGACAGCACATTTTCCACGCTTCCGTATTCCACGATCAGCTTCAGGGCCGTTTTGGGACCGACGCCGGGCACGCCGGGAATATTATCGGAAGTATCTCCCATCAGACCCTTCAGTTCGATGAGTTGCAGGGGGACAAGTCCATCATAGTCTGCCGCAAAGGAAGTCTCGTCATACAGTTTGATATCAGAGATCCCTTTTTTTGTGTACATGACACGGGTACGGCCGTCAATAAGCTGCAGTTCGTCCCGGTCCCCGGTGACGATGTACACTTCAACCGACGGATCTGCTTTTTTTGCCAGGGTACCGATAATGTCATCCGCCTCATAATCATCCATTTCCAGGGCGGATATTCCCATGGACCGCAATACCTCCATACACAGGGGAAACTGTTCTTTCAGTTCCGGCGGTGTAGGTTTGCGCTGTCCCTTATAATCCGTAAACAGCCTGGTGCGAAACGTCTTCCGGGACTTGTCAAAAGCAGCCGCCACCCAGCGCGGCTTCACCTCCTGCAATAACTTATGGAACATGCGCAGGAACCCGTAGACAGCCCCGGTATGTTGGCCTTTCCGGTTGGTGAGGGGAGGGAGGGCAAAAAAGGCCCGGTGGATAAGACTGCTTCCGTCAATGATTAAAAATTTATCTGCCATGATGTATCCTCCCGCCTGAAAACCAGCTTGTAAAACAACCTTTACTATTGAAAAAAGACGACGGCTTCAGCCGCCGTCTAAACATGCGGTAATCCGCAACATCCGGTCCGCTGTTTTAAATTCTCACAGTATTAAATTTTAATAAACGCTGTACGACAAAACACAATGCCCGGACGAAACCTGCAGCATGAACGTCCGTGCCGGCACCACTGGGAAACGAAGGTTCCTTCCAAAACGAACTGTTCTTTCCGCTGTGCCACACCGGATATTACATCCGTATCAGATAAAAGTACGCTGCCCACCGGCGCTGCCCGGATTCGTACCAGCCGGACCCTGCGCCGCGGTTCGTATTTCCGCAGTCGGCGTGGTGACCGTATCTGCCGGATCCATCACTCCACCCTGCGCCTTCAGCAGTTGTTCCACCTTTTCCCGCAGAATCCTCTTATCATCTTCCAGCAGGGCAATCTGTTCGTTCAGTTTGCGCATCTTCCACATTGCCTGTGTCTTGACCTTGATACCCCACGCCAGTGAAATCAGGAAGCCACAGATAACGGAAATCAGCACGACCAGCACAAGATTCAGGCGGAAATTCCACATAAACAGGGTCATGTCCACCATCATGGAGTTCTGAAGGGCCAAAATCGCTACCAGCACAGCGACAATGGCTGTCAAAATCATAAACAGCATAATTTCAACCTCTTTTCCTCATGAACTGCCGGTGCTGTCGCAACGGTTTTTCAGTATGCTCACATGCACTCTTTGATAGCTTTGGCCATACGTTTTACGCCTTCTACAATTTTATCGTCGGACATGCAGGAGAAGTTGACCCGCAGACTGCGGTCCGTCTTTTCATTGGGATAGAATGCATCGCCGATGACGGCGGCCACCTTCTGCTCAATGCATTTGTCAAATACTTTACGGGCGCTGACGCCTTCCGGAACGGTTACCCACAGGAACAGCCCGCCATCCGGACGGGTGAACGCCACTCCTGCCGGGAACTCTTCTTCCATTGTCTTCAGGATCAGGTCGCGGCGATGGCCGTAGAGGGCCACTATTTCCTTCACATGGGCATCCAGATCATAGGTATCCATATATGCATCAGCCACGCCCTGGTCAAAATTGGAAGTATGCAGGTCGGCGCTCTGTTTGATCATGACGAATTTTTCCACAATCGCATGGGGGCCGGCGATCCAGCCTAAACGCAGGCCGGGGCAGAAGATCTTGGAGAAAGTTCCCAGGAAGGATACCAGACCTTTGGTATCCATGGATTTCAGGGTCGGATAGGTGGTTCCGCTGTAACGCAGTTCTCCATAGGGATTGTCTTCAAATACCGGCAGGTCATATTTATTGATAACTTCCATGAACTTTTTGCGGCGTTCCAGACTCCAGCATATGCCGGTAGGATTTTGGAAATCGGGAATGACATAGATGAATTTGCACTTCGGCGTGGTCGCCAAAATCTTATCCAATTCTTCCGGGATGATCCCCTGTTCATCGGTGGGTACTTCCCTGAACACAGGCTGATAGGCATTGAACGCGTTCAGCGCACCTAAGTAGGACGGACTTTCACACAACACCACATCACCGGGATCCAAAAACAGCTTTCCCGCAAAGTCCAGGCACTGCTGGGACCCGGTCGTGATCAGGATATCGTTGGCGTCAACCGGCGTGCCGTATTTTTCCGTCATGCGTTTCGCAATTTTAGCCCGCAGGGTGGGCCGTCCTTCCGTAGTGGCATACTGCAACAGCTGCCGGCCCTCTTTTTCCACCAGATCATGGGAGACCTGGGCAATCTCCTTTACCGGGAACAGTTCCGGTGCAGGCAGTCCGCCGGCAAAGGAAATAATATCCGGACGCGCCGTCAATTTCAATAATTCGCGGATCTCAGACGCTTTCATCCGTTCCATTCTCTCAGCAAACTTGTACTCCATAATTAAACTCCTCTCCTGACAACCGTTATTCAATCCGTTATGATTGTTAACTTATAAAAACCTGTATAAAAAATTTTATCACTTGGGGTAAACCGTGTCAACAAATGACGCCCGATTATAGACAAAAAACCGCAACGGACAAACCCTTCCGGGATATCCGCTGCGGTTTATATTCATAGGAAATTAACGCACAGGACTGACATGCAACAGCTTTTACATCAGGTTCACGCCGCAGAATTGCAAGACAGGGGACAGTGTACCGATGCCGTCTCACAAGAACCGTATCTCAGTACATGCCGCGGAACTTCATGGCTACGGTCAGACGCTTCAAAGCCGAAATGTACGCCGCCACGCGCATGGGTACCTTGTACTCTTCCGCCAGGCTGTAAACTTCCTTGAAGGCCTTCACCATCATGTTAATCTGTCTTTCCTTCACTTCTTCCTCAGACCAGAAGAAACGGTACAGGTTCTGTACCCATTCGAAATAGGAAACGGTTACACCGCCGCCATTAGCCAGGATGTCGGGAACCACCAGTATCCCTTTGCTTTCCAGGATATCATCCGCTTCGGGAGTGGTAGGCCCGTTGGCCCCTTCGCAGATAATCGTCGCCTTGATCCTCTTTGCATTGGCTTTGGTGATCTGGTTCTCCATAGCGCAGGGGAACAGCACGTCGACCTTCAGCTCCAGCACTTTTTCTTTATCCATGGGTTCCGCGTCAGGATAATCCACAACACTG
This sequence comes from uncultured Succiniclasticum sp., assembly GCA_905235335.1. GTDB lineage: Bacteria > Bacillota > Negativicutes > Acidaminococcales > Acidaminococcaceae > Succiniclasticum. The sequence goes on from CAJOKZ010000006.1 coordinate 29,812, forward strand.
TGATTCTTGCTGGTCTCCGTATATTTCGCCAGTTTGTAGGGATCAATGCCTTTTTTATTGTAAATAGCGCCGAACACGTCGGAGACGGCCAAAATCTTCATGCCTTCATCAAAGGCCAGCTTCGCAGTCCAGCTTCCCACATTGCCGAATCCCTGTACGGATGCGGTAGCCCCTTTGACCTTCATGCCCTTCGCTTTTAATGCTTCCAGGGAAGCCGTCACTACGCCCTGGCCGGTAGCCGCCGTACGGCCCAGAGACCCACCTACCGAAATATCCTTACCCGTAATGAAGCCGGGTTCGTATTGACCGGTGATCTTGCTGTATTCGTCCATCATCCATCCCATGATCTTGGAATTGGTATTCATGTCCGGAGCCGGAATATCTTTCTTTTCGCCTATAACGCCGGCAATTTTGTCGATGTATCCACGGGTCAGGGCTTCCAATTCCCGTTCCGACAGTTTCGTTACATCCACGATGATGCCGCCCTTGCCACCGCCGTAGGGAAGGCCTGCCACCGCACATTTGCAGGTCATCCAGAATGCCAACGTCTTGACCTCGTCCATGTTAACAGCCGTATGATACCGAACGCCGCCTTTGGCCGGTCCCATGATGGTGCTGTGCTGGCAACGGTACCCGGTGAACACCTGCACCGACCCGTCATCCATTCTGACCGGAATATGCACCTCTGTCGTCTTTTCCGGAACCGCAATGATCGCCGCCGCACCCGGATCCAGCTTCATTGCCTCAATTGCCTTGTTCAGGGGAACCATAGATTGTTCGATCAGTCCCATAATCAATACCTCCTTAACATAAAATAATTATTGCGAACCTTAGCTTTCTTTTTCCGTGACATCAATACGCTCTAAATAAGCCGCACAATACGGATGTTTTCACCTATTATTTACTTTAATTCCAAGGATGGCCCGAAATATTGTATAAATTATACTGTATACATTGTAGCATATTTCGTCATGGTTTTAAAGGTTTTTTTCCTAAATTATCGAATTGTGACATATTTTAACAGATTGACAACCCATTTCGACACATATAGTACAAAAAGAAATTTCCGGATGTGCATTTGATAAATATACGTCCTTCCTCTTCGGACACCGACAGATTTTTAACATTTCTTAAATTTTTCATTTTCACATAAAAAAAATCATTGCTATTCACTGCCATTTGCATGTATAATGCAATTATAAGTAGCCTCAGTATGACTACGTGCTATCACTTTTTATGGTAATCTTCTACAGTCTGTCTGTACGATTGCCAGGGAAGGGTTGTGTTGTAAATGAAAGAACTAATACGCATGGAAGGGATTAGCAAAAAATTCGGCGAGAATCTCATTATCCCTACTTTGGACCTTACGATTAATGACGGAGAATTTGTTACGCTGCTGGGTCCCTCGGGCTGTGGCAAGACCACGCTGCTTCGAATCCTGGCCGGTCTGGACAACCCCACTACCGGCCGTGTCATCCTTGACGGTCAGGACATCACCAACCTGCCGCCTTATAAACGCAATGTCAACATGGTATTCCAGAATTACGCCCTGTTCCCCCATTTGACCGTAACACAAAATATTAATTTCGGTCTGAAAATGAAGGGCGTACCCGAAAACGAGGCGAAGGAGCGCATTAACCAAGTGCTATACCTAACCCAGCTGGAAGAACTGCGGGATCGCTATCCTGCCCAAATGTCCGGCGGGCAGCAGCAGCGAGTAGCCATCGCACGGGCTCTGGTAAACAGTCCCAAAGTATTATTGCTGGACGAACCTCTGGGCGCTTTGGACTACCAGCTCCGGAAAAAACTGCAGCTGGAACTGAAGATCCTGCAACGGAGCCTGGGCCTTACTTTTGTCTTTGTAACACACGACCAGGAAGAAGCCCTTACCATGAGCGACCGTATCGTCATTATACACAATGGCGTCATCCAGCAGGATGGAGACCCCAATGGCATCTACCACCATCCCCGAAACACCTTTGTAGCCCGTTTCATCGGAGAAAGCAACTTCTTTGATATTGGCAGCGATACCTTCGCACTGCGTCCGGAAAAGCTAAACCTGTGTCCGGAAGAAGAAGAAAACACCAGCCATCCGGAGCCGAAATTCTTCGGCACGGTAACGGACGTCGTATTCTACGGAACCATCGACAAGGTTTTTGTCCGTCTTGATAACACGAACCAGGTCGCCATCGCGTACCAGTATTTTGATGATGTTAACCGCTGGAAGACCGATGACCGGGTGGGCATTTGGTGGTATGACCGGGACGGCGTCAAAGTTGAGAAAGAATCGTGACATCGTATCCTGAATCTGAGAAGAAAGGCAAAGCCAATGAAGAACGGTAAATTACTCGTTGCTCCTTCCATGCTGTGGCTGGGAATTTTCTTCGTAATTCCCATGCTTATCGTTGTAGCTGTGTCCTTTGCCAGCCGTACCCCCTACGGGCAGGTTGTCTTTAACTGGACCATCGCTAACTACATACGTTTCCTGGAGCCCTTGTATCTTTCCATATTCGCACAAACCCTGCTGACAGCCCTGATCACCACGGTAGTGACCATCCTCATGGGATACCCGCTGGCCTATTACATCGCCCAGCTGCCCAAGCGCTGGCAGCAGCCGGGGCTGATTCTCTGCATGATCCCTTTCTGGATCAACTTCCTGATCCGGTCCTATGCTTGGGTCATCATCCTGCGGGCCCAGGGCGTCCTGAACACACTTTTACTGAAGGCAGGCCTTATTGAACAGCCGTTGCAACTGCTATATAATGGAGGAGCTGTTATGCTGGGCATGATCTACTCCCTGCTGCCCTTTATGATCCTTCCAATTTATGTTTCCATCGAACAGCTAGATCGTCGGCTGCTGGAAGCCGCTTCCGACCTGGGAGCCTCTCCCTTCACCGCCTTCCGGAAAATCACCTTGCCGTTGACCATGCCCGGCGTAGCCGCCGGTACTATCCTAGTCTTCATCTCGTCCCTGGGCATGTTCGTAGTGCCGGACGTAATGGGCGGTGCCAAGTCTGCCCTGGTGGGCAACCTAATCCAGAATCAGTTCCTGGCAGCCCGTGACTGGCCCTTCGGGTCAGCTTTATCCATCGTGCTTGCAATCCTGTCACTGATTCTGATTATCATGTATTACCGTGCTATTCAGGCACAAAACGGAGGTGCGGGAAATGCAAAAAACATGGCGTAGTCACGTAATGTTAGCTTATTCACTGGCCATTCTGGCATTTCTGTATGTGCCTCTCGTCATCCTGGCCATGTATTCTTTCAATGATTCCCGTATCAATGCAGTGTGGACAGGCTTTACCCTGAAATGGTACGAGCATCTGTTCAACAACCGACGGGTGCTGGAGGCCCTCATCAATACACTGATCATCGGCTTTGCCTCCACTATCGTTTCCACCAGCCTGGGAACCATCGCCGCTATCGCCCTGCACCGATATAAATACAAGATGCAGAACTTTATCAACGGCATGGTGTATCTGCCCATTCTAATCCCGGAGATTGTTATGGGTCTGTCCCTGCTTGTCCTGTTTTCCCAGGCACAGATTCCTCTGGGCAAGGTATCCCTGATTCTGGCCCATATCACCTTCTGCCTGTCCTTTGTGGTCATCACGGTAGGCGCCCGGCTGGACGGTATGCGCACCGAATATGAGCAGGCCGCCAGCGATTTGTACGCCACACCGTGGCAATGCTTCCGCTATGTGACGCTGCCACTGGTTATGCCGGGTATCGTAGCCGGCGCCCTCATCGCCTTCACCCTGTCCATCGATGATTTCGTCATCAGCTTCTTCGTGGCCGGCCCCAACTCCACCACCTTGCCGCTGTACATCTATGCCATGGTGAAGCGTGGCATCTCGCCGGAGATTAATGCGCTTTCCACTCTGATGATGACAGTGGAGATCATTCTGGTACTGCTGGCCGAATGCCTGCAGCCCAGCCACAAGGCCAAGGCGAAGAATTGATACGTTTCTTTCAGGTTTCCCGGCATCGCATCTGCGGAAGGCATACCTACGCTGCAATGTCGGACCTGGGATATTTTTACTGCCTGTTTCGCAGCAACGGCTGCGACAGTATACATGCGGTGTGACATAGCACCGCCCGGGGCCTTTGCCGCCCTAATTACACGAAAGTGCCGGTCAGTTGCCCTTTTCGGGTCAGGTTCCCGGACTTTCAAAACTATTCTGGCTTATTGGTGGTGCTATCCCGGCTGCCAATATGGAGTAAAGGAGGAGTTTTTATAAAATGAAAAGGATTTTTGCTCTGTTATTCTGTTCCCTGCTGTTGATTCTTACCGCCTGCGGAGGTCCGGAAAAAAAGCCTGCCGAGCCACAGAAAAAAGCGGAAAAGGCGGAAGCACAGCAAGTACTAAACCTGTTCAGCTGGGCTGACAATTTTGACCCTGAGGTATTGGCGGATTTCGAAAAGAAATTCAACTGTAAGATTAACTATGACGTATTCGCCAACAACGAAGAACTTTTGGCAAAGATTCAGGCGGGCGGCGCCCGGTATGACCTGATCCAGCCAAGTGATTACATGGTCACCACCATGTTAAAGCTCAAGCTGCTCGAAGAACTGGACATGAGCAGAATCCCTAATGCAAAGAACCTGATCCAGGATCTTCAGGCACCTGCCTATGATCCAACCGGCAAACACTCCGTAGTATATACCTGGGGCATCACCGGTATCGGCTATAACAAAAAGTACGTTAAGACACCGCCCACTTCCTGGAATGACCTGTGGAATCCGGCCTATAAAGGCCGCGTAGTGCTGCTGAACGATGTCCGGGAGGTCATTAGCTTTGCCATGAAGAAGAATGGACATTCCCTGAACAGCGTGGATCCGAAGGATCTGGCCGAGTGCATGAAAGATTTGCGGGCCCTCTCGCCTAACATCCTGGCCTATGATACCGATACCATCAAGCAGAAATTCATCGCGGAAGAGGCCTGGATCGGTACCATCTGGAGCGGCGATGCCTATTTCAGCTTCAAGGAAAACAAGAATATCGGCTTCGTGGTTCCCAAGGAAGGAACCGGTATTTGGGCCGACTGTTTTGCAATCCCCAAAGGGGCCAAGAACAAGAAACTGGCTGAAGACTTTATCAACTATCTGTACGATCCGAAAGTCAGCGCCAAAAACTATGAATACATTGGTTACAACGATCCCAACCTGAAAGCGGCTCAGTATCACAGCGAGGAATATAAGAACGATCCGATCCTGAAAACCGCCAGGGACTATATCAAAAACTCAGAATGGACCGATGATGTAGGCGATGCCATTGCACTGTACGACCGTTGCTGGACTGAGTTGAAGACCGGTAAGTAACGACATTCGTTTCAAATGTTTTTCAATTAAATACATGTCCGGGCTGTATCTGTTCTATTACAGCCCGGACATCAAGAACGAAACAATCTTAAATTTACAACAGGCATACCATTGCCTGTCAAAATCAGGAAATTGCTAACGGCCTTACGGGGCGGCATTTCCAAAACGGTATAAAAACAAATAAAGAAAAGAGGTTGATACGATTTGAAAAAAAACCGGAACCACATCTTCTTGATGATTCTACTTGTAGTATGCTTCACTTTCGCGTTGGCAGGCTGCGGCGGAAACGGCGATAAAAAAGCAGCGGCACCGGGGGAACCCGCCAAACAGGGCAAACAGGTGCTCAATATCTACAGCTGGGCCGATTATTTTGATCCCCAGGTACTGGCTGAATTTGAAAAAGCCAACAACTGCCGTATCAACTACGATGTGTATTCCAACAACGAGGAACTTCTGGCCAAGATGCAGGCCGGCGGCGCACAGTTTGATATTATCCAGCCCTCTGATTACATGGTCACCACCATGATACACCTGAACATGCTGGAAAAACTGGATCACAGCAAGCTGCCCAATATTGAAGGCCTGGTCGACAGCCTTAAGCATCCTGACTATGATCCGAAACAAGAGTTTGCCATCCCCTACGTCTGGGGCATTACCGGCATAGCCTATAATAAAAAGTTTGTGAAAGACCCTATCACAAGTTGGGCTGACCTTTGGAAACCGGAATACAAAGGCCATGTGATCCTGTTGAACGATAACCGGGAAGTGTTCAGTTTGGCACTGAAAAAGATGGGAAAATCTAATAACAGTACAGACCCGAAGGAAGTAGAAGCAGCTTATCAGGAACTGAAAAAGCTAAGCAGCAATGTAATGGCCTATGACACGGAAAACAACAAACAGAAGATGATCGCCGAAGAAGCCTGGATCGCCCAGATGTGGAGCGGCGACGCTTCCTTCTGCAACATCGACAATCCCAATATTGATTTTTGTGTACCCAAAGAAGGTACCCTGATTTGGGCGGACAATATGGCAATTCCCAAGGGCGCAAAGAACAAGGAACTGGCGCTGAAGTTCCTGAATTATATCTACGATCCGAAGATCAGCGCCCGGAATTTTAACTATATCCGTCTTCCGAACGCCAACGGAAAAGCGATTCCCATGCAGAAGAAGGATATCGTGGAAAGCCCCATCCTGAAAAAAGCCAACGGGCAAGCAGACAAAGGCGAGTGGCTCCACGACATCGGGAATGCGATTACGATGTATGACAAGTTCTGGACTGAGTTGAAGACAGGAAAATAAAATTTCTCCTTCAAGGTACTTGACCAAAGCTTTCCCCGACTCCGGCCCATATCTCTCTTTCCCCCTCATAAGTAAGTGATCTGCATGCCTTGCAAACGCCAGGCTTCGCTTACCGGCCTTCGTTCCTTACGAAGATACCCTTTTTGAGATATGGGTCCGGGGTTTTTTGATTATAGGGGGTGCGACCACAGGATTGTTTATAGGGTCGACCACACACAGAATTGTTTATGTTCCTTAAAAAGGGCATGTTAAATTTGGCCATAACTATATACAGTATGTAAATACGAAAACAGCGGGAACCTTCCCAGAAAGGTCTCCGCTGTTTAGTTTATTCAGACAATATTAATACAGCAAGGAAAACTACGCAAAACAGACTTTATCACTCTTTTTCTTTCTCCGGATCTGTCACATACAAACCCGATGGTATGGACGTTCCCAATCCCGCTGGCGGGCAATATCCCTTCCGGTCTTCAGGGCCCGTAATATGCCGGAAACCATCATGATGCCCAACGCAATGGAACAAGCGTCCAGTGCGGCCCCCATCAATGCCTCGCTGCCAAAATTCGCATAGTCATTGAGGATATACCGCATCCCCTGATACATGCCGAGCCCGGGAACCAACGGGATGATAGCCGGGATCTCAAATACCGATACCGGCTCTTTCCATATGCGGGCAAAAATTTCACTGATCAGGGCAACGACCACCGTAGCCAGAAAATTAGCAGAAAAAGAACGGATAGACAAAGCATCTTTCAATACAATAAAGACAATCCATCCAAGACCGCCGATGATGCCGCTGAGCCAGAGGATGCGCTTCGGTCCCTGGAACAGGATACCGAAAGCGACAGTGGCCAGAAAGGCAAAAAGAAAAGCCGTCACATAATGTATCGTCATGGCAGTCCTCCCCAGGTCCATGCCTTCATCGCAAACGCAAGCCCGATGGCGATGGACAGTGCAAACAGGGCCGCCTCCGCGATGCGGCTGTTGCCGCTCAGCAGATCCCCGGCCATGTAGTCCCGTACGCCGGTGGTAAAGGCCAGCCCCGGCAAAAAGGGCATCAGGGCGCCCACCGCCATATTCTCTACCGTACATTCCGGCTGAACCAAATGACAGACCTGCGTGACTACTCCAATAATCAGACCGGCAATAAAGTTTTCCCAGAACGGTGTCGGATGGAAATTATTCATCATTTTTAGACAGGCCATCGCCAGAAAACCGGTCAGAAATGCTCCGGTAAAATCGTACAGGTCACCGCCCAGCAGCATGCAGAAACAGGCGCTGCCAATACCTGCCGCAACACACAGTACCGGGTCCCCATAGGGATGGGACAGGGCCAGCCGTTCCTGCAGCCAGTGTTTAGCCTCTTCATAGGTCATGTTCCATTGGCGGAAATTATAGGAAAACCGGTTTACATCCATGATCAGTCCCAGATCCGTGGAACGCCAGCGGACACGGAACACACGGCTTTTGCCGACGGGACTCTCGTCCCCTAATATGATGACGGTAGGAGTGCAGAACACATTCAGGTCATAGTACCCGTAACTTCTGCAGAAGCGCATCATGGTATCTTCCACACGGCTGGTTTCCGCCCCGCTTTTCAGAAGGAACTTTCCCAGGTCCATAGCCAGATCCATCACCTGGTTCTTCGACATGGGGGAAAGCCCCGGCAAGGCAGAAGGCTCGGTCTGATTCCGTTTTACGTTAAGTTCGTTTCTTTCTTGCGGCATAAATACCTCTTGTCTTATACGCTAATGGATCACTTACGAAACAAGTCCGCTATCGCTGCTTTAAAGCGGTTGGCCCCTCCCATGCTGGGATGCGGCACGCAACTGCAGGGTACACCGAATTTCTTCAATGTGCCGGCAGATTTCTGCCCGATGGCCACTACCTGTACATGTGGCAGCAATTCCAGCAACTCTTTTGCATAAACGATACCGACATTTAACTCATTGCCGTCCGGCGTCCGGTTGGTAAGCATCCCTTCCTCTTTATGGGGGTGGAAGGGAAAAATGTTCCACAGCACCGCGTCAAAGGTCCCCAGATGATGGCGGTGCAAACTTCCCCACATCACGGTGGCCGTAGGCTCGTTGAAGCCCAGTGTCTTTTGCGTCCCCTTCAGTAACGGGGATTGCGGGTTACTGGTACGGCGATAGTCCCATGTTCCCAATACTTCTTCCGGGCAAACCTCCGGATGATGTCCCAGCAGGATCCTCTCGCTGGTCATGGCCATGCCGGAAAACCGGCCGCCCTGATACCCCAAACCTTCTGCAATAAACAGATAGCGGGCCTGCAAACGAAGTTCCAGATACCGCTGCAGGTTATGATAACGAATCTCCGGCGCCTCCGGACCGATATCCAGCCCCGGTTCATATTCCCGCCAAGGGTTGAACACCCTGGGCGCGCGATACATATGCAAATGTTTCATAAAAATATTCAGGTCCATTTTTTTCCTCTTTTTCCTGAAAAATCCGAATCATTTTATATCTGCTGTATGACAATGCCGGTTTGTCACAGGAAAGCCATAATTTTACTGTAACATATTAATAAATCAACAAATGATTTTTTTATCCGGTCTGCAACATGTAATTTATTTTATATACCCGTCTTGTCACATTATATCATATCAATATCAGAAAGGGGAGCATTATGAAAAAGACTTTGGCCGCTGTTGCGGCATTCCTTGCTTTATGTTCCACAGCTGTCGCCGGACCACCGCCCAGACCTTACAACAGTCAGCGCGTCCATGTTTCCCCGTCCCACCGGATGCACACGCCCACCGGAAACCGGGTCCGCATGACACCTGTCCACGGTCAGACCGGGCCTGTAGGCGGACGCATGTCCTCCATGCCCAACAGCTATCATCACGAAAGGCTGTCATCAGGCCATGTGCATGTTCATCCTTCCCATGCAAGCGTCTACGCACGCCCCTCCATGCCGCCCCATCGCTACTACCGATCCGCACCGCCGCCCCACTGGCGTTACGGTGGTTATTACAGCGGTCATTACTGGAGGTCTTACAATTACGGTACCGTCTGGTTCGGAGCGCCCATGGGCTGGTACGGATATCCCTGGTACGGATATTACAGGGGCCGCCACGGCCATCCGCGGCTCCATGTCGGCTTCTGGATCTGATGCGCTGGATCTTTTTAGGATTTCGCCGAATTTTTATATATAATATTGGATATTATCAACTTTTCTACTGTACGCCAATCCTGACTGCCAGTATTCCCAGATACTCTTTCATCGAAACTGCCGTTTTTCGCAAGGCATCCGCCGACGGGGTAAACGCAAAAACATCCGGTTCAAATCTCAAATCTGTCTTGTAGTCTGTCGGATACGGAACCGCCTCCATACCTTCCCGGGCAAAGACCAATATCGATCTGGGCATATGATATGCAGATGTTACAAGTATTACCTTTCGGATGTCACGCTCTATGCACAGCTGCCTGATAAACCTTGCATTTTCCACGGTATTTCGGCTCTTCGCTTCTTTCAGTATAAATTTTTCGTCCATTCCACATGCTTTTAAAAGCCGGCAGGCAATATCCGCTTCTGTCCCTGCGTACGCAAATACCTGACCTCCTGACAGAATAACCGGCAGATGTAGCCACTTATGTAATCGCAATACCATCAAAACACGGTTGGCCCCATCCGCGGAGACCTGCCCTTCCCCATCAAAATCCGGCACACCACCACAAGTCCCACCACCCAGCATGACGATAGCCCCGGCAGACCGAAGTTCATTCATTGAAGGTCGCGGATATGTATCCTCCAACGTCTTTGCCAAATGATCACTGACCGCAGGAATACTAATCAGATAGATCAATATAGAAACCAGCAACAACCCAATATTTTTATTTGTTCTTTTTCCGAACCAATACATAGTCAGCAGTATCAGAATGAACAAACCCGGAGGCAGAATCCAGGCATACAGTAATTTCACAAGATACAGCATACTCTATCCTTCTTTCACTTGAACCCAGAACAGCCAGTATAGCAGAAAACGGTAAAACCTCCTTTAAAAAAAGGATTTTTTACCGTAATATAACGAACTTTTCTTTTGGACCTCATAACTGCACAGAAAGAATACCGAAAGGATCTATTTTTCCTGCAGGACGGTTCGTCCTGCAGGACAGATCAAGATTTGCTATACCTATGCCAGTCCGTCTTCCGCACTTTCTGCCGGCGCTGCCATATGCATCCCCTCCGGACATTTTTCCTTTGCCACGGAAAGCATCAGTTTCAGGCGGTTCAGCTGATTCACTTCCGATGCCCCAGCGTCGCAGTCCATGGCCACCAGATTGGCATCCCCATAACTCCGGCGGATTTCCCGGAACACACCTTTACCTAAAATATGATTGGGTAGACAGGCCCAGGGCTGCAGGCACACCACATTGCGCACCCCCTCTTCCATGAGCCTGGTCATTTCGCCGGGCAGTAACCAGCCTTCCCCGGCCATGTTACCCAGGGATACGTGGTGTGCCGCCAGTTCGGCAATCTTGTAGATGGAAATGGGCGCGGTGAAATGTTTCGACTTGGCCAAGGCTTTCCGCATGGGATCCATGAAGAAGTCCGCTACCCGGATGAACATCTGGGCGCCCACCTTGTTCAGCCAGCTGCCATCCAAAATGTCATGGCGGGTGATGCCGTCAAAGGCCATGTACAGTAGGAAGTTAGCCAGTTCGGGCATGACCACTTCCGCCCCCTCCCTTGCCAGCACCTTTTCCAGATGGTTGTTGGCCACGGGATGGTATTCTACCAGAATCTCGCCCACAACACCGACCTTCGGTTTCCACAGGTTAGGTACCAAAGGGATGGCATCAAATTCTTTTACTAAATTCTGTATCGTTTTACGGTATTGCAGGAAATTACCGTTGTCCAGCTCGTCTTTGCATTTTTTCAGCCATTTTTCGTACAGCCGGTCCGTGGAACCGGGGATCAGCTCGTAGGGCCGCATGCGGTTGGTAACGTTCTGCAGCAGATCCCCATAGATGATGGCCTTTGCCACATCCTTGAATCCTGAGGGATTCAACCGGAACGCATCCTGCTCCAGCCCCCAGCAGGCGAAAACAGGCACCTGTGGATACCCTGCGTTCCGCAAGGCACGCCGCAACAGGTTCATGTAGTTGGTGGCCCGGCAGGCGCCGCAGGTCTGGAACAATACGATGCTGGTATGATCAGGATCGTATTTTCCGCTTTTAATTGCCTGCAACATCTGGCCGATGACTACAATGGCCGGGTAGCACATATCGTTCTGTACATACTGCAAGCCAAGGTTGATGGCCTCTTCTTTTGGCGTTTCCGGAATGACCACTTTGTAACCGTACCGGTTCAGTACGTGGGTCACCAAGTTGAAGTGAATCGGCGCCATCTGAGGAGCCAAAATCGTATGTGTCTCCTTGCAGTCACGGGTGAAGAAGGCTCGTTCTTCCATCACCAGCGGCTGGTAGTCCGGCACATGTCGGCGTGACAGCACCGCCAGCAGGGAACGGAGGCGGATACGGGCCGCCCCCAGGTTGCTGACTTCATCCAGCTTGATCATAGTGTACAGACGCTGGTGCCCTTCCATAATCTCACGCACCTGGTTGGTGGTGATGGCATCCAGCCCACAACCAAAGGAACTGAGTTGGATCAGGTTCACTTCCGGGTGGGAGGCCGCAAAACTGGCCGCGTGGTACAGCCGGGCATGGTAGCTCCACTGGTTCACGATGGACAGTTCATCTTTCGGTGTATCCATATGATATACGGAATCTTCCGACACGATGGCCAGATTGTAGGACTGGATCATCTCCGGAATGCCGTGGTTGATCTCCGGATCCAGATGATAGGGTCGGCCTACCAACAGGATAACCGGGATGTTTTTTTCTTTGCTGATTTGTAAAATTTCTTTCCCTTTTTGACGGACGTCTTCCCGGTACTGTTCCAGTTCTTTGTAGCCGGCTTCCATGGCTTCTTTGATTTCACTGGCCGGAATATTTTCTGACACGAAGGCCTCCGTAAGCCGAAGGTACATCTTCTTTGGATCGTTAATGGGCAGAAAGGGTTCCATGAACTTGATGTCTTCGTTCCGCAACACATCCATGTTGTTACGGATATTTTCCGCGTAGGAAGCCACCACCGGACAGTTGTAGTGATTTCCTGTACGGTTCACCTCATCTTCCATATTGTACGGCAGGCAGGGATAGAATATTTTCTTTACACCTTTTTCCACCAAGTCCATCACATGGCCGTGGACCAGTTTGGCCGGATAGCACAGTGAATCTGACGGTATAGTGGACATGCCCTTGTAGTAGACCTGTGCAGAAGATTTGCCCGACAACACCACCTCATAACCCAGCTTAGTGAAGAAAGCGGCCCAAAAGGGGAAATCCTCATACATATTCAGCACACGGGGGATGCCAATGCGGCCGCGTTTTGCATTTTTCAACGGCTCGCAACGGAACACGCGCTCGTATTTGTATTCATAAATATTGGGTGCCTTATTGGTGTTTTTCGGTTTGCCCTCACCCCGTTCACAGCGGTTCCCGGTAAAATATCGACCGCCATCAGGAAAGGTCTGCATGGTCACCAGACAGTGATTGCCGCAACCATTGCAACGGTAAGATTTAGTGGTAACGGTGAAATTTTCCAGTTCTTCCGCTTTCAACACGGAAGAAACAGGACGGGAGACTGCAGCCTTTCCTTCACGCAATGCAATCGCCGCCTCCTGTTCTGTCTGCTCCAAAGACAAAATCGCGGCACCGTAGGCTCCCATAAGCCCTGCAATATCCGGACGGATAACGTCCATGCCCAACAGCTTTTCCATATTACGGAGCACAGCGTTATTGTAGAAAGTACCTCCCTGGACCACGATGTGATCCCCTAATTCCCTCGTATCCTTCAGCTGCATCACTTTAAACAGGGCGTTCTTGATGACGGAAAGGCCTATGCCTGCAGAAATATCCGCCAGAGGCGCCCCTTCTTTCTGGGCCTGTTTGACCCGGGAATTCATAAACACCGTACAGCGTGTTCCCAGATCCACAGGGGTCTTACTGTCCATAGCCTTGTCCGCAAATTCAGAGGCGGTCATGCCCAGCCCCTGAGCGAAGTTTTCGATAAAGGACCCGCAGCCTGCGGAACAGGCTTCGTTCAATGTAATCTTTCCGATATTTCCATTTTTAATCTGGAAGCATTTCATGTCCTGCCCGCCGATATCCAGCACACAGGTAACTTCCGGACAGAATTCGTAAGCTGCCCGGTAATGAGCGAAGGTCTCTACTTCGCCTGCGTCAGCGTGGAGCGCGGCCTTCACGATTTTTTCCCCGTATCCGGTGGTAAGACAGCCTGCAATGTACGCCGTCTCCGGCATGGCTTTGTACAGGCCGGTAAGCTCTTTGATGACGATCTTCAGGGGCGAACCCTGGTTGCTGCCGTAATCCGTATATAAAATTTCCTTGTCCTTACCGATGGCCACAATCTTGGTAGTAGTGCTGCCTGCGTCAATGCCTACGTAGACGGGTCCTTCGTAAACGGACAGGTCGCCACGCTTAACCTTGTCCTTATTGTGACGTTCGATAAAGGCTTCGTACTCTGCCCCGCTGCGGAACAGGGCCAGCCGCTCATCCCGGGTAATGCCGTGACCTGCTTCCGCCTTGTCCAAATTGACGGTAAGGTCTTTGAATTCCAACTCTTTGGCTTCTTCAGAAAGCGCCGCACCCATTGCTACAAAATAGGCGCCGTCCTCCACATTCACCACTTTTTCCGGATCCATCTTCAGGGTTTCCACAAAACGTTTCTTCAGTTCTGGCAAAAAATACAGGGGACCTCCCAGAAATGCCACATTGCCATCAATCTCCCGGCCCTGTGCCAGGTTACCGATGGTCTGGTTCACCACAGCCTGAAAGATGGATTTGGCAATATCCTCCCGGGACGCCCCATCGTTCATCAGGGCCTGGATATCCGTTTTGGCAAACACGCCGCACCGGGATGCAATAGTATAGATGCGTTTCGATCCGGCCGCCAGGTCGTTGAGGCCCTTGGCGTCCGTATTGAGAAGGGCCGCCATATGATCAATGAATGCCCCGGTCCCGCCGGCGCAGACCCCGTTCATCCGCTCCTCCGGGGCAGATCCAAAGTACATGATCTTGGCGTCTTCCCCGCCCAGTTCCACCATGGTATCGGTTTGGGGAATCAGCTTTTTTACCGCTGTGGCCGCCGCAATGACTTCCTGTACGAAAGGCAGTTGCAGACGCTGGGCAATGCCCATGCCGGCCGAGCCCGTAAGGGCGAAACGGAACCGGGATGGGCCCACTATGTCCCGCAGGGCAGTAAGGTTTTCTACCAGTGCGGTGGGAATATCGGAAAAATGCCGGGCGTAATGCTTATAGACGATACGCTCTTCCGCATTCAGAACCACCACCTTGATAGTGGTGGATCCAATGTCGATCCCCACTTTAAAATTGTCAGTCATAGGAACACCTCATATATATAAATAAAGACGGCCCACAGCACAATGGGTACTGCGTTGTCTGATTCCGAAAACCTTCCGGCTTCCGCCAGATGAGAGCTTCTTCCGCAATGTTCCCGGAATGCCTGTAAGGATGCACGGCTCCTGATGAACGGACGTGCCTCCGTAAAGACGGGGGGCTCTGCCGGATGAAAGTTTTGCCCCTTCGAAGAGGAATGTGTATAGCAAATGAAACTTACACTATCCAACATTATATTATATACCAAATCCGGATAAAATCTATAGTCTTTTCTTACTATTTATTAAGTATTTCCCTTTTCTTTCTTCTTTTAATTTACTCTATTCCGAGTATCTATTTATTTCAGCTGGGACATTCCAACCAAATGATCCAAAGTAGACAGGCTGAAAGAATACATTTAATATATAAAAGCACTCCTGCACCTGGGAAAAAGACGGTTCTTTTTCTTCTTCATTCATCTTGACACAACAAGCGGAAATTATTAAAATGTGTGTAGAAAGAAGGTGCCGCCGATGAACGGCTGGTGCGGACCAACTACTCAGAAGTAGCCGATTCCTTGGCCTGGGCGGCTGCTTTTTTATTGTTTTGATAAAATCTTTCTGTTCTTTCGATACAAATAGTATTTTTTCAGAGGTTGTCATGTCAGATCGCAATATCGTTGTCGACCGGCTGCGGGCACTGGCCATGCTGGGCGTAATCGGGATCCATATCGGTCCCTTTGTGTTCGCTTCCTCCACGCCCCGCCTGGACCTGTTCCTGCTGTTCCAAGTCTTTACGCGCTTTGCCGTCCCCGGATTCTTTTTTATATCGGGCTACGGGCTGTTCTGTAATGACGCGCTGCACAGGCCGTTCCATTATTTCAGCTTTGTGAAAAAACATCTTGTCACAGTAGGGCTGCCCTATTTTGTCTGGTCGCTGTTCTATATTGCCATGTGGCAATGGGAGGACATGTATCGGCCCGATCGTTCTTTTTCCGTGTCCGTTCTCATCGTGAAGTTTTTACTGGGGGAAGGATGCTACCATATTTATTTTATGGTAATTCTTTTGTACTTTTATCTTTCCATGCCATTCTGGCGCTGGCTGGTGGAATGGATCAGTAAAAAATCTG
This sequence comes from uncultured Succiniclasticum sp., assembly GCA_905235335.1. Taxonomy (GTDB): domain Bacteria; phylum Bacillota; class Negativicutes; order Acidaminococcales; family Acidaminococcaceae; genus Succiniclasticum. Next base: position 46,006 of record CAJOKZ010000006.1, read on the forward strand.
CCTCCGGCATCGCATCGTGCCTGACCGCACTGGCTGCCCTTCAGGCTGTGCTGTACATATGGAGCGCTTCTTACTGGTACTATCCCACCTGGACCCAAGGCCATGCCATGATTATCCGGCTGCTGAATGAACGTATGAACTACCTGCCCCTGTTCTACGGATTCGTCTTTGTGCTGGGTGGCGTCTGCGCCATACATGAAAAACCGGTGCGAAACTGGCTGCAGGGCCATTTCACCTCCAGCCTGGGAATATTCCTGCTTTCCTGTGCCTTGCTGGTATGGCGTTTTAGGGAATACGTGGTAGCGGGTATCCCGTTGGAAGACATTCCCGGAAAATACATGACGCAGCTGACACCGGAAGGCCTGCTGTACACTGTCTGCTGGCTGCTGTGTTTCAGCGCCGCGCTGGAAAAACTCGTGGAGCAAAAACGCTTGTTCCTGGATGTCCTATCTGAATATTCCATGATCATCTACCTGATACATCCCCTGTTCCTTTATTACTGGTACCAGTGGTTCGATATGCTCGGCTTCACCATGAGCCAGGTACCGGTATTACTGTTTTACGTATTGGTGTTGATTACTTCACTGCTGGCTGGCATGCTCATCCACAAAATCGCAAAACGGTGCAGGATTATTGGGTTGCTGTTGCTGGGAAGGGCGCCAAAGTAAAGGAAACGCCATATCTGTATCCCGTAAGGATCTCTTTCGATGCGTAAAGCTGAAAGGGAAAAAGAACTACAGATATGGCGCTTTTGTTACTTATACACCTAAAAGGAAAAACTCCCGTTCTATCCTGAACGGGAGTTTTTTTACAGCATTACGCTTCTTTCGCTTCTTCCAGGGGCTCGATGCTGATAATGCGCTCGGTACGGCCATGACGACCGAAACGGACTTTACCGGCAATCTTGGCATAGATGGTATAATCACGACCCATGCCTACGTTCTTGCCCACATGAAACCGGGTACCATGCTGGCGTACGATGATACTGCCTGCGGTCACCACCTGGCCGTCATGTGCTTTGGTCCCCAGACGCTGTGCGTTGGAGTCGCGGCCGTTATGGGAAGAACCGGTACCTTTTTTATGTGCATGTAACTGCAGGATAATCTTAAACATTCATTTCACCTCCATGTTCGCGGATTCGAACATTTTGCGGACATTGTTCGGCCAGCTGGTTCAGCACGATTTCCATACTGCCCAACAGGGCCTGGCTTTTTTCATCGGGCATCCGCTGCAGGGTAACCTGCAATTCACCCTTTTCTGTATCTGTCCGGTATTCTACCGGATATTTCAATTGCTGTTCTAAACCTGCAAGAGCCATCTGCGTTGCCGCGGAGACCCAGGCGCAGACCACGCTTTCCCCTGCCGGTGCATCGCCGGCATGGCCCCGTGACCGGAAGCCTGTGATTTCTCCTTTATGGTTCCTGTACAAATCAACGGTGATCATATCAGGCCTGAATACCGCTAATCTTTACGGCTGTGAACGGCTGACGATGGCCATAGCGCTTGCGGTAGTTGGCTTTGGCTTTGTACTTGAAGCCAATGATCTTTTCGCCTTTTCCATGATCTTCTACGGTAGCGGTAACCTTTGCCCCGTCAATGAACGGTTTTCCAACGGTCACTTCGCCGTCGTTTACAATGGCCAGCACTTCGCCGAATACAACTTCAGCGCCTTTTTCGGCATCCAGCTTTTCTACATTCAAAACGTCGCCTTCTGCTACTTTGTACTGCTTACCGCCAGTTTTAATGATTGCGTACATGTATTGTGCACCTCCCTTATCATAGACTCGCCAATTACGGTACGTCACAAATTCAGAGCAAAATGCCGCAGGTCTGCTGCACTGCCTGTCACGAATCAACTGTGCACCCGCTTCTTCTGCAGTGACGGTTTATGGAACCTTCTCGAGCGGTTGGGTACGGAAGATAATCATCCATACTGAAGTATAGTAACACAAAGAAACCGTACTGTCAATGATTTTTGCATCGCAACCGCCACAGTATTAAGAAAATTTCTTTTCTGTAAAAAAGAAACTATTTATGTAGTAAAAATAGAATTCCTCTGTTATAATATGGCTAATATGATTTAAGGACCCGCTGAACAAATGATTTGATATGAATGCTAAAAAGGTTTTGCCAGTAACCGCAAGACCAGCGACAGCTCTTATTTCTTCAGCAAGAACCTCCGGAGGCACAAATGAAAAATATAGAAACAAAGATCAAGAAACTTTCTGCCGAAATTTTAAAAGACTACGGCCAGGGTCGCACCATTGATAAGATGAACGCATTCACCAGCCCGGATATGGATGTGGTGGTAGATATACTGGACAAACTGCAGAAGATTCTGTTTCCCGGATATTACCGAAACAAAAATTTTCACTTTTATACGGCGGAAAACAACCTGCAGACGCTGGTGGAAGACGTGTTATTCAACCTGACCAAACAAATCTCCATGTACCTGCGTTACCTGCCTGAATACAAGGATGCGGATTTCCGTACGCTCAGGGACAAGGCCCAGGAAATCGCCATGGAGTTCATGTCCCGCATCCCGGGACTTGGTTGAGACCTCCGTACAGGCGGAATTTGACGGGGATCCGGCAGCCTTTAACAAGGACGAGATCATCTTCTGCTATCCGGGTATGTACGCCATCATGGTGTTCCGGCTGGCTCATGAATTTTATGATTTGGGTGTGCCCATGCTGCCCCGCATTATGTCTGAATATGCCCATGGAAAGACGGGGATCGATATCCATCCGGGGGCTTCCATCGGCCGCTATTTCTTCATTGACCATGGTACCGGCATCGTGGTAGGTGAAACCACCATCATTGGTGACAACGTGAAAATCTATCAAGGTGTCACCATCGGCGCGCTGTCCACCAGGGGCGGCCAAAACTTGCGCAGCAAAAAACGCCACCCCACCATCGAGGACAATGTAACCATCTACTCCGGCGCCTCCATCCTGGGAGGCGAGACCGTTATCGGCCATGATTCCGTCATCGGGGGCAACACTTTTATCACCATGTCCGTGCCTCCCGAATCCAATGTGAGCATCAAGAGCCAGGAACTGCATATCAGCAACAAAAAAGGCAGCGCTAATGCCGAAGCCAAAGAGCTGGATCAGGCTGCCTGGTTCTATACAATTTAAATTTAAAAAAGACAGAGGGGCTGTAACGAAATGAAGTTACAGCCCCTTTTTTATGTCAGGAAACAATATGGCGGAGAGGGTGGGATTCGAACCCACGGAGGCTTTCACCTCGCTGGTTTTCAAGACCAGAGCCTTAAACCACTCGACCACCTCTCCGGAAGCACAGTTTGGATTATAATAAAAATTTATATTCCTGTCAATGGATAAACTATATTTCACAAACGATTCGGTATTACAGCCGCTTCTCCACTTCCTTCAGCACAGTTTCTTCCAACAGTTCCCCTTCTGCCAGCAGCTGCTGCAGATTTTGTCCCGCCATTTCCCTGAAAGCCGCATCCTCAACGCCATTCAGGTTGATCCGGACATTATAGGCGGCCACCCGCTGACAGGCACGGGCCAGCAGGGCAGATGCGCCACCGTCCGTCACAAGCATCCGGTTTCCTTCCATCACCACAGTACAGGCAAGCTTCATAATCCGGTTGCAGGCATCCGTGACTTTCAACGAAGCATTTACCGCCTTCCGGCTCGCTTCTCCAATAGCCTGCGCCCTGCGTTCCTCTTCTTCCGCCGTCACTTTAGGCAGCTTATAGGCCTCCAGCACAAGAGTATACATGTCCGCGTCCTCCTGAGCCATACCCATCATTTCTTCCTGAAGCGTTCCGGTTTCCGATATAATGTCACACATCTTCTGTTCAACGCCGGCATATTTTTTTCTGCCTGCCGTCATATGGGCTGCCATCCCCGTCAATGCTGCCCCCATGGCTCCGCACAATGCCGCGGCACTGCCTCCGCCAGGCATTGGTTTTGCCGAATTCAGGTCGTATATAAAGTCCTTTACAGACTGCTCTGAAAAAACAATTTCCATGAACCAATCCTTCCCTTATCAACATTCTAAAAATTGCAGTTGAAGTACCCTCCCAGAAGCACGGCAACGGCTGCCGACAAAAGTACTTACCGCATCTTCCGTTGAGTCGGTCAGCGCATCCCTGCCTACGATTCTGTATCGACACCACTTTGCAAAAAACGCCGCACCTGTACAACTGCAGCATACCCATCCAGCGGTTCCGGAGGAACCTGCAACCCCAGTGGGATCAGTCTGCGCCAGCCAGTGGGAGGAAACAGTTCCCAGTAAAGAATCCGTGCCTCTTCGGTGGAATGCCGTTCGTCTACCTCGTATAATGGTATCCCAGGCAGCAGCTGCGCAATATCATTTTTGCACTCCCCGCTGGCAGTTCCATTACCAAGCACAATGTTCCTCAGTTTTTGACGCAATCCCCAGACATTGGACACTCGCAGGACCTCGTATAAAAACTTCAGCACTCCATCGGAAAATCCCCGGGTACGCAGGACCCGGACGGCGATAATTCCGCCGGTTCCATCAACCAAAGCCACGCCGATCTTGTCCCGTCCGGGGTCAATACCCAGATAATACTCATCTGTTTTCTTTTCTTCCTGTTTCTGAATATCACCGTTATCCAGCTTTCTCATAATGTTCTTTATGGCAGTGCCGGCGCTTTTTCCAGCTTCACCCGCAACTGTACAGGACCGGCTGTTGTAATATCCCCGTCAGCATAGGCTATCAGGAGTACCTTTCCACCCATGCGCTGCATCTTGGTTACTGTTTCAACCATGGTAACCGCATTCATATTTCCCACTTTCCCGGTCATAGGATCCGGAAGCACGCCCGCTTTTACAGACATCTGGTTGATTTCCTGCAAAAACTGCATAAACGCTTGATCCGGATTGATATTCTTATCATCCATTTCAATCACTTTTTGATGGATTTTCGTTCCATTCTTATAGACCATCCTGTTCGGAATTACTTCCATACTACACAGCACAGGCTGTCCCACCACTGTATTGGCTATGGAACGAACCCTGACCAGCACATCGCCTTTCGTTTTTTTCAGAAGTTCCAACAATTTTTCACATTCCTCACGGGATGCCCAGATAACAGATGCCTTGGAATCCGGCTCCAGACCGATCCGGTTCACCGCCGAACCGTTGGCGCTGTCCAGCAACCAGTTCACCTGTTTCTGATTTTCTTCTTCCGAAAGTCCTCCCTTCAGGACAGCGGCAAATACAATCTCCCCGCTGCCGTACATCATCTGCCCGCCCCGCATGGCAACAAGGCCCTGCTGCAGTTCTGCTGTCTCCTGTTTCAGGTCATTTATATCCGTATTCAGCTTATCCCTAGCTTCCGTTAGGGATTTCACCTCGTCCCTGGCAGCAACCAATGCGCCTTGTGTAACCTGATATTGGCTCCGCACCTCATTCAGACTGATGTCGGCCTTTTCTAACTCCTTCTCCGTCGCAGCTTTTTCTTCATTGGATACCCGGATCTTCTGATCCAATTCTGCAATAGCTTCGTTCTTCTGCTTCAGCGAATCCATCGCCTTGTTGTATTCCGTTTCTGCAGAAATTTTCTCCTTATTGATCCGCGCCAAATCTTTCTGCAGTTTTTCCATACCGAACAGAGCAGTCCGGGCACTTTGGGATGAAACTGCCAGAATGCCCATGGAAAACAGCGCAATCAACACGCCAGAAAGGACCGTCAGCAACACAGATGTTTTATGAGGCCGCAACCCAAAAACGGACAGCTTTTTTTTGCCGATTTTGCTTCCCAGTTTATCGGCAATGAATGCAATTATGCCGCCCATCACCGCCAGCAGGAACATCAGTCGAATCCCAAACATAGCACTTCCCGTTCCTTTCTGAAACCCCTTCTCTTACGTCTATACACAGATTTTGACGTTCATTTTATTATGAAATTCCAGTCTGATCTTAACACTGGCTCGCACGCGAAAATTCAATAGTCGGCTTTTCGCAGCATTACAATCCCCGCAATCAGGCAGACGATATTAGACGCCATGGCCCCCAGAATTGGCGGGATTACACCTCCCTTTCCCAGTCCGGTGGTAAATGCCATGATACCATAGTATACAAAGATTACGATGACACTGATGCCAAGCCCGATAGAAGATCCGCTGCGCTGGCGCTGTGTGCCCAGCGGGGCCCCTAACAATGCAAAGACAAAACTAGCCAGTGGAATTGCGAAACGCATGAAAATTTCCGTCCAGCATTGTGCCGTAGGCAGTTTCTGCCGTTCCAAGACTCTGATATAGCCCCGAAGTTCACCCAGCGTCATTTCATCTGCATCTTTCTGCTCCCAACTAATCTCTCGCGGCGTAGTACGAAGAGGAATGACCTGACTTTTAAAAACTGCTTTGCTGGCAATACCTTCCTTATCATCCATAGTAAAAATATTGCCGTCGCGCAAAACCCATTTATTACCTTCCCATCTAGCAGTTTTAGCAGTCTGTATTCTAGATAATCTGTTTTTGGTAAACTCTTCAATAGTCACGTTCCGCATTATACCTGTCTTTTCGTCAAAAGTCCGGGCATAGGTTACCCTCTGTGTCCCTCCGCTTAGTGTCTTGATGACCACATGCTCCTGTGTTTTCGGTTTAGCATCTCCTTTGATTTCCATCTCAAGAATCCGTTTTGCTTCAAATTTTGATGGTGGAACCACTTTTTCCGCCCATATCACAGAAAACATACTGACAATGAAACCGACTATGACAACAGGAGCCACAATCCGGTAATAACTGACACCTCCGGATTTCATGGCAATAATCTCACTGCTGCCAGATAACTTTCCAAAGGCCATCAATGTTGCCAGCAAGACAGCCATGGGAAATGTGTAATTTATTACCTCAGGCAGACTATACAGAAACATCCTCGCTACGGATGAGCCAGACGCACCATATGTGGTCATGTACTTGACAATTTTAAACAGCATGCTGCTGGCGATAAAAATGGAGGAAAAAGAAGCCACACCAAAAATAAATGGGTAGAGAAGTTCTTTTAAGACGTATTTATCTAATAACCGTAAATGCATTTGCATCCCCCTACATCCTGAAGTCTTTGCCCAGATAGTATTTCTTTGCCACAGGATCGTTAGCTATACTTTCGCTATCTCCATGTAGCAGAACCTTCCCATTGTTCAGAATATATGCCTTGTTAACGATACTGAGGGTTTCCCGAACATTATGATCGGTAATCAGTATGCCAATCCCCCGCTTCGACAGGTGGACAATCATCGACTGTATATCCGCAACGGCTATGGGATCAATACCAGCAAAAGGCTCGTCCAGCAGGATAAACGCCGGATCCGTGACCAGTGACCGGGCAATCTCCACCCGGCGGCGTTCCCCGCCAGAAAGGGCAGTACCCAGGTTCTTCCGGATGTGCCCAATTCCAAATTCCTCGATCAGCTCATCCCTTTTCTTTACCTGTTCTTCATAACTTAAGGAGGTCGTTTCCAGAATCGACATCAGATTTTCCTCCACCGTCATCTTACGGAATACCGAAGCTTCCTGGGGAAGATATCCGATTCCCATACGTGCACGCTGATACATGGGAAGCTGACCGATATCATGACCGTCAATCAGTACAGAACCAGCATCCGGTTTCACAATTCCCACAACCATATAAAATGTCGTCGTCTTTCCGGCACCGTTAGGACCCAGCAGACCGACGACAGTCCCCTGCTCCACGGAAAGGCTTACATCATTCACCACTTTCCGCTGTCCGTAAATCTTTACCAGATTCTTTGTTTCAATAATCAACCTGCTTTTTCCTCCGCCTAAGAAAATTAAATTGTCACAGCTAATTATGCATTTTCCAGTATATGATCCATCACATTATATTCCGGATTAAAATCGGTCCTTCCATTTGCCAGCAACACAGCTCCTTCACTGAAAGCAGGGTTATCAATTCCCTTATCTTCTTTAGAAACGAATACCATACGAACATTTCCTTCTGCCCTGGTCTTGCTTTGTTCTGTCCCTACATTCGTGATTCGCAGTTTGTTTCCGGACACCGTATTTCCATTCTGTGTTGCCTGTGCATGGCCGATCATTTCGATGTAACCTGTCTCTTTATCATCATAGACTGCACTGTCTCCCGTGGCTGTCAGATTACGCGGCGGGCTCTCCAGACTTACGCCTCCCGTTGCATTAGCCAGCCCCGTTTCCATATTATAGGTAATCTTTCCTGCTCTCAGCCAGCTTCCGTCCGTGGAAGAAAGCCGGGCTGTCCCCCCCAGCGTTTCTGCAAACTTTGTATCATCGTGATAATCCACCCGGGGTGCCTCTATTTTACGATCCCCTTTTATGACAACCGCATTGCCTACTGCAGAAACGTATTTATCAGTGTACATGAACAATTCTTCACTTGTCAGGTGCTCGTCTTCTTTATCCGCTTTTACTCCGCCGAACAGGTGACCCGAACGAGTCTTACTGTTAAACGTGGATCCCTTCTGCCCTACAATGACCCGCCCATCATGTATAATCGTAGTTTTTCCGGAGGTCGTGCCATCGCCGCTTTCCATATCATATTCAATTTCTTCTGCATCCACAGTATATTTAGCGTCTTTTGCCGGAGCCGCATACAAAATACCGCAGTCTGTAAATAACAAAATCAGGCAGCTGAACAATGCCAGCAATACAATTTTATTTTTCTTCATAATGTCCGCCCCTCTCTACATGAGCTTTTGTGTTCAGCTTAAAATGTTTTAGCTTGCTGGATGTTACGATTTTTTCCGCCTGCGCCAGCATGTCATCTTTCACGACTTTAACAGCCCCGGTAGCAGTTAGAATATCCCTTGGCTGATCCCACTGCACCTTTTCTGCTTTTAGAAAACCTCCGTTCTTAAGGCGCGCAGTGACACCATCAGAAAGCTCAAATACATTTGTCTTGACCCACATCTTTCCCGCTTTTGCCTTTACGTACATCTCATCCCCGTTACTGAGATAGATAATCCCATCCAAATCTTTGGCAGTGACTATGTCCTCACTGAACTGTGTAACCGATGCCGCCTTCACGTTCCACAGCTTTTTTCCATTTGCGTCGCGGTCAAGAACGGTATTTTGTACGGTTGCCTGCACAACGTCATTATAACTTTTTTTCGTTTTATCAGTCGGTTCCGGAACCTTGCTGCCCCAAAACAGCCAGGCAAAAATCAGAAAGAGCATAGCCATTCCCGCCGCAACCATCAAGATAGTATTTTTATTTTTCACGTTTTTCCTGCCCCTTTTCTACCATTGCTTCATAGGGCGTATTCCAGCGGTGCTGAAACCACAGCCAGTTTTCCGGATATTTTTTGATTATCTCTTCAACAGAACGTGTCATCTTCAGTGTCAGGTTGTAATCATCGGCCTTACGGTCACCGGTATCTTCATAGTAAAAAGGCTCTTTTACAATTGCCTGATGCCCGTATCCTTCCGGTTTTCGGATAATAAAGATGGGAACGCAGGGTGCTTTGAACTTACGGGCAAAGTAAGCCGGGCCTGCCGGTGTGGAAGCCATCTTCCCCAGGAACGGGACGAAGATGCCTGCATCTCCTCCGTCTTGGTCGGCAATCAGCCCCAGCATACGCCCTTTTTTCATAGCCCTGGCACAGCCCAGGATCTCGCTGGTACCACGGGCGAATATTTCCTGACCTGCTCCCCTGCGGAGTTCGTTCATAAAATCAGAATATACCCTGTTGGGTTGCGGCTTTTCTACGGCGGTAAGAGGGAAACCGTTCAGCGCAAGAGCCGCGCCCAGCCATTCCCAGTTATCCATGTGGCAGGCCAGCATCACAACACCCCGCTTCTGCTGCAGGGCTTCCCACAGAATCTCAGGATGGTCAAAGGTGACCAGGCCCCGGATATTATCCTTGTTCAATGCAGGCATATACAGCATCTCCAGACCGGATATGCCCAAATTGACAAACATCTTCTTAATGATTTCCTTTGACTGGATATGGCTATACCCCAGTCTTTCATGTATCGTTTCCTCTGCGCGGATGCGTTGTTTTTTCAGCACCCTCCACAAAATGTATCCTAGTATCCTGCCAATCTTCACCAACAGCTTGTAAGGCGTATGGGAAGCCAGCCAGCTAAGCGTTTTCAGCAACGCATACAACATTATTGCCGGACCTCTTTTCCTTCTCCGCAATATTCTTCAACAATTCTTTCCCAAAGTCCCTGTGCCCTCAGGATCAGCTCCAACAAATCCCGTACGGCTCCCTGTCCCCCATTATGGGGTGAAATATAGGCAACACGCAACCTGACGTCCACCGCCGCATCGGCAGGGGCTGCAGACAGTCCTGCCGCCATCAGTGCCGGTAAATCGTTCAGGTCATCTCCCATAAACGCTATGGCATCCAGAGAGAGCTTATGTTTTTCAGCCAGTACCAGAAGCGCCTGTTTCTTGGAGGAAACGCCGCTGATCACATCTTCCGTAATGCCCAGTTCTTCCGCACGCCGGTCCACGATGGGCCCCTTGCGTCCGGTAATCACGGCAACCTTCAGACCGTGCCGGATGGCAGAGGTAATCCCCAACCCGTCTTTGGCGTTAAAACGTTTTAACAGTTCCGCTTCAGCACCGATATTGATGCTGCCATCCGTCAGCGTACCATCCATGTCCAAAATGACAAGACGGATCAAAGCCGCTTTTTTCTGTAATTCGTCAAAAGGCAGGACATTGTTCATAAACTGCTCCTTTGTTCCAACAGGCACAACCTATCATGATGCTTACACCACGCCCTGCCGTACCAAATCTGTCATGTGTAACAGACCGATCACATGCCGTTCGCCGTCGATGACTGGCAACACCGTGATGGGTTTAGGCGTATGGCTTTCCATGATGTGCAATGCCTGGGCCGCCAGTTTTTCTTTTGAGATGAATTTCGGGCTCTTCGTCATCAGTTCCGTCACCGGACGTTGCAGGAAATCTACTCCTTTGGACAGTCCCCGACGGATATCCCCATCTGTCAAAAGCCCAATCATGATATCATTTTCATCCACTACAGAAACAGCGCCAAGCCCCTTATCCGTAATGACGAACAGGGCTTCTGTGACCGTAGCGGTTCCTTTCACCACAGGATTCTCATTTCCTGCATGCATAAGATCCCCTACCGTGAGCAGGAGCTTCCGCCCCAGACTGCCTCCCGGATGGAATACGGCAAACTGTCCGGAAGTAAAGTGATGCCTTCCCATCAGCGCCATAGCCAGGGCATCTCCGAATGCCAGTGCCGCCGTGGTACTGGAGGTAGGCGCCAACCCCAGAGGACAGGCCTCTTTTTTAACCCCGACATCTAAAACCACATCAGCATTCCTGGCCAGAGTGGAATCCGGATTCCCTACCATAGCGATTAACTTTGCACCGATACGCCGCAGAGACGGCAGGATGTTCAGAATCTCCCCTGTCTCCCCACTGTTAGACAAGGCTATCACCACATCTTCCGATGTCAGCATCCCCAAATCCCCGTGGATGCCTTCTGCCGGATGCAGGTAAAAAGACGGGGTCCCGGTACTGGCCAACGTAGCTGAAATTTTATGGGCGATGATCCCGGATTTTCCCATCCCGGTCGTTACCGCACGACCCTGACAGGCCAGGATCATTTCTACCGCTGCGTCAAAATGCGCATCGATACGGGGGATCAGATCCAGTATCGCTTCCGCCTCCATCTTCAGTACTTTTTGGGCATCGGTTTCCATCTCGTTCATAGACTGTCGTGTTCCTTTCCAATACCAGATTCAGACTGACTGTGTAACTGTAATTCTGTAAAATACCATTTGAGGAAATGCTAGTTTTACTATTTCCGAGTGATCCGGTCAATGGCCAGTACATCGGCCAGCAACGTCTCCAGCCGGTCCAGCCGCACCATATTGGGACCGTCACTCAGTGCCTTGGACGGATCATCATGCACTTCCAGAAACAGGGCATCTATACCGACAGCAGCAGCTGCCCGCGCCATATGGGGCACGTACTGGCTCTGCCCACCGCTACTGGTTCCTTTTCCACCGGGAATCTGCACACTATGGGTTGCATCCATGACCACAGGATAACCTAGCTCCCGCATTACGGCAAGTCCCCGCATATCCGTCACCAAGGTATTGTACCCAAAACTGGAACCCCGTTCCGTCAACAGGATATTTGTATTCCCAGCCGCTTCCAGCTTGGAGATAACATTTTTCATATCCCAAGGCGCCAGAAACTGCCCTTTCTTCACATTGACACATTTCCCCGTCTTCCCGGCTGCATATACCAGATCTGTCTGCCGACACAGGAAGGCGGGTATCTGTAAAATGTCCAGTACCTCTGCAGCCTTTTTCACCTGGCAGGTCTCATGGATATCGCTGACCACCGGGACACCTAGTTCTTTTTTGATTGCGGCCAGCTGTTTCAGGCCTTCTTCCAGTCCGGGTCCCCGAAAAGAACTGTAAGAAGATCGGTTGGCTTTATCAAAAGACGCCTTGAATACATAAGGCATGCCTAATTTTTTACAGATACGTTTTACCTCCTGTCCGATGGCCAGGCTGTGTTCAAAGCCTTCCAGCACACAGGGCCCGGCCAGCAACAACAGCGGCTGCCCGTGCCCAACCTTATAAGGACCCACGTTGACGATATGCATCGGTTTCCTCCCTGTAATATTCCTAATAAAGCAGGATCACTGCCCTCATTTATGTTTAAATAATTTGTTTACTGCATCCAAATCTTCCTGGGTATCCACGCCAATTCCCCGGAAATCGCTTTCCAACACTTTGATCTTATACCCATTTTCCAGCACTCTCAACTGCTCAAGACTTTCCACCTGTTCCAGGGGGGTAGGTCTCATAGCAGCATACAGCATCAGGAATTTTCTGGTATAGGCGTATATACCCACATGCTTGTACACTTTGAACAGATCCGTCACGTTGCGGGGATAAGGAATCAGGTTGCGGGAAAAATACAGGGCATACCCGTTCTTATCTGTCACTACCTTGACAGCAGACGGATCCGCATATTCGCTTTCCTGCATCCTCACCTTCATGGTCGCCATCTTCAAATCCGATTCTGCCTGAAATGCTTCTGCCAGACGATCAATGATTTCCGGGGGGATCATAGGTTCATCCCCCTGCACGTTGACGATAACATCAACATCCGGATATTTTTCCGCCACTTCTGCCAGACGGCTCGTCCCATTGGGATGATCCTCTCTGGTCATGCAGACATTGCCCCCAAAAGCGATTACTGCGTCATAGACGCGCCTGTCATCGGTGGCCACGATTACTTCGGACGGGATCTGCGCTTTTCTCGCTTGCTCCCAAACCCGCTGTATCATGGGCTTCCCCGCAATCAGCTTCAGAGGCTTGCCAGGCAGGCGGGTGGATGCATACCGCGCCGGAATCACACAGATCACTTTCATAAAAGAATTCTCCTTTACCAAAACTTTTGCATTTCAGGTTGAAACAGGAAGTTCCCTGCTATGGTTGCCCTCTTTCTTTCGGGCTTCCTCCTGCTTCTTCAGCACGGTCCTGACCGTATCGACCAGCATATTATCGAAGGTTTCCTCATTCTTCGTGACCATGATATCCATGTTCATGACATACAGCGGAATATCGCGGTTAAAATAAATGAATTCAGTCGGTATCTTAACGGCATCCTTACCGGTAGTAATCAGGGCGTCTGCCTGCAGTTCAGCTGCCCGCTCGCCGATGTACTGCATCTCCAGCATACCGTAGTCATGATGGTCAGGATACCGGATGGCTTCCAGAATGTCCAAACCGCAACCAGAGACATTCTGTTCAAAAGAGGATGGATTACCGATGGCCGAGAATACCATGACTCTTTTACCCTTTAATTCTTCCAGCTTAAGTGGATTTTGCTGGTTCCCTTTGTACCAATCCGCAATTTCGACAAACTCTTTTGCATGATGGATACTTTCTACGATAGGAGCCTTTTCATTGTACTGCCGGATATTTTCCGCCAGCGTAGTGCGGGTCAGCCGGGCGCTCTGATCGGACTTCGTGAAAAGGAACATATCCGCCCGGTCTAGATGGCTCAGAGGTTCACGAAGGATACCCCGAGGCAACAGTGCTCCGTTTCCGAAAAGGTTCAGAGTATCCACCAGTACGATATCCAAGTCACGGTTTACCTGCCAGTGCTGGTACCCATCATCCATGATGATGACTTCAGCATGCATTTTTTCCACTGCATAACTACCGGTCTCATCACGGTTCTTACCGATAACGACCGGTATTCCTGGCATCATCTTGGCCATTAGGTAGGCTTCATCACCTGCCTCATAGCTGGTCATGTAAATCTTTTTCCCATCAGATACAACACCCAGCGGCTTGTCCCAGTGGGAACGGTAACCGCGGTTCAAGATGACTACCCGATATCCCATGTTCCGGATCATCATGGCCACCCGCTGGGCCGTCGGCGTCTTGCCGGTACCGCCCACGGTGATGTTTCCGATGGAGATAACACAGCAGTCCAGTTTACGCCGGCTCAGCAATCCCGCTTCATACATCCACAGGTTGACACGGGCGCCGAATCCATAAATATAGGACAGCCCCCGCAAAAGCCCCAGTAGAATAAAGGCATACCAAGGACGTTCCGGCGCATGGGCCATATGGAAGACATATTGGATGATTGCCGCACCATGCTTCAGACCGCCACCTCCCGCATCGTTGAAATTCCGTGTGTTGACAGGATATTCTTTGGTATAGGCGCGGGGCACAGAAGCCTGTTCCAAAAGATCTGTCAGGTAATGCATCGTATTCAAAGCTGCACCCCGGTTCTCCCGGATAACCTGTATGGAAGCATCCCCCATCTTTTTCCGCAGGACGTTATCCCCGGCAATCTCTTGGATTGCCTTTGTGAGCCCGTTGGTATCGGGAACCATACGGCAGGCACCGACCTTGCTTAACAGGGAGTAGGAATCCTTGAAGTTTTCCATGCTGGGACCCACCAGTATGGGCTTGGCATGGGCCGCAGGCTCCAGTACATTATGGCCGCCGTGATGCATGAGGCTGCCGCCGATAAATACAATATCGCCTACGGCATAGATACGGCCCAGTTCACCAATCGTATCTATCAACACCACTGGATATTCCGGCCGTTTCCCGCTCATTTCCTTCAATTTAGAACGATAGCCGGTTTCGTAGCCGAATTTGCTGTTGAGCCGCTTAATCTCATCTGAACGGTTGGGTTTACGAGGCGCAATGATAAGACGCGCCTTCGGATACTGTTTTCGCAGTTCTGTAAAGGATGCCAGCACCGCTTCCTCTTCCGGTGGATGGGTAGAACCCGCCACGATGATTGGGAAGGCATCATTCCCCAACCCCAATTCCATTTTATATGTAGCCAAATCCTCCGGAGTGACTTCTGCATAGGTCTGGTCAAATTTCGTGTTTCCGGTTACGAATATCTTTTGGGGATCGGCACCCAGATGTGTAATATAATTGGCATCGATGCTGGACTGCATGCAGAAACGGCTCACCGTCCGCAACATATCCCGCCAAATGCTGAACAGGTAGCGGTAATTTTTCACAGATTTCTCAGAGATACGGCCATTGACCATCATTACGGGAATGTTTCGTGTCCGGATGGCCCGCAGGAAGTTAGGCCATAATTCCGTTTCCACCGGCATGAAAATACCCGGATGCACCCGCCGCACGATGGATTCTGCCACCCACACCAGATCCAGAGGGAAATAGATAATAGCATCTGCCTCCGGAATAATCTGCTTCGCCATATTGTAACCGCCGACGGTAAAGGCAGAGACCAGCACCTTACGATTAGGCATGATCTTTTTGATCTCCTTGACCAGCGGACTTGTAGCTACGATTTCACCTACAGACGCACCGTGAATCCAAATGCAGTCAGTATTCACCACCGCGTCTATCTCCTCCCGGCGCACAAGTCCCATGCTTTGCCGGAACCGGGTGGAAAATCCCTTTTCCGTTGCCAGCCGGTACAGGTAATAAGGCAATACCAATATGATAAATATGATCACGCCTAAAATATTATAAAGTATATACATTGGTTACACACTGCCCTCTTCCTGATTATTACGATACTGTATCTGATACAGGTGTGCATACAGCCCATTCTTTTCCATCAGGTCATCATGCGTCCCGTCTTCAACCAGACGGCCTTTATCCAAAACGAGTATCCTGTCCGCATTTTTGATGGTTGACAGCCGATGGGCGATGACAAAGGCAGTACGCCCTACCATCAGCCTGTTCAACGCTTCCTGTACCAGACGTTCACTTTCCGTATCCAGCGCAGAAGTCGCTTCATCCAGAATCAGAATGCGGGGATTCTTCAGGATGGCCCGCGCAATAGCGATACGCTGCCGCTGCCCGCCGGAAATATTCACTCCCCTGTCACCCAGCATCGTTTCATAGCCCTGTGGCAACTCCATGATAAAATCATGGGCATTAGCCGCCCTGGCGGCTTCCTCGATCTCTTCCTTCGAGGCATCCAGCCGCCCGTACAGAATGTTATCATAAACCGTACCATTAAACAGAATCGTCTCCTGTGGCACGATACCCACCTGGTTACGGAGGGAATCCAGTGTGACCTGTCTGATGTCTGTTCCATCAATCCGGATGCTGCCGAAATCGCAGTCATAAAACCGCGGAAGCAGACTGGCTATAGTAGACTTCCCCGCACCGGAAGGCCCTACCAGACCAATAGCCTGGCCTGACTTCACGGAAAAGGTCAAATCATGCAGAATCTCATCCCCTTCGGTATAGGAAAAAGTCACATGTTCGAAGTTTACGGTTCCCTGCACCTCAGGAAGCTCTTTCGCATCCGGCAGATCTTTTACCTCTTCCGGCAAATCCAACACATCAAACACACGCTGTGCTGCAGCCAGCGCTTTCTGGATATGTCCGGTGACCCGCGTGATACGCTTTATAGGATTGGAAATGTTAACCGCATAGGCAAGAAACGCTACCAGGGAACCGGCTGTTGTATCTCCATCAATAACATTATTTCCACCATACCATAAAATCAACGTTACTCCCAATGCCGCCACAAATTCAATGGTCGGTGTAAGCGTCGCCATATATCTCGCGTTTTTCAGATTGGCTTTAAGGTTAGCAATGTTTTCCTTTTCAAAACGTTCAATCTCATATTGTTCCCTGACGAAGGATTTGACCACCCGTGCAGAGGAGACCGATTCCTGCAAGACCGAAGTGATATCTGCCGTAGCCTCCTGAATCTGCCCGCCTGCCCGACGAATCTTTTTCCCGAAGAAATTCATAAAATAAAGCACGACAGGAAAGGTTAGGATCGTGAAAATCGTCAGTTTCCAGTCCAAATAGATCATGGCACAAACAGACCCCACCAGGATAATGCCCTCCGTGACCAATTCGATGGTATTATCGACCATGGCACCCTGTAATGCATTCACATCATTGGTTACATAGCTCATGATGGTTCCTGTCTTATTGTTATCGTAAAAAGACATGGACAGCCGCTGCAGTTTATGGAACACCTCACTGCGGATGTCAATAATGACATGCTGCCCCACCCAGCTCATGAGATAGTTCTGCCAATAAAGAAATATTCCGCGAAGCAGAAAAATCACAACGATACTGACTGCAATCATATTCAGCATGAACGAATCTTTTGCATTCAGCACCTTATCAATCATATCACGGAATATCCAGGGAAGATAAAGGTTTCCGCCTGCCGCCAGTGCCGTACAAACGAGAGCAATGACCAGTACATGTACGTATGGTTTTATATAACTTAAAATCCGTTTATATAAATTCATTAAAACTCCTTATAGAAAATCTTCTACGATTTTTTGGAAAGCTGTTCCTGTTGATGCTTACTTGCCATGCACAGAACCAGTTCTGCCACCCGCTTCACGGCACCGGGCTCACCGAGTTTTTCTTTTACTTCCTGCAGATCCCTCTGCAGTTGGCTATACCGTTTGGGTTCCAGCATTTCCAGCGCCGTAAAAGCGACCTTTTCCGGCGTACAGTCATCCTGCAGCAGCTCTGGTTCAATCATCCGTCCCGCCACGATATTTGGCAGGCCGATATGGGGAATCTCCACCACATGGCTGGCAATCCAGAAACTGACCGGCGAGGACTTGTACAATATCTCGCAGCCCAATCCGCATAGGGCTGCTTCCAGTGTCACCGTACCGCTGGTGGCGATGGCAAGATCCGCCGTGCTCATCACATCGTAGGTATGTCCTTCCGTCAGAGTAATGTCCAGTCCGGACGCGTTTATAGGCGCTTCCAGCCGCTCCTTGGGGATCGTCGCTGCCCGGGGCATGGCGAAATCCATGCCCGGCCGTTTCTTTTTCAGAATCCGGGCCGCTTCCAACATCACCGGCAACAGGCGCTGTATCTCCATCTCCCTGCTTCCGGGCATCAAAAGCACAAGGGGATGACCCTGCCGCTTTCCAGCCAATTTCTCTGCTTCATCCCGAGGCAGAGATGGTTTAACCGTATCCACCAGGGGATGACCTACAAACTCAATATCCGCGCCGTAGGATTTATACAGATCGTATTCAAAAGGGAATATGGATGCAATCTTGTCCACCACTTTCACTACGCCGGCCGCACGCTGAGGCCGCCAGGCCCAGGCAGAAGGAGCGATGAAGGAAACCACCTTGATTCCCCGCTCTTTTGCCAGCTTTGCCAACCGCATATTGAAACCGGGATAATCAATGGTCAGGAGCACATCCGGTTTGCGCCTGTTCATCAGTGCAATAAATTCGCTACGCAACCTCCAAATATCCGGCAGTTTTTTCAGAACTTCCACGAAGCCCATGACGCTGTGGTCTTTGATATCGAACAACACTTCGCCACCCGCCGCACGCATACAGTCGCCGCCCATCCCGAAAATTTCGGTATCCGGATTCAGTTGTCTGATAGCCCGGGTCACCGCCCCGGCATGCAGGTCGCCAGACGCTTCCCCCGCAGAAATCAAAATCTTCGTCATAATCCCCCTGTGATACAGTGCCGAATGCAAAGATCATCACAGCAGCCCCTAATTACCGGTATTTTCCATGAAGTGTGGTTGCTGAAGTTGTGATAAAACGCCTATATCCCTGTATTGGAACCGGCAGCTTCTTGTTTTAATACATACGATATCATCTTATTATATCATAAAAAAGCAGCTGAATAAACCTTTCAGCTGCTCATTCCACAAATATTTCAATGTTTATTTTTCTAAAAACTTATGTACAGCCACGATTTTATCCATTCAAACGCTATACAGCCGAATGGACTGATTCCTCATGACAAATCCGCCTCTGTCATAGATACAATCGTAATGCCCTTTTCTTCTGCCATAGCCATTGTACGCTTACGGTCTACCAGCAGTGTGCGCCCTGCCTCGACAGCAATCCCCGTCGCCCCGGCATGAATCATGGAGGTCAGTGTGGCAGTACCCACACTAGGCATGTCAAAACGGTTATCCTGGGCCGGTTTAGCCGTTTTGGCAACGATTACCCCACCTTTTCCCAAAAAACCGCCTCGAAGAATACAGGCATCCGTCCCTTCGATGGCTTCCAAAGCCATGACCGCCTGATTCTTTACTACAACGGTCTGTCCGACATCCAGCCGTCCCAGTTCTTTCGCCATCCGGAAACCAAACTGCATATCCTTCCACTCTTGTTCCGTGGGTTTCCGTTTCGTCAACACCCCCGGTTCCGGGAGCAGCGGCTGAATCAGCTTTGTCTGGTCCATCACATGCATGCCCGCGTCTTCGATGAGCTTTACAATAGCGTTCATGATAGTATCGTCTTTCCTGTCGGGCAGGGAAGCCAATACTTTTATGGTTGTCAGATCCGGAATCATGACTCCGTTTTTATACAAAACTTCCTTAGTCACCTTCCCGATCATGGTCACTTCTCTCACGCCATGCTTTTGAAGTGTCTGCAGGATCTTGCCCACTTTTCCCACATTAATAGAATAAAAGACATCAGCGTTTTCCGGCAGTTCCGGATCCGTATCCGCTACCACCGCAACCGCCACGACCTTATATCCAAGCTGTCTGGCCGATTGAGCCACATCCACGGGAAGATGCCCGATTCCTGCCAATAACCCCAATGTCTCCATATCAAGTCCGCCCGTCCTATTTCCGGGTATGAATGATGCCGCGTTCCGCATTGCGCAGGAACCGCATCAGATGTTCAACAGGCTCGCTGCTGTCCAGTTCCTGTTCCATGGTAGCTATTGCTTCTTCTAAAGAAAGACCGCTGCGATACAGGATGCGGAACGCTTTTTTCAACTGAGTACGGATTTCCAACGGCATCCCGGCCCGGGCCAATCCCACGCTGTTCAGTCCTGCCACAAAGGCAGGATCCCCGGCCACCAGCATAAACGGGGGGATATCCTGAGACACCCGGCTCATCCCACCGGCCATGGCGTTCCGACCAATACGGCAGAACTGATGAACCGCTGCCAATCCCCCTATTACTGCCCGATCCTCTACCACGACATGACCCGCCAATGTAGCTACATTGGACATAATCACGTTGTTCCCGACAATACAGTTATGAGCTATATGGGTATAAGCCATCATCAGGATGTCGTTGCCGATGCGGGTCTCGTTACCCTCACCGCAGGCACGGCTTACTGTCACACATTCACGAAATACACCCCTGTCACCGATGACCGTATAGGTGCGTTCTCCTTTAAATTTCAGATCCTGGGGAACACCGCCGATGGATGCCCCCGGGAAGAACTTGCAGTCCTTCCCGATCGTCGTGTAAGGATGGATGACTACATGCGGACCGACAATACAGCCATCCCCTAAAATCACATCATGCTTAATTACCGCATACGGACCGATTACTACATTATTCCCAACCTCCGCGCCTTTTTCTATGATCGCGGTCTCGTGAATCTTGCGTAATGGTGTTACTACCGCTGCCATTTTCTCACTCCTCTGCAGAAACAGCCTGTCTCTGCTTTTAACATCTGCCACCCCGTGAACCTATCCTTGCAGAAATCCCACCTTGTAAACTCACAATACACGGAATTGACATTTGATAAATATACTCGTAAAATCCACCCGTTTTCAGCGCTTGGATTTTCCTTGTATTTTTCGTTATTATCGATTTATTTTAAATTAGTTTCTGTTTTTTTATCAGTTATACTGGTTTTCTTAATATTTCTACGTTTTTCGATTCCGTCAAGTCAAATTCAAAAAATAGCGGCTCATTCTTTCCGTCTACTGTTTCGAGTCCTGAATTGCAAAGTAGCAGTCACATTCACAGGCGAGCTCCCCGTCTACATGGCCTGCGCAGTGGATCACAGCCATAACTCCGTGAATCTTTACCACATCCGCCCGTGTCACTACCTGGTCTCCCGGAACTATCTGCCGGTGAAAACGAACCTTGTCAATCTTTGCAAAGACAGCGATTTTTCCTCTGTTTTCAGGTGGATACAGCAGGGCAACCCCCCCTACCTGGGCCATGGCTTCGATGAGAAGGACTCCGGGCATGATGGGTTCGCCGGGGAAATGCCCCTGAAACTGAAGTTCATTCACGGAAACATTCTTGACACCTACAGCCCATTTCATCGGCTCCATATCCAAAATCCGGTCTACCAGCAACATGGGGAACCGGTGCGGAAGAATTTTTCTGATTTCAGTGATATCCAGCGTAATTGCCATTATATATCCTCCCTGTATGCAACAATTTGTTTCGCCAACTGTGAATTATAGAAATGGCCTGATTTGACCGCGATAACATGACCCTTCCAGGGCCCGATCAGCGACAAATCGCCCAAAACATCCAAAATTTTATGTCGGACCAACTCGTCCGGGAACCGGGGAACGGACAGGCACTTCGTATCGTCATACACCACGGCGTTCTCCAAGTTTCCTCCCAGCCCCAGACCCATCTTCTGCATCTCCTCCACCTCATGCATGAACCCGATGGTCCGGGCTGGAGCAATTTCCTTCAAAAAACTATCTTCGTCCAGTTCTATATCAAAAAACTGTGCTCCCAACAGGGGATGGCTGTTGACGGAGGTAAAGGAAATACGCATGCCGTCATAGGGCAGCATCACGATGTATTTATCCCCGTCATAAACGGAAAAAATCCTTTCAGTCTCGTATATGCATTTTTCCGCCTCTTGCTCACGCCGTCCTGCTTTTTGTATCAATTGCGAAAAGACTCGCGCGCTTCCATCTGTGACCGGTGGTTCCGGAGAATCCATCTCTATCCGGCAATTGTCTACCCCCATGCCGGACAGCGCGGCCAGCAGATGTTCCACTGTGCAGACCTGCACGCCATTTTCACTGATGGTCGTAGCACGCAGGGTAGATGTTACCAGATTGGCTCTGGCATGAATCACCGGATTCCCCGGCAAATCGGTTCTGACAAAGACAATTCCCTCTCCCGGTTCTGCCGGCTTTATTGTCATGACCACATCTTTTCCAGAGTGGAGCCCCACACCGGAATAGCTTACTTCAGAAACAAGTGTGATTTGCTTTTTCATACGCACACCTTCCACCCCTTACGGAATTACGGAACCGCCTGCTGACATTTTAGCAGCCTGCCAGCATATGCAATGCAGTGTTCCTTATTTTTTCTTGAAGCGTTCCCGTCCGTCCTTCCAACGATCGTGCACCCAAAACCACATGGACGGGTTGCTTCGAATCTCCTCTTCCAGAATCGCCATCAGCTTTTCCGTCAACTGATACAAATCCCTGTCTTTGTCTTTCGTCTTGCCTGCATACAACGGCGGATAAATTTTCGCCCGGCAGCTTCCGTCCGGATCGTAATGCATAAATATGGGTAATACCGGACAGCCAAAAGAACGGCTGAATACAGCGGGTCCGCCCGGCGTGATAACTTCCCTGCCGAACAGGTTGATCTTTATTCCGGTATCATTGGTATCCTGGTCAAACAGGATACCCAATAGGTGCTTTTCCCGTAAATACCGACCCATGGCCAGAACTCCTTCCCGTCCCCGGTTATAGGCAACCTTCTGTCCGGCCTTCTCCCTGTATTCGTTGATGAAGCGATCCATCGCCCCGTTATTCTGTTTCCGGGCAATGCTCAACATAGGATATCCGTGCAGTGCCACGTCTGCCCCCAGCAATTCCCAGTT